>NZ_CP013862.1:2250665-2572189 GCF_001307805.1 Lentibacillus amyloliquefaciens | reverse complement strand
TGGTAGAAGAAATGGAAGCATCTCCTGCAAGCAGCAGGCATACAATGACGAGGGATGCAAAGACGAAGCATCAGCCCGAAAGCATAACGGCTGTGGAGACACAAAAAGAACCCCGCATGACAACATCGATGGAGGAATTTAACCGTGTGCTTGGCGGCGGCATTGTGCCGGGATCACTGGCTTTGATAGGCGGGGATCCGGGGATTGGAAAGTCAACATTGCTGCTGCAAATATCAGCTCAATTAGCTGACAAGCATTTGCCGGTCTTGTATATATCCGGGGAGGAATCCGTCCGGCAGACAAAACTTCGGGCAGACAGACTTGGTGTCACCTCCGATTTATTATATGTATTATCAGAGACGAATTTACTTGATATCGTCAATCAGATTGAACAGATAAAACCTTCATTAGTCGTGATTGATTCAATCCAGACGATTTACCGTGAAGAAATATCAAGCGCTCCCGGAAGCGTTTCTCAGGTGCGTGAAAGCACAAGTGAACTGATGCGTGTTGCCAAATCAAATGGCATCCCGATCTTCATTGTCGGCCATGTTACCAAAGAAGGCGCCATTGCCGGACCGCGAATGCTGGAGCATATGGTTGATGCTGTACTCTACTTTGAAGGGGAGCGTCACCATACTTACCGCATTGTACGCAGTGTGAAGAATCGTTTTGGCAGTACACATGAAATGGGAATTTTCGAAATGAAGGAAGAAGGATTGCGGGAAGTCATGAACCCTTCCGAGATCTTTCTGGAAGAACGTTCACAGGGAGCGGCCGGCTCTACGGTAGTTGCTTCAATGGAAGGCACACGCCCTATTCTGGTCGAAATACAGGCGTTGATTTCTCCGACAAGTTTCGGCAATCCAAGACGGATGGCAACCGGTATTGATACGAACCGGGTTCCGCTTCTGATGGCTGTATTGGAAAAACGTGTGGGGCTTATGCTGCAAAACCAGGATGCCTATATAAAGGTTGCCGGCGGGGTAAAGCTTGATGAACCGGCCATTGATCTGGCAGTAGCTGTCAGCATCGCATCCAGCTTCCGGAATCAGCCGACGAAACCAGAGGATATTGTGATTGGTGAAGTTGGGCTGACCGGCGAAGTTAGACGTGTAGCCCGATTTGAACAGCGCGTGCAGGAAGCAGCAAAGCTGGGCTTCAAACGTGTTATATGCCCTGAGAAAAATCTGGAAGGGTGGAGGCCGCCGGAATCGATTGAAGTCCTTGGCGTCAACACAGTACAGGAAGCCCTGGAAGAGGGACTGGAGCGTTAAACAGAAGTGAATAATCAGATCAAATGGCAGTTGCCGACTTGGTGCTCGGAACTCAAAATATTGACACAATAACAAAAAGTGTGATATTATGTATTATTTTCTAAATTGACTCATTTTAACAGTTGTGATAGGCTTTTATTGATAAACTATATTTATTCTAAGCATTCATGGTTAATATACAGAAAATGGGTAATAATAAGCGATAGGAGGTGAACAGTGGTGCTAAAAAAGATTGTCCATTTATTTTTCATTATTTGTGGCGGTACCATTGGGTATTTATATGTTCCGGATATTATCAATATGTTTGACTTTACCGACGCAACATGGGCTGCATCCCCTTATTTAGGCATGGTTTTTGGTGCAATTATATTATTTGTGTTATCTTATTTTATCGCGGGACATATTGTTGGATTTTTACGTTGGGTGGAAGAGGGTCTAATTAAAGCGCCGGTTGGGGACCTGCTCTTTGGCAGTCTGGGTTTGATCGCCGGTTTATTCATTGCTTATCTGGTGAACATCCCTTTAACAGATATTAATATTTATCTTGTCTCACAGGTGCTTCCGCTCTTTATCACAATTTTGCTTGGTTATTTCGGTTTTCAGGTTGGTTTCAGACGGCGGGATGAATTAATGAGCCTGCTTAATTTTAATCGTAAAGAACGCGATAAAAAACGCTCTTCTGATGGCGAGCAGCCGCAGCCGAAAAAACATCCCAAATCCAAAATTCTGGATACAAGCGTCATCATTGATGGTCGTATCGCTGATATCTGTCAGACAAACTTTCTTGAAGGAACAATTGTCATTCCGCAGTTTGTTCTGGGTGAACTGCAGCATATTGCTGACTCATCGGACGTACTGAAACGAAACCGGGGCCGTCGCGGACTTGATGTTCTTAACCGGATTCAAAAGGAATTGCCGGTCGATGTTGAGATTTATGAAGGTGATTTTGAAGAGATCCCGGAAGTTGACAGCAAACTGATAAAACTTGCTAAAGTCATCGATGGAATTGTTGTAACGAATGACTTTAATTTAAATAAAGTTTGTGATTTGCAGGAAGTCCCCGTATTGAATATTAACGACCTGGCAAATGCTGTCAAACCGGTTGTCTTGCCTGGAGAAGAACTTAATGTGCAAGTGATAAAAGACGGCAAGGAGCATAATCAGGGTGTTGCATATCTCGATGACGGCACCATGATTGTTGTGGAAGAAGGGCACGATTATATCGGTAAGAAGGTTGAAGTGCTGATTACGAGTGTCCTGCAGACCTCTGCCGGCAGAATGATCTTTGCTAAACCAAAATTACTTGAAAAAGCTCAGTAAACGCGGTATAACTTATAAAGGAAGCAAAAAGTGATAACGCCAGCTGTTATCACTTTTTAATCGTGCGAAAGACGTATTTTATTAATAGATCTAATGATAAAAATCGGTCGAATACGTATTTAAAAAAGGAAGGGGTACCACCATGACAAATGAGGTTCGTGTACGGTATGCACCGAGTCCGACGGGTCATCTGCACATTGGCAACGCCCGCACAGCTTTATTTAATTATTTATATGCGAAACACTTCGATGGGAAATTTATCATCCGAATCGAGGATACGGATGATAAGCGGAATGTAGAAGGCGGAGAAGAAAGCCAGATGATGTATCTGAAATGGCTTGGTATAGAATGGGACGAAGGTGCTGATGTTGGCGGTAATTATGGACCATACCGTCAGATGGAGCGGCTGGAAATCTATCAGAAATATGTTGATGATCTGATTGACAGAGGTTTGGCATATAAATGCTACATGACCGAAGAAGAACTGGATCAGGAACGCGAAGAACAGCGTGCCAAGGGGCAAGTGCCGAAATACTCCGGCGCTCATCGCAATCTGACACAAGAACAGGTTGAAGCATTTGAACAGGAAGGACGCAAGCCAAGCATCCGCTTGCGTGTCCCTGAGAACAAATCATATACGTTCAATGATATTGTACGGGGCAATATTACATTCGAATCAAGCGACTTTGGCGACTGGGTCATTGTGAAGAAAAATGGCGCGCCGACATATAACTTTGCTGTCTCAATTGATGACCACTTGATGGAGATAACGGATGTCCTGCGCGGTGAAGAGCATATTTCAAACACACCGAAGCAGATGATGGTCTATGAAGCATTCGCCTGGGAGGCGCCCAACTTCGGCCATATGACACTCATCTTGAATGAAGAACGGAAAAAATTGAGCAAGCGGGATGAACATATTTTACAGTTCATTGAACAGTATCGCACGCTGGGCTACTTGCCTGAAGCGTTGTTTAATTTCATCACATTGCTCGGCTGGTCGCCGACAGGGGAAGAAGAGATGTTTACGAAGGACAAGCTGATTGAGATTTTTGATCCTGATCGTTTGTCAACTTCAGCAGCGATTTTTGACCGTCATAAGCTGAAATGGATGAACAATGAATATATTAAAGCAGCTGACACAGATAGAGTCATTGAACTCGCAATGCCGCATCTTATTGATGCAGGCAAACTGCCGGAAAACATGGATGGCACAACACGTGCGTGGGCTGAAAAAGTCATTGCATTGTATCAGGAACAATTGCGGTACGGGGCTGAAATTGTCGAATTAACTGAGCTGTTCTTCAATGAATCCATCAGTTATGATGAAGCTGCGATGGAAGTGTTGCAGCAGGAACAAGTACCGGAAGTGCTGCAGGTATTAACGGATAAGCTGATCCATTTGGAGAGTTTTGATAAAGATTCAATCAAGCAGCAAATTAAGGCAACTCAAAAAGAAACCGGCCACCGGGGCAAAAAACTGTTCATGCCGATTCGCGTTGCGACAACCGGACAGGCACATGGACCGGAACTGCCGATGGCGATTGAACTTCTTGGCAGAGATACGATTTTGTCACGGCTTGATAACCTCCTGAAGCAGCTGGGAGCTTAATAATTCACATTTGCCGTTAAATGTAATATAGTGATTACACACGAACTGTCTTCATGAATAAATAACAGATTTTAACACAAGGCTGTTTTCTAAAAGTTGTTGTTTGCCCTAAATCCATAAATTGAAACTTCATGCAACGGCGTGGACTTTTCCGCTGAATGTTAGTTGAACAGAATCGGGCATTTAGGGTCAGTTAGCCGCCGTATCTTGGCGGGTTACCATTAGATGCGGGATAAACTGCGACTTAATTTTAGATGGAAGTTGGTGTGTCGTCTACCGCTTCGGAAATACACGCCGCGCACCTTAGGGCGGCTGGTGAGCCTTCTCGTGCTCGTGCTCGTCGCGTTGCAAGCTATTTCTGTGAAGCATACGCTCCTCGCAGAAAACATTGTTGGCGCACTGCGGGGTCTCACCGATACCTATGTTCCCGCAGGAAGCGGTTTTTGCTTCCGAGGAAGCTGAAGCGTTGCCCTAAGTTGCGCGACTGCCCGGAACGGAGATCAACATAGCACTTACGTCGTAGTTTAAATCAACTGTAAAGCTTAAAAAACAACAAAGTTTACGAAAAGAGCCTGAACATATCAATATTGAGCTTTGACAAGGAGAAGTAGGAAGCGCTCTGCTTACCCAGAGAGAATCATCACCGGCTGGAAATGATTCTAAGCACCGTTTGTGAAATGCACCTTGGAGCCCGTTATGGAAAGTGAGTATATAGCGGCGGCGCTCTGCCGTTAACAGAGAGCAAGCCGGGAGAAATCCAGTTTTCTCCAAACAGAGTGGAACCGCGCTATAAGCGTCTCTGTGTAATCATTACACAGAGACGCTTATTTTTTATCCCGGAAAGTGGAAACCGGATATAGATAAGACCTTTGAGAGGAGGGGCATTCAATGAGTATTTTTAAGCGGATGAAGGAAGATATGGATATCGTATTTGATCAGGACCCTGCTGCACGTTCATATATAGAGGTGTTTCTGACTTATTCCGGCTTACATGCAATTTGGTCTCATCGCATAGCACATTTTTTCTTTAAACGCCGGATGTTTTTTATTGCACGATCGATATCACAAGTCAGCCGTTTTTTTACCGGGATTGAAATTCACCCCGGCGCTCAAATCGGCAGAAGATTTTTCATAGATCACGGTATGGGGGTTGTCATTGGTGAAACAACCGAAATCGGTGATAATGTCACCCTTTTCCAGGGCGTAACACTGGGTGGAACAGGCAAAGAAAAAGGGAAACGTCACCCGACCGTCAAAGATAACGCCACCGTTACAACAGGTGCAAAAGTACTGGGTAATATCACAATCGGTGACAGTTCCAAAATCGGTGCCCAGTCGGTTGTTTTAAAAGATGTTCCTGAACATTCCACCGTTGTTGGTGTTCCGGGAACAGTTGTCGTCCAGAATGGGCAAAAGGTTCGAAATAGCAATAACTTGGATCATCATAAGATTCCTGACCCCGTTGCTGATCGCTGCGATAAGCTCCAGCAAGAAATTGATTTGCTGAAAGAGGAGATCGAAAAGTTAAAGGAAGTGAAGCAGAATGACACTCACCATTTATAATACACTGACACAGGAAAAAGAAACGTTCAAACCGCTCGAGGAAGGAAAGGTACGCATGTATGTATGCGGTCCGACGGTATATAATTACATTCATATCGGCAACGCCCGTCCGGCCATTGTCTTTGATACTGTGAGACGTTATTTTGAGTATAAAGGGTATCAGGTTGATTACGTCTTAAACTTTACCGATGTGGATGACAAAATCATTAAAGCGGCCAATGAATTAGGTGAACAGGTTCCGGACGTTGCCAACCGGTTTATCGATGCTTATTTGGAAGATATCGGATCCCTCGGTGTCAAGGAGGCAACGTATAATCCGCGTGTGACCGAGACGATGGATGACATCATTGACTTCATAGCCAATTTGATTGATAAAGGTTATGCCTATGAGGTTGATGGAGATGTTTATTTCAAACCGCGGTCGTTTGATGGCTACGGGAAATTGTCGCACCAGTCAATTGATGAATTAAGGTCCGGCGCCCGTATTCAAGTTGGCGAGAAAAAGCGAGACCCGCTCGATTTTGCTTTATGGAAAAAAGCGAAAGGGAGTGAGATTGCCTGGGGTTCACCATGGGGACAGGGACGTCCGGGCTGGCACATTGAATGCTCGGCCATGGCTAAAAAATATCTTGGAGAGACGATTGATATCCACGCAGGCGGACAGGATCTGACATTTCCGCATCATGAAAATGAAATTGCCCAGTCGGAATCGATGAACGAAAAGCCGTTTGCTCATTACTGGATGCATAATGGGTATATTAATATTGACAATGAAAAAATGTCCAAATCACTAGGAAACTTTGTTTTGACGAGAGATATTATCAGCCAGCATGACCCGCAAGTTGTCCGTTTTTTCATGCTGAGTGTTCATTACCGCAATCCTATTAATTTTACAGAAGAATTGCTGCAAGGTTCCAAAAACAGCCTGGACCGGGTTAAGAATGCTTATTTGAATCTGGAACATCGCAAAGAGGCAAGTATGAACTTAAACCGAACATCCGAAACGTGGCAGGAAACAATCAATGATTTAAACAGACAGTTTGAAGCGGCCATGGATGATGATTTGAATACAGCAAACGCGATCTCCGTTTTATTTGAGCTAACGAAAGAAGCAAACCGTTATCTTGAGGAAAAACAAACATCAACACACGTTATTGAATCTTTCCAGGAAAGCATCGATTCTATACTTCTGGTGTTGGGTATCCAAATTAAGCAAGCGGAAGAACTTCTGGATGAAGAGGTGGATTCGCTGATTAAAGAGCGGACCGAAGCGAGAAAAAATCGGGATTTTAACCGGGCAGATGAAATCCGTGACACCCTGAAAGCGAAAAATATTATTTTAGAAGATACGCCCCAGGGCACCCGGTGGAAACGAGGGGACAATGAGTCTTGAAGTCAAGCAAATGAAAAGCCTGGCTCTTGCTTACATGGGAGACGCTGTATATGAAGTCTATGTGAGAGAGCATTTGCTAAAAACCGGTAAAGTGAAGCCGAACCAGTTGCATAAAGAAGCCGTCACATTCGTTTCGGGAAAAGCACAGGCTCTGGTCATTCTGCACTGGCTTGAGACGGATTTTCTGAGCGATGAAGAAGAAGGGGTCGCAGCCAGAGGACGCAATGCAAAATCCGGCACGATTCCCAAAAATATAAGTGTCCAGACGTATCGTTACAGCACAGCGTTCGAAGCACTGATCGGCTATCATCATCTGCTGGGTAATCAGGCTCGATTGAATGAGCTGTTGCAGGCAGCTATAGCATTTATTGAAGGGAGGTAAGGCTGACATGGATCAGGAAATCATTATTGGAAAAAACCCTGTTATAGAAGCGCTGGAATCCGGCAGACCAGTCAATAAAGTATTGGTGTCAGAGCATTTGAGCAAATCCTCATTTGGAAAGCTTGAATCTTTAAGTAAAAATGCCGGAACAATTTTGCAAAAAACACCCAAATCAAAACTCGATAAATTGGCATCCGGAAGTCACCAGGGCGTCATCGCCTATGTAGCCTCCTATTCATATGCATCGCTTGAGGATTTATTTTCAAAAGCGGAAAACAGTCAGGAAGCACCATTTTTTATCGTGTTGGATCAGCTGGAAGACCCGCACAACTTAGGGTCGATACTGCGAAGTGCAGATGCTTCAGGAGCGCATGGCGTCATCATTCCAAAACGGCGCTCGGTCGGATTGACAGGGGCGGTAGCCAAAACGGCTGCAGGAGCTCTCGAGCACATCCCGGTCGCCCGCGTCACCAATATTGCCAATACGATTGATGAACTAAAAAAGCGCCATGTGTGGGTAGTCGGAACAGAAGCCAACGGCACTGAAGATTATCGAAAGCTTGATGGCACAATGCCGATTGCACTCGTGATTGGCAACGAAGGAAAGGGCATGAGCAGACTGGTCAGAGATAAATGTGATTGGACCCTCAGCCTTCCAATGCGCGGGCATGTGTCATCCCTGAATGCCTCTGTTGCCTGCAGCTTGCTAATGTACGAGGTATACCGCAAAAGGTTTCCGGCTGGTGGGTAGCTATGAATGTATTGGTAGTGGACGGCTATAATATTATTGGCGATTGGGAAGAATTAAAGCGAATCAAGCAAACGGACATTGGACAGGCCCGCGACCGCCTGATTGAACTGCTTGCTGATTATCAGGCATTTACCGGCATGCGTGTGATTATAGTATTCGATGCTTATTACGTGAAGGGCACTGAAAGCAAATTGAAAGAACATAAGGTTGAAATTATTTATACCAAAGAGAACGAAACGGCTGATGAGTGTATTGAACGAATTGTTAAAGAGCTGAAAAATGTAATCAATCAAGTTTATGTGGCAACATCTGATTATGCTGAGCAGCGGACGATCTTTGGACGGGGCGCCCTAAGAATATCAGCGCGTGAGCTATATATTGAATTAAAAGATATTGATAGAGAAATAGACCAGGTGATTGATCAGCATCACAAGGTTAAACACAAAAACAAAATCCCTTTAGACAAGCACGTTTTGGATCAATTTGAAAAGTGGCGGCGCGGAGATGAGTGAATCTGTTTGCTCTGTTTGTCCGGAGATTCGATGTTGACTATTGTGAAGCGCTTACTGTATAATACCTTTAACAATGACAGCGGTGTAGCCGGGGGGGCTTTTTAGGTGAGTGTCAAGCTGGCAGAGACGGATAATCTAAGCTTGGAATTGCTGAATGATAATGAGGTTATTCAACTGATTCATCAGGGGGACAGCCATGCCCTGGACTTTTTAATACATAAATATATCAGCTATGTACGTGCAAAAGCACGGACTTATTTTATTATTGGGGCTGATAAAGAAGATATTATCCAGGAGGGCATGATTGGTCTTTATAAAGCAATTCGCGATTATGACGGGGACAAGCTTTCCTCGTTTAAAGCATTTGCCGAGCTGTGTGTGACCAGGCAGATTATTACTGCTATCAAAACAGCCACCAGGCAGAAGCATGCCCCGCTTAATTCGTACGTGTCACTCGATAAGCCGATTTATGATGATGAATCTGACCGGACTCTATTGGATATCGTTGCAGGATCAAAAATGTTTGACCCTCAGGAATTGCTTCTTAATAGAGAGCGATTTGTGGATATGGAAGGAAAACTATCAGAACTATTGAGCAGAATGGAGAAAGACGTGTTGCGCTTATATATGGACGGATGCACCTATCAGGAGATTTCAGTCAAATTAAAGCGTCATGTCAAATCGATTGATAATGCACTGCAGCGCATCAAACGTAAATTAGAACAGCTTTTGGAAACGAACGAAGCAGGAACACCGTGAGCCGTTGACACATGCCTCGGGTGGATGCTACATTAGTATGAGTGAAAAACCCTGTGATGGGGTGGTGCGGTGAATAAAAAAGTGGTGTTGGCATGCACGATTTGTGCAAGCCGTAATTATACGACAGGCAAACAAGCAAACAGCCCTGAGCGGTTGGAAGCACGCAAATATTGCAGGATCTGTGGCGGCCATACATGGCATCGTGAGACAAAGTAGCCGGTATTCTTCGGTAATAGTGGAGGGGACAGACGTGAAACTTGGTAAGTTCTTTAAAGACGTAGCAAGAGAGATGAAAAAGGTCTCTTGGCCAAAAGGACGTGAATTAACAAGTTATACCATCACTGTGCTGACAACAGTCGCTTTTGTAGCTGTATTTTTTGCAGTGATCGACCTTGGTATTTCGCAAGTCCTAAATTTATTTTTTTAATCGCATTTATTGAATAAACAGCCTGGAAATATGCTATAATGGAATATGATATATTTTGATTAAAAACCCGGAGATGTCGGGTTTTTTAATATGGGCTGATTTTTCAGTATAATTAACTATAAGCTATAAAATAAGGGAGGGAAGGGCAAGTTAATTTGTCCTGTTCAGATGGAAAAAAACTGGTATGCTATCCATACTTACTCCGGCTATGAAAATAAGGTGAAAACCAACTTGGAAAAGCGCGTAGGCACAATGGGTATGGAAGATAAGATCTTTCGGGTGCTTGTTCCGGAAGAGGAAGAGACAGAAATTAAAAATGGCAAAAAGAAAACCGTTAAGAAAAAATTCTATCCTGGTTATGTGCTGGCAGAGATGGTGATGACAGATGATTCGTGGTATGTTGTGCGCAACACACCCGGCGTAACCGGTTTCGTGGGGTCAAGCGGCCATGGAACAAAACCGACATCACTCTTGCCTGATGAAATCGATTTTGTACTGAAGCGAATGGGCATAAATGAAAAAGCTCCAAAAGTTGATTTCGAATTGAAAGAGAATGTCCAGGTTACAGACGGTCCATTTAGCGGTTTCACTGGTACAATTGAACACATCGATGCTGATAAACAGAAAGTGAAAGTTCATGTGAATATGTTCGGACGAGAAACGCCGGTTGAACTGGAGTTTCCGCAAATCGAAAAACTGTAAGATTTTGTTGCTTTTGACACAAAACCCCTAAACTGCGACGGGCTTTGAGTGCTATGACACCCGCTCCTGAAATCAATACTGGCACTGTGTCATATCATCTATCAACAGGGAGAGTTTAAGAGCAACAAAAATTTATGAAAAGAACCTTATGAAAAAATGCCTTAGTAACAAGATGTTTTAATAAAAACACAAATTACCCTTGCATAATTTGATAATACATGCTAAAATTTTTTTGTTATTTACCTCCCCGAAGCAAAAGGGGGATTGGTAATGTTGAGTGGGAGGGGACTACCCCTATTACCACATCACGGACTTTAAGGAGGTGTGTCTCGTGGCTAAAAAAGTTATTCAAGTTGTTAAATTGCAGATTGAAGCCGGAAAAGCGAACCCAGCCCCGCCTGTCGGACCTGCATTGGGTCAAGCCGGTGTAAATATCATGGGATTCTGTAAGGAATTCAACGCAGAAACGCAAGATCAGGCTGGTACGATTATACCTGTTGAAATCACAGTATTTGAAGACCGTTCATTTACTTTCATTACGAAAACTCCGCCTGCAGCTGTATTGCTGAAACAAGCAGCCGGGATTGATACTGCATCTGGTGAACCAAGCCGTAGTAAAGTTGCATCCGTTAAGCGTGATCAGGTACAAGAAATTGCTGAAACAAAAATGCCTGATTTGAACGCTGCTGACTTAGATGCTGCTATTCGCATGGTAGAAGGTACTGCACGCAGTATGGGCATTTCAATTGAAGACTGATGCCAGTTGAAACATTAATCAATACAGGTTGCGTTAATGGATTCCGCATTCGCAACTTTTTTCATGAAAATGCCAAAGCCTTTTTGTTCTGATGGAAATCCGGCCATAAAGACCGGATTTTTGAACAAAGCGCAGCGCATTTTTAAGTGGGAGGTCTTACCGCTATAAACCACAACCTGAGGAGGAAACAAAATGGTTAAAAGAAGTAAAAGATATCAAGAAGCTTCTAAGCTGATTGATCGCTCAAAATCATATGATGCCGAAGAAGCTGTTGCTTTGCTGAAAGAAACAGCAAAAGCAAATTTTGACGAAACAGTTGAAGCTGCATTCAGACTGGGCGTTGACCCTAAGAAAGCTGACCAGCAAATCCGCGGCGCTTTTGTTTTGCCGCACGGAACCGGTAAAACCCAGCGCGTATTGGTATTTGCTAAAGGTGATAAAGCAACAGAAGCCGAAAATGCCGGCGCAGACTATGTTGGCGAACAAGATTTGATCAACCAAATCAACCAAGGCTGGTTTGAATTTGATGTCGTTGTTGCGACACCTGACATGATGGCTGAAGTTGGTAAACTCGGCCGCGTACTTGGGCCTAAAGGTCTTATGCCAAACCCTAAAACCGGTACCGTAACATTCGAAATTGAAAAAGCGGTTAATGAAATCAAGGCCGGTAAAGTTGAATACCGTGTTGATAAATCCGCAAACATCCATGTTCCGCTTGGAAAAATTTCATTCGATAATGAAAAACTGGTTGAAAACTTTGAAGCGATTGCTGATGCACTTGTTAAGGCGAAGCCACAGGCATCAAAAGGTGTTTACATGCGCAATGCTTCAATAACTTCCACGATGGGACCTGGAATAAGAGTGGATGTTTCACCATATCGCAACTAAGAGACAAGCAGTACTCAAGTCTAGTCGGCAGTCAGCACAGTTCGTTTTAGATGAGTGAAATTCACCGGTTGACTAATGCACGATGATTGGGTAAAATGATTTGAGTCAAAAAATAAATACGTTATACCGTAGACAGCAGGTGCAGATGATGCTTAATTTCCTGCCGAGGTGTTTTGATTGATGATACCAGATTCTTTAAAAGCGGGTTGTCATTTGTCATAAAGCCTCCATGTCTCTATTGGGGGCTTTATTAATAGATACGGTATGATAAACATCAATAGGAGGTGGAATGATGGCTAACAGCAACATTGTGGAACAGAAAAAACAGCACGTTCAAGATATTGCAGATAAATTCCGTAATAGCCAATCAACGCTGCTCGTCGATTACCGTGGACTTGATGTCGCTGAGGTAAGCGAATTGCGTAAACAGCTGCGTGAAGCAAATGTCGAATTTAAAGTATACAAAAATACGATGACACGCCGTGCAGTTGAAGCTGTCGAACTAAGCGACCTTTCCGAAACACTGGTCGGTCCGACTGCAGTCGCATTCAGCAACGATGACGTGATAGCTCCGGCTAAAATTTTGAACAACTTTGCTAAAGAGCATGAAGCTCTTGAGATTAAAGGCGGCGTCATTGAAGGTGAGATTGCTTCACTGGAGCAAATCAAAGAACTTGCAGACCTGCCAAATTACGACGGTATGGTGTCAATGCTGCTTAGCGTACTGCAAGCACCTGTACGTAACTTTGCATATGCAACAAAAGCTATTGCCGATCAAAAAGAAGAACAAGGCGCATAAATTGATTGCCGGATAGACCGGCATGACGACTAAAAATATATTTTGAAAAACGGAGGAATAAAAATGGATAATCAGCAAATTATTGATGCGATTAAAGAAATGTCTGTTTTGGAACTAAACGATTTAGTAAAAGCAATTGAAGAAGAATTCGGTGTAACAGCTGCAGCACCGGTTGCTGTTGCTGGCGGAGACGGCGGCGGAGAAGCCGAGGAAGAACAAACTGAATTTGACGTAGAGCTTCAAGATGCTGGAGCTTCGAAAATTAAAGTTGTTAAAGCAGTTCGTGAAATCACCGGTCTTGGCCTGAAAGACGCTAAAGAACTGGTAGACAACGCGCCTAAACCAGTTAAAGAAGGAGCTTCTAAAGAAGAAGCTGAAGAAATCAAAGGCCAGCTTGAAGAAGCAGGTGCGACTATAGAACTTAAGTAATCTGACTGGAAAGCTCGTCGGCACACCGGCGGGCTTTCTATATATTTGTTTTTGTCACATCTCTCACAAAGCAGGTGCTATCAATGTCCGATCATTACTTTTCTCAGAACCCCCAATCCAAAAGTTCACCAAAGATATGGCAATATAAACTCAGAGGTAACCATTTTACATTTGAAAGTGACGAAGGTGTATTCTCCAAAAATGAAGTGGACTATGGCACGCGTATGTTGATTGAACGTTTTGAAGCGCCGTCTGTCAGAGGTGATCTGCTCGATCTCGGCTGCGGTTACGGACCGATTGGGCTTGCTGTTGCGACGTGCAATCAGGACCGCGAAGTCATGTTAACCGATATTAATCAGCGTGCGGTTGAATTGGCACGCAAAAATGCACAGCACAACGGCGTTGAAAATGTTGAATTTGTTTTAAGTGACCGACTGAATAGTCTTAGCAACCATTCATTTGCTGCGATTATGACCAACCCCCCGATCAGAGCCGGCAAACAGAGCGTCCACCAAATGTTTGCGGAAAGCTATGCAGCTCTCGTGGAAAACGGAAGTTTGTGGGTTGTTATTCAAAAGAAACAGGGCGCACCTTCTGCTATAAAAAAATTGAAAGAATTGTTCGGAAATGTTAGAGTTGTTGACCGCAGTAAAGGTTATTATCTATTAATGATGACGAAATGATTGACCACATAAGATTCTTATGGTAATATAGTAAAATGCTAACATGGACTTCCTTTGTCAAGAGGGGATTTCGTGCTATATAACATGTATAAATCACTGGTAATAGGAGACAATGGTAGAACTGACAATTATAAGACTGGGTTTTAGTGTCTCTTCTGCATGTTCTTTTTCCTGCAGATAAACCGGTGTTTGAGTTTTGCGGCCAATCTTGCTGCAAAAAGTTGTTCAAATATATTTTTAGTTCGTGTTCAAAAGGAGGATAAAGTGAAACTTCATTCAGCGGAATGAATTTTTCCGTTGAATATTAGTTGAACAGAATCGGGCATTTATGGTCAGTTAGCCGCCGGTTTTTGGCGGGTTACTGAACATTATATGCGGGAAAAAAAGACCGAGAAGTTCAAGGTGGCGTCGTTACGAGCGACGGAATGCATGCTTTTAAATACATGAGTAGCGGAGAAACAAACCAACGAAGGAATTTGACGTGTCATTTTTATCGGACTTTTTGAACAATTTCTTTTAGGCAGTAGTACGTGTGCTATTGTTATTTTGCATCTATACAGTACACAGCCATTGGTTATAAAAAGGAGCTGATATCATGATATCAGTTTGTTTTTTCTAAATATATGAGTCATTTTTCACAGCAGGATGAAGTGAATAGTCTATGAAAAATGCTTGATTTAAGGGGTGAAGCAGTTGACAGGTCAACTAGTTCAGTATGGACGGCACCGCCAGCGCAGAAGCTATGCACGTATTAGCGAGGTGCTGGAACTGCCAAATCTAATTGAAATTCAAACCGCTTCCTATGATTGGTTTCTAAGGGAAGGTTTGCGGGAGATGTTCCAGGATATATCCCCGATTGAGGACTTCGCGGGTAATTTATCACTGGAATTTATTGATTATAGTCTTGGTGAACCAAAGTATCCCGTCGAAGAGTCAAAAGACCGGGACGTCACATATAATGCCCCGCTTCGTGTGAAGGTTCGTCTGATTAACAACGAAACCGGCGAGGTAAAAGAGCAGGAAGTATTTATGGGAGACTTCCCGCTGATGACTGATACCGGCACGTTTATCATTAATGGTGCGGAACGTGTTATTGTTTCGCAGCTTGTACGTTCTCCAAGTGTCTATTATAACGAGAAATACGATAAGAATGGCAAACGCGGCATAACGGCCACTGTCATTCCAAACCGGGGCGCATGGCTTGAAATGGAAACAGATGCCAAAGATGTCGCCTATGTAAGAATTGACCGTACGCGTAAATTGCCGATAACGGTGCTTTTGCGTGCGCTTGGGTTTGGTACAGATCAGGAAATCATCGATCTTATCGGTGATAACGAATACCTTAAAAACACACTTGAAAAAGATAATACAGAAACAACGGACAAAGCACTCCTGGAAATATATGAACGGCTCAGGCCGGGTGAACCGCCAACTGTAGAAAATGCGAGGAGTCTCTTGATTTCACGTTTCTTTGATCCGAAACGCTATGACCTGGCACGTGTTGGCCGGTACAAGATGAATAAAAAACTGGATATTAAAAACCGGTTGTTCAACCAAGTCTTAGCTGAACCAATTGTCGATCCTGAAACAGGAGAAGTTCTGGCACAAAAAGGCGACAAGCTGGAACGCAAATTACTTAATAAAATTATCCCTTATCTTGAGAATCAGGATGACATGGCCGCCGAAAAGCACGTTGATACAAATCAAGGCGTTCTTGATGACCCGATTCGCCTGCAATCCGTGAAAATTGTTGATCCGACAGATCCTGATGGTGAACGGGAACTTGATGTGATTGGCAATGCTAATGTTGATAGAGACGTCAAGCATATCACCCCTGCTGATATTCTATCGTCTATCAGTTATTTCTTTAACTTGCTGCACCGTGTGGGTGGAACAGACGACATTGACCACCTTGGAAACCGGCGTCTGCGTTCTGTCGGCGAATTAATGCAGAATCAGTTCCGCATTGGCTTGTCACGTATGGAACGCGTTGTGCGTGAACGCATGTCGATTCAGGATACATCAAGTATTACACCGCAGCAGCTGATTAATATACGGCCTGTTATTGCTTCCATTAAAGAATTCTTCGGGAGTTCGCAGTTATCACAGTTTATGGATCAGACTAATCCGCTGGGTGAACTGACGCATAAGCGACGTCTTTCAGCTCTTGGACCCGGTGGCCTGACGCGTGAACGTGCCGGATTTGAAGTCCGTGACGTCCACTACTCGCACTATGGCCGTATGTGCCCGATTGAAACGCCTGAAGGCCCGAACATTGGCCTAATAAACTCGCTTTCCAGTTATGCGAAAGTTAATGAGTTCGGGTTTATCGAGACACCTTATCGCCGCGTCGACCCTGATACCGGCAAAGTAACAGGTGAATCAGATTACCTGACAGCAGATGAAGAGGATAACTACATTGTTGCACAGGCTAACGCCCAGCTGAACGAGGATGGCAGCTTTACAGACGAAGAGGTCATCGCCCGTTTCCGAGGCGACAACACAGTTGTGCCACGCGACAAGATCGATTATATGGACGTCTCGCCAAAACAGGTTGTGTCTGCTGCAACGGCATGCATTCCCTTTTTGGAAAATGACGACTCCAACCGTGCCCTGATGGGTGCAAACATGCAGCGGCAGGCTGTTCCATTGATGGATCCTCAAGCCCCGTTGGTCGGAACAGGCATGGAATATGTATCAGGCAAGGATTCGGGTGCGGCAATTATTTCCCGTCATGAAGGCATTGTGGAACATGTGGAAGCGAAAGAAGTTCGCATCCGCCGCGTTTCTCAAGTCGACGGCAAAGAAGTGCAAGGCGACCTTGAAGTTTATCGTATGCAGAAATATATCCGTTCCAACCAGGGAACATGTTATAATCAGCGTCCGATTGTCTCGAAAGGCGACCGTGTCACACAAGGTGAAATCCTTGCTGACGGCCCTTCAATGGAAGATGGCGAATTGGCACTGGGCAGAAATGCTCTCGTCGGATTTATGACATGGGAAGGCTATAACTATGAAGACGCGGTCATCATGAGCGAACGTATGGTGAAAGATGATGACTTTACGTCAATTCATATTGAAGAATACGAATCAGAAGCCCGTGACACAAAACTTGGTCCGGAAGAAATCACAAGAGATATTCCAAACGTCGGTGAGGATGCCCTGAAGAACCTTAACGAGGAAGGGATTATACGTATCGGTGCTGAGGTTTCCGATGGTGATATTCTGGTAGGCAAGGTAACACCTAAAGGCGTAACTGAGCTGTCAGCTGAAGAACGGCTGCTTCATGCTATCTTTGGTGAAAAAGCACGCGAAGTCCGCGATACGTCATTAAAAGTACCACATGGTGCCGGCGGTATTGTACTGGAAGTGAAAATCTTCAACCGTGAAGATGGCGATGAGCTGTCCCCGGGTGTGAACCAGCTGGTACGTGTATATATCGTCCAGAAACGTAAGATTTCGGAAGGGGACAAAATGGCGGGAAGACACGGAAACAAAGGTGTTATTTCCAAAATTCTGCCTGAAGAAGATATGCCTTTCCTGCCTGATGGAACGCCGATTGATATCATGCTTAACCCATTGGGCGTACCGTCTCGTATGAATATCGGGCAGGTATTTGAACTGCACTTGGGCATGGCAGCACGGGAGCTTGGTTTGCATATGGCAACACCGGTTTTCGATGGTGCCAATGAAGAAGATGTCTGGGAAACACTGCAGGAAGCAGGCATGGCACGGGATGCCAAATCAGTCCTTTATGATGGCAGGTCCGGTGAACCGTTTGATAATCGTATTTCCGTTGGTGTCATGTATATGATTAAACTGGCACATATGGTCGACGATAAGCTGCACGCTCGTTCAACCGGACCGTACTCGCTTGTTACCCAGCAGCCATTGGGTGGTAAAGCACAATTCGGCGGCCAGCGCTTTGGCGAGATGGAAGTCTGGGCACTTGAAGCGTATGGTGCTGCTTATACGCTCCAGGAAATTCTGACAGTCAAATCAGATGATGTTGTGGGACGTGTCAAAGCCTATGAATCAATCGTTAAAGGTGATAATGTAACTGAGCCTGGCGTGCCTGAATCATTCAAAGTTCTGATTAAAGAACTGCAAAGTCTCGGTTTGGACGTTAAAATGCTCTCCAGCGATGAGTCAGAGATCGAGATGCGGGAGCTTGAAGAGGAAGAGACGCAAACTGCAAGCAAGTTAAACCTGGAAGGTGAAGAAAACTGATATTTTCAGGGCTGATGATAAAGATCGGATTAAATGAAACCGGCCGAAGAGCTGGTTTCATGATCCGGCAAATTCGCACACTAATAAGGGAGGTAGACCCTTGCTGGATGTAAATAATTTTGAGTATATGAAAATCGGGCTGGCTTCATCAGAGAAAATTCGCTCATGGTCCTATGGCGAGGTAAAAAAACCGGAGACAATTAACTACCGTACTTTAAAACCGGAAAAAGACGGGCTTTTTTGTGAGCGAATCTTTGGACCGCAAAAGGACTGGGAATGTCATTGCGGCAAATATAAGCGTGTACGCTATAAAGGTGTCGTTTGTGACCGGTGCGGTGTAGAGGTTACAAAGGCCAAAGTCCGCCGCGAACGCATGGGTCATATTGAACTCGCAGCACCTGTATCCCACATTTGGTATTTTAAAGGTATTCCAAGCCGTATGGGTCTCGTACTGGATATGTCCCCGCGTGCACTGGAAGAGGTCATTTACTTTGCCGCCTATATTGTGACGGAAACCGGAGATACGCCACTGGAGAAAAAGCAGCTGCTTTCTGAAAAAGAGTATCGTGCCTATTACGAAAAATACGGCAATACATTTAAAGCACAAATGGGAGCAGAAGCTATCCGCAAACTGCTGCAGGATATTGACCTTGAAAAAGAAGTCAACACATTAAAAGAAGAACTGAAAACAGCACAAGGCCAGCGTAGGACACGTGCTATCAAACGGCTGGAAGTATTAGAGTCATTCCGCCACTCAGGCAATGACACAGGCTGGATGGTACTTGATGTGCTGCCAATTATCCCGCCGGAAATCCGCCCGATGGTTCAACTTGACGGTGGACGTTTTGCGACATCAGACCTAAACGACCTTTATCGCCGTGTCATTAACCGCAACAATCGTCTGAAGCGCTTGCTGGACCTTGGTGCTCCAAGTATAATCGTTCAAAACGAAAAACGTATGCTGCAGGAATCGGTTGATGCACTGATTGATAATGGCCGCCGCGGACGTCCGGTGACCGGACCGGGAAATCGTCCATTAAAATCGTTGTCCCATATGCTGAAAGGGAAACAGGGCCGTTTCCGTCAGAACCTGCTTGGTAAGCGTGTCGACTATTCCGGTCGTTCCGTTATCATTGTCGGACCAAGTTTGAAAATGTACCAATGCGGTATCCCGAGAGAGATGGCATTAGAACTGTTTAAGCCATTTATCATGAAGGTTCTTGTCGAAAAAGGATACGCTCATAATATTAAATCAGCGAAGCGTAAAATTGAACGAGTCCATCCGGAAGTATGGGATGTTCTCGAGGAAGTGATCAAAGAACACCCGGTTCTCTTAAACCGTGCACCAACATTGCACCGCTTGGGCATTCAAGCGTTTGAACCAGTCCTTGTTGAAGGTCGTGCGATTCGTTTGCATCCACTCGTTTGTACAGCATATAATGCTGACTTTGACGGTGACCAGATGGCAGTCCACGTACCACTTTCAGCAGAGGCGCAAGCTGAAGCGCGTGTTCTGATGCTCGCTGCACAGAACATCCTGAATCCTAAAGATGGAAAACCAGTTGTTACGCCATCACAGGACATGGTTTTGGGCAACTACTATCTGACTCTGGAACGCGAGAATGCGGTTGGCGAAGGAAGCCGGTTCAAAGATACAAATGAAGCACTGATGGCTTACCATGATGGTTATGTACACTTACATTCACGTGTCGCAGTTAAGACTTCGAGCTTGAATAAAAAAACATTCACAGCCGAACAGCAGGATCAAATGCTTATCACGACAATCGGCAAATTAATCTTCAATGAGATTTTGCCAGAGTCATTCCCATATATTAATGAACCGACAACGTACAATCTGGATATCGAAACGCCGGATAAATATTTTGTAGAACATGGTGCAGATATCAGTGAAGAAATCAAAAAACGTGATTTGATTCTTCCGTTTAAGAAAGGCATGTTGGGCGACATTATCGCAGAAGTCTTTAAACGGTTCAAAATCAGTGAAACGTCGAAAATGCTTGACCGCATGAAAGACCTTGGATTCAAATATTCCACAAGAGCAGGTATGACTGTCGGTGTATCTGACATTGTCGTGCTGAAGGAAAAAGAAGAGGTTCTGAATGAGTCTGAAAACCAAGTGGATAAAATATTAAAACAGTACAGACGCGGTCTTATTACAGACGATGAGCGTTATGACAGGGTTATCTCAATTTGGTCGAAAGCCAAAGACGATATTCAGGAACGCCTGATGAAATCACTGGATCCACGCAACCCAATCTTTATGATGAGTGACTCAGGTGCACGGGGTAACGCATCAAACTTCACACAGCTTGCCGGAATGCGCGGTTTGATGGCAAACCCTGCCGGTGAGATTATGGAATTGCCGATCAAGTCCAGCTTCCGTGAAGGTCTGACAGTACTGGAATACTTTATTTCAACACACGGTGCGCGTAAAGGTCTTGCTGATACAGCGCTGAAGACAGCTGACTCGGGTTATCTGACACGCCGGCTTGTTGATGTGGCACAGGATGTCATCATCCGCGAAGATGACTGTGACACAGATCGTGGCTTGACAGTATCAGCCCTGAAAGACGGCACAGAATTGATTGAACCGCTGCTTGACCGCTTAATAGGACGTACTGCCTTTGAAACCGTGCGTCATCCTGAAACGGGCAGTGTAATTGTTGAGAAAAACAAAGTAATGTCAGAAGAACAGGCCAAACAGATCGTTGAAGCAGACATTGAAGAGGTTATCATCCGTTCTGCATTCACATGTAACACAAAGCATGGTGTCTGCAAGAAATGTTATGGTCGTAACCTTGCTACCGGCGATGAGGTCGAAGTCGGTGAAGCAGTCGGCATTATCGCTGCACAATCCATCGGTGAACCCGGTACACAGTTGACAATGCGCACCTTCCACACAGGTGGTGTTGCAGGAGATGACATCACACAAGGTTTGCCGCGTATTCAAGAGCTGTTTGAAGCGCGCAATCCAAAAGGTCAGTCAGTGATTACTGAGATTCATGGTACCGTTCAGGAAATAAAAGAAGTAAAAGACAAACAGGAAGTTGTCATCAAGGGCGAAGTGGAAGAACGGTCATATCCTGTTCCATACAATGCCCGCATGAAAATTACTGAGGGCGATGAGGTCATTGCCGGTCAGGAACTTACAGAAGGCTCGGTTGATCCGAAAGAGCTGCTGCGTGTACAGGGCATCGAAGGCGTACAGCAATACCTGCTGCAGGAGGTACAAAAAGTTTACCGCATGCAGGGGGTTGAGATTGGTGACAAACACGTCGAAGTGATGGTACGGCAAATGATGCGCAAAATCCGCGTCGTTGAATCGGGTGACACGGATGAATTGCCAGGCTCACTTCTGGAAATTCACCAGTTCAAGGATGCCAATCAGCCTGCATTGCAGGAAGGGAAACAGCCTGCAATCGGTAAGCCCGTCTTACTCGGTATTACAAAAGCATCACTGGAAACAGATTCATTCTTGTCTGCTGCATCCTTCCAGGAAACAACGCGTGTCCTGACAGATGCTGCAATTAAAGGCAAGCGCGATGAACTGCTTGGACTTAAAGAAAATGTCATTATTGGCAAACTGGTTCCAGCCGGAACAGGTATCGGACGCTATCGCAGGCTCGAAACAGACGCTGACGAACCAGAAGAAGAAAGCACCGAGGATCCGGAAGAGACCGAAACAGTTTATTAAATCATTATGAGCATTTTTAAAAGTGAGTAAAAGATCGGAAGCACCCGAAAAAATAATTGAATTGTCGTTGACAATAAAAGACCAGGATGGTAATATGTTCTGGGTGCTTCCGATTATACTTGTTACTTTGGAGGATACGCCGATGTCTTATGAAAAAGTGACTCGATTACAATCAGAGTTAATAATCGGGACAAAACAGACACTTAAGGCTATCAAACACGGTGCTGTAAGCGAAGTGTTTGTTGCTGATGATGCTGACCGGCAAATTACACAAAAGGTGGAAAACCTGGCACAGGAGTCAGGCGTTCCTTATCACCGGGTTGATTCAAAAAGAAAACTTGGAGCCGCCTGTGGAATTGATGTTGGAGCAGCAGTTGTTGCTGTAAAACAATAAAGGTTTTGGCGATTTGTTCGCGAAGGCTTTGTTTTTTTACAAAAAAATGAACCACCTGGATATGTGGTCTTAGGATGACATCAAAATAGGTGGTTTCTGTGTACTGAAACATCTTAGTTAGAAAGGAGGAAAATTTAAAATGCCAACAATTAATCAATTGGTACGCAAGGGTCGTGTCAATAAACCTAAAAAATATGACTCACCCGCATTGAACAAAGGTTATAATAGTTTCAAGAAGAAATTCACGAATGAAAATGCACCGCAAAAACGTGGTGTTTGCACACGTGTTGGTACATTGACACCAAAGAAACCAAACTCTGCACTGCGTAAATATGCACGTGTCCGTCTGTCCAACAACATGGAAGTGACAGCATATATCCCTGGTATTGGACACAACCTCCAGGAACACAGTGTTGTACTGCTTCGCGGCGGTCGTGTGAAAGACTTGCCGGGTGTTCGTTACCACATTGTGCGTGGCGCTCTTGACACGGCAGGTGTTGAAGGCCGTGCACAAGGCCGTTCAAAATATGGCACTAAGAAGCAAAAGGCTAAAAAGAAATAAATTAATACAGTAAATTCAAGGAAAGGAGGGGAATATATGCCACGTAAAGGACCAGTACCTAAACGAGATGTACTGCCGGATCCGCTTTACAGTTCAAAATTGGTTACGCGTTTGATTAACCAAATTATGGTTCACGGTAAACGGGGCAAGGCACAAAAAATTCTCTATAATGCGTTTGAACTTGTTTCACAACGAAGCGGTCAGGATGCAATGGAGGTTTTTGAACAAGCAATGAAAAATGTTATGCCTGTACTGGAGGTTCGTGCACGCCGTGTTGGTGGTTCCAACTACCAGGTTCCAATGGAGGTGCGCCCGGAACGCCGTCAGGCATTAGGTTTACGTTATATCGTTAACTACTCACGTCTCCGCGGAGAGAAAACGATGGAGGAGCGTCTTGCCAACGAAATTCTTGATGCTTCGAATAATACCGGAGCGTCTGTCAAAAGACGTGAGGAATTACACAAGATGGCTGAGGCAAACAAAGCATTTGCCCACTATCGCTGGTAATTATGATGAGTGTTCAAAAGGAGGATAAAAAGGACCGAGAAGTTCGAGGTGGAGAAACAAGCCAATGAAGAAATTCGACATGTCATTTTTACCGGACTTTTTGAACAATCTCTATAATCAAATACAAGCTTTCAAGAGAAAGGAGAAGAATACATGGCTAGAGAGTTCTCCTTGGAAAAGACGCGTAACATTGGTATTATGGCTCACATTGATGCAGGCAAAACCACTACTACCGAGCGTATTCTTTTCTATACAGGACGTATTCACAAAATTGGTGAAACCCATGAAGGTGCATCTCAGATGGACTGGATGGAGCAGGAACAAGATCGTGGTATAACGATTACTTCCGCTGCGACCACTGCCCAATGGAAGAATCACCGTATAAACATTATTGATACACCGGGACACGTGGATTTCACAGTTGAAGTTGAACGTTCATTGCGTGTACTTGACGGTGCGGTAACCGTACTCGACGCTCAGTCAGGGGTTGAACCTCAGACAGAAACTGTATGGCGTCAGGCGACAACATACGGTGTCCCGCGAATTGTCTTCGTAAACAAAATGGATAAAGTTGGTGCAGACTTCCTTTATTCATCAAACACGCTGAAAGAACGCCTGGGTGCTAACGCCCATGCTGTTCAGCTCCCAATCGGAGCGGAAGACAATTTTGAAGGAATCATTGATTTGGTCACAATGCAGGCCTTTTATTATGAAGATGAATTGGGAACACGTGCTGATGCACGCGAGATTCCTGATGAGTATAAGGAAAAAGCTGAAGAATTGCGCAGTGAATTAGTTGAAGCTGTTGCGGAAGTTGACGAAGATCTTATGATGCAATATCTCGAAGGAGAAGAAATCTCCAACGAAGATCTTAAAAAAGCTATTCGTACAGCTACATTGAATGTTGAATTCTATCCGGTTTACTGTGGTTCAGCGTTTAAAAACAAAGGTGTTCAATTAGTATTGGACGGCGTTATCGACTATCTTCCGGCACCAACGGATGTACCTCCTATCGAAGGCTTCGATCCATCTACGGAAGAGCAAACAACGCGTCCGTCTGATGATAATGCATCATTCTCAGCACTGGCATTTAAAGTTATGACAGACCCGTATGTAGGTAAGCTGACATTTTTCCGGGTATATTCCGGCACACTGGATGCAGGCTCATATGTTAAAAACTCCGCCAAGGATAAACGGGAACGTGTGGGACGTATCCTACAAATGCACGCCAATTCCCGCGAGGAAGTTAAGACGGTCTATTCCGGTGAAATTGCGGCAGGTGTAGGTCTGAAAGATACGTCGACAGGGGAAACCCTATGTGATGAAAAGGATCTTGTCGTTCTTGAATCTATGGAGTTCCCTGACCCGGTAATCTCTGTTGCTATTGAGCCTAAGACGAAAGCCGATCAAGATAAGATGGGAATTGCATTAGGCAAACTGGCAGAAGAAGACCCTACATTCAAAACGGAAACAGATGAGGAAACCGGACAGACCATCATCTCCGGTATGGGTGAATTGCATCTGGACGTTATCGTTAACCGTTTGAAGGCTGAATTCAAAGTTGAAGCTCAAGTTGGTGCACCACAAGTTGCCTACCGCGAAACTTTCCGCGGATCCGCTGAAGTTGAAGGAAAATTCATTCGTCAATCAGGTGGTCGCGGGCAGTATGGACATGTTTGGGTCAAATTTGAACCAAATGAAGAAGGCGCAGGCTACGAATTTCAAAATAAAATCACTGGTGGTGTTGTGCCGCGTGAATACATCCCATCAGTCGACACAGGTATTCAGGAATCTTTGGAAAGTGGCGTGTTAGCCGGGTACCCAATGATTGATGTGAAAGCAACACTGTTTGATGGAAGTTATCATGATGTTGACTCGAACGAAATGGCATTTAAGATTGCCGGTTCAATGTCACTCAGGGAAGCGAAAGCTAAATGCAGCCCGGTTCTGCTTGAGCCAATGATGAGAGTGGATATTATTATTCCAGAAGAATACATGGGTGATATCATGGGTGATGTTACCTCACGCCGCGGTCGTGTAGAAGGTATGGAACCACGCGGACCGGCACAACTTGTCAAGGCGTTTGTGCCGCTGGCCGAAATGTTCGGTTATGCAACAGTATTGCGTTCTAATACACAAGGACGCGGAACATTCACCATGCATTTTGATCATTACGAAGAAGTTCCTAAGAGCATCTCGGAAGAAATTATTAAGAAAAATGCCGGTGAATAATTGATTTTTTCATTAATCTGACGTATAACTTTTATTGAAGGCTATGAATAAGCATTAAGGCTTCATTCTGGCCTATCAATAAAATTTAAAAATACTTTTATTTATTTAAAGGAGGAACTATACATGTCTAAAGAAAAATTTGACCGTTCGAAAGATCACGTGAATATTGGGACAATCGGGCACGTTGACCATGGTAAAACTACATTGACTGCAGCTATTTCAACGACATTGCATAAACAATCCGGTGAAGGTACTGCAATGGCCTATGACCAAATTGACGCTGCGCCGGAAGAAAAAGAACGCGGGGTTACAATCAATACTTCCCACGTGGAGTATGAAACAGATGCCCGTCACTATGCTCATATTGACGCCCCGGGACATGCTGACTATGTTAAAAACATGATCACTGGTGCAGCTCAAATGGACGGTGCTATTCTGGTTGTATCAGCAGCTGATGGCCCAATGCCGCAAACTCGTGAACACATCTTGCTTTCCAAAAACGTAGGCGTTCCGGCAATCGTTGTATTCATGAACAAAGTTGATATGGTAGACGATGAAGAGCTTCTTGAATTGGTAGAAATGGAAGTTCGCGATCTATTAACTGAATATGACTTCCCGGGAGACGATATTCCGGTTATTAAAGGTTCTGCTTTGAAAGCACTTGAAGGCGAAGAAGAATACGAAGGAAAAATCTATGAACTCATGGCAGCAGTTGATGAGTATATTCCAACGCCGGAGCGTGATCATGACAAGCCATTCATGATGCCTGTTGAGGACGTATTCTCAATCACTGGACGCGGTACTGTTGCAACTGGCCGTGTTGAACGCGGAACAGTTAAAGTTGGTGACGACGTTGAAGTCGTTGGTCTTGCTGAAGACTCAAGAAAAACAACAGTTACTGGTGTGGAAATGTTCCGTAAGCTTCTTGACTATGCTGAAGCAGGTGACAACATTGGTGCACTTCTTCGCGGTGTTTCCCGTGAAGACATCAACCGTGGTCAGGTTTTGGCTAAGCCAGGCTCAATCACACCACACACGAACTTTAAAGCGGAAGTTTATGTTCTGTCTAAAGACGAAGGTGGCCGTCATACACCATTCTTCGCTAACTACCGTCCGCAGTTCTATTTCCGTACAACTGACGTGACTGGAGTCATCACACTTCCGGAAGGCGTTGAAATGGTAATGCCTGGTGACAACATCGAAATGGAAGTTGAATTGATTTCATCCATCGCCGTTGAAGAAGGTACTCGTTTCTCCATCCGTGAAGGCGGACGTACTGTTGGATCCGGTGTTGTAACAACAATTCAAAAATAAACTTAGCTTGACATAAAAACAGGCAGCGTGACGACGCTGCCTGTTTTTTGCTTGCAATTAGAATGAATCGACTTCTAGACAGGGATTAAGAATTAAGGACACTCTATTCTAAAAGACTGTTGTTGTGGACGTAAAATCCATAAACTGTGAAACAGTGGCAGCGTTGATTTCCGCTGCGGACAGTCGCGCACCTTAAGGCAACGCTTCAGCTTCCTCGGAAGCAAACCGTTTCCTGCTCAGGTCTCAGCCGCCCGTTTTCCCGCAGGAGTCGGCTGCCCTCCGCTCCAATCAATGCTATGTTAGCGAAGGAAATACATGAAGGCTGCAACGGGAACAAAGGTATCGGTGAGACCCCACGGTCATTCATGTGGCATAAGAACATCGCTACACCACAGAGAATGAAAATAAGCTCAGTATAGCCATACTTGTTATTAATCCAGTCAATCTATATCAATGAATTGTGGCTCTCCCCACTTTTTAGCAAATTGGGAATGGTCTACTTTAGTATTGCTTTTTTTCGGAATTCAAGAAGTTTATTTTCATGGTAGGAGCATCCGTTTATTTCCTACGCTTGGATTCGTCATTGTAATTTCATTCTATTTGATTGCTTAAACTCGTTGTTAAACCATCTACACCAGCAGCTGGAATATGCGAGACTCCTGTGGGACAGCGATCCTAAGAGACCCAGCAGTGAGCAAACTTTGCTCACGAGGAGGCTCGTGGTGAGCCCACGGAAAGCGAGTATATTACAGCTGCGTCGCCAGAAAGCTTTTCCAAATAATATAACAAGATTTTGTTTGGCAGTTTACATCAACTACGAAATACACTGGCTGAAAATTTGTTGTAAAAAGTCTTCTACAGCCCTTGCAATCGTGGTTGGAAGCTAGTATAATTCAATGATGTGCAATCAGATAATCGTTGCAATCTATGGTTGCATTGACCATCTATTCCTTATATAATAAGAACGTTGGTCCAAAAAGCAAGGAAGTGAAAGGTTGTTGATACACCCGGCCCCTTTGCCATGGCGGAGTATCAAGAAATTTTCATGGAGCAACGCTATTACAAAATAGGCGTAAAGGAGGGAAAGTAATGGCAAAAGAGAAGATTAGAATTCGGTTAAAAGCATATGACCATCGCATTTTAGATCAGTCCGCAGAGAAAATTGTGGATACAGCCAAACGTTCCGGTGCCGGTGTTTCCGGTCCAATACCATTGCCGACAGAGAAGTCTGTATACACGGTATTGCGTGCGGTTCACAAGTACAAAGATGCCCGTGAACAGTTTGAGATGCGTACTCATAAACGTTTAATCGATATCGTCAGCCCAACACCGCAAACAGTCGACTCATTGATGCGTCTTGACTTGCCATCCGGTGTTGATATTGAAATCAAGTTATAAATTAATGAAAATAATAGGAGGTGTAACGGATGACGAAAGGAATCTTAGGCCGCAAAATCGGCATGACACAGCTCTTTTCAGAAGAGGGTGAACTAACACCGGTAACTGTCATTCAAGCTGAGCCAAACGTTGTTTTACAAAAAAGAACGATGGAAAATGATGGCTATGAAGCACTACAACTCGGTTTTGCAGACAAAAAAGAATCACGTTCAAACAAAGCGGAAAAAGGTCATGCTGAAAAAGCAAACACAACCCCTAAGCGCTGCGTTCGTGAAATCCGTCACGCAAACCCTGATGAATATGAAGTTGGTCAGGAAATAGGCGTAGATGCTTTTGAAGCAGGGGACATAATTGATGTGACAGGCACGACCAAAGGAAAAGGTTTCCAGGGTGCTATCAAACGCCATGGACAGGGACGCGGTCCGGAAACACACGGTTCCCATTTCCATAGAGGGACTGGCGGATTGGGTGACATTAACTCAATGCGTGTTTTCAAAGGTATGACAATGCCCGGTCAAATGGGCGGCAGACAAGTCACCATTCAAAACCTTGAAGTTGTAAAGGTAGATGCTGAGAAAAACCTATTACTGATCAAAGGGAATATACCCGGCGCAAAAAAATCATTCGTAAAAGTATCGAGTGCAGTAAAGGCTAACTAATCATTTAAACGAAAGGAGGAGAAGTCATGCCTAAAGTAGCACTATTAAAACAAGACGGAACCCAGGCCGGAGACGTAGAGTTGAACGATGCCGTATTTGGTATTGAACCTAACACACATGTGTTGAACGAAGCAGCTCTTCAACAGCGTTCATCATTGCGCCAAGGCACACATGCTGTGAAGAACCGTTCAGAAAGAAAAGGCGGAGGACGCAAACCATGGCGCCAGAAAGGCACAGGCCGTGCTCGTCAAGGTTCCATCCGTTCACCACAATGGGTAGGCGGTGGCGTTGTATTCGGCCCAACACCACGGAGCTACAGTTATAAATTGCCGAAAAAAGTTCGCCGTTTAGCACTTAAATCAGCTTTGTCTTCTAAAGTGAAGGAAGACAACGTGGTTGTGCTGGAAGATATCGCAATCGAAGCGCCAAAGACAAAAGAAGTCGTCCAAATGCTTAACGCATTGAACGTTGATACAAAAGTGCTGATTGTGACAGCTGATAGAGATGAGAATGTTATCCGTTCAGCAAACAACCTTCCAAACGCACATGTGCTGACAGTGAATGAAGTAAATGTCTTAGATTTGCTGACGCATGACAAACTTATCATCACAAAAGGCGCAGCTGAGAAAGCAGGGGAGGTGTTTGCACGATGAAAGAACCACGCGATATTTTAAGGCGCCCTGTCATAACGGAAGATTCTGCTGATTTGATGGCGGAAAAGAAATATACGTTTGAAGTAAGCCCTAAAGCGAACAAAACAGAAATCAAAGATGCTGTTGAACTCGTTTTCGATGTTAAGGTGGAACGTGTCAACACCATGAATATTAAAGGTAAATTTAAACGAATGGGCCGTTACGGCGGATACCGTTCAGACCGTAAAAAGGCAATTGTGCAGCTTTCAGAAGACAGCAAAGAACTGGATTTCTTTGAAGGCTAACCAACAAGCATAAAAAGGAGGGAAAACGATGGCGATTAAACGATACAAACCAACCTCAAATGGTAAACGTAATATGTCGGGATCTAACTTCGCGGAGATTACAACAGATAATCCCGAAAAATCTCTGTTAAGCCCGCTGTATAAACGCGGCGGACGCAATAATCAGGGAAAAATGACAATGCGCCATCAAGGTGGCGGCCATAAGCGCCAATACCGTCTGATTGACTTTAAGCGCGATAAAGATGGAATACCAGGCCGCGTTGCTACGATTGAATATGATCCGAACCGTACTGCTAATATTGCACTTGTTTATTATGCAGATGGGGAAAAACGCTACATCCTGGCTCCAAAAGGACTAAAAAGCGACCAAAAGATTGAGTCCGGAGAAAATGCCGACATCAAAGTGGGCAATGCCAAGAAATTAAAAGATATTCCAGTGGGCACGGTCATCCATAATGTGGAATTAAAACCAGGTCATGGCGGTCAATTAGTACGTTCTGCAGGTGCTGATGCTCAGGTGCTTGGACGTGAAGGCAAATACACGCTGGTGCGTCTGACATCCGAAGAAGTGCGTAAAGTTCTATCCGAATGCCGTGCTACAATCGGTCAGGTAGGCAACCTTGAGAATGAACTCATCCAGGTCGGAAAAGCAGGCCGGTCACGCTGGCAGGGTAAACGTCCGAGTGTTCGCGGTACTGTTATGAACGCTTTCGATCACCCGCATGGCGGTGGTGAAGGTAAATCATTCATCGGTCTTGAAGCACCTGTATCACCTTGGGGTAAACCGACAATCGGTTACAAAACCCGTAAGCGCAATAAAGCAACAAATAAATATATTGTTCGTGGACGCAAACGCAAGAAAAAATAAACGTCTAGTCTGACGGGAAACAAAACCGTCGTTTATCGTGAAAGGAGGTTTTTCCATGGGTCGCAGTTTGAAAAAAGGACCTTTTGCAGATGACCATCTCATGAAAAAAGTTGAAAGCTTGAATGAATCCGATAAAAAGCAAGTCATTAAAACCTGGTCACGCCGTTCAACCATTTTCCCTAATTTTGTCGGACATACGATTGCTGTTTATGACGGACGGAAACACGTTCCCGTTTATGTAACAGAAGATATGGTCGGTCATAAATTAGGTGAATTCGCCCCGAGCCGTACGTTCAAAGGGCACTCGGGTGATGACAGGAAAACAAAACGCTAGTGAGAGGAGGCACTCTACATGCAAGCAAAAGCCGTTGCTAAATCTGTTCGAATTGCTCCTCGTAAAGTTCGGTTAGTTGTAGATTTGATCCGAGGAAAAGAAATTGGAGAAGCAATCGCAGTTCTGCGTCATACACAACGTGGCGCTTCACCGGTTGTCGAAAAAGTTTTGAATTCAGCTGTAGCAAACGCTGAACACAACTATGAAATGGAGCCGGATAACCTGGTTATTTCTGAAGCCTTCGTTGATGAAGGTGTGACATTGAAACGTTTCCGTCCAAGAGCACAAGGACGCGCAAGTCAAATCAATAAACGTACCAGCCACGTAACAATCGTGGTATCAGAAAAGAAGGAGGGGTAGTCAGTGGGTCAAAAAGTAAATCCTAACGGTCTTCGCGTCGGCGTTATTCGTGATTGGGAATCCAAGTGGTATGCCGGTAGTGACTATGCAGATTTATTGCATGAAGATATCAAAATCAGAGAGTACTTGGAAAACCGTCTGCAGACAGCCGCTGTTTCAAAAGTAGATATTGAACGTGCAGCTAACCGTGTTAACATTACAATCCATACCGGTAAACCGGGAATGGTAATCGGTAAAGGCGGATCCGAAGTAGAAGCTCTCAGAAAATCGTTGAATAGCCTGACTGGCAAACGTGTTCACATCAACATTGTGGAAATCAAGAAAGTAGACTTGGATGCCACATTAGTTGCTGAAAACATTGCCCGTCAACTGGAAAATCGTATTTCATTCCGTCGTGCTCAGAAACAATCAATTCAACGTACGATGCGCGGAGGAGCGAAAGGTATTAAAACACAAGTTTCCGGACGTCTTGGCGGTGCCGACATTGCCCGTGCGGAACATTACAGTGAAGGAACCGTTCCATTGCACACGCTTCGTGCCGATATCGATTTCGGCCAGGCAGAAGCAGACACAACTTACGGTAAGTTAGGTGTTAAAGTGTGGATCTATCGTGGAGAAGTCCTTCCAACAAAAAACGACAACTAAGGAAGGGGGACATGCATTATGTTAATGCCTAAACGTGTTAAATTTCGTAAACAACACCGCGGCCGTATGAAAGGCCAAGCGAAAGGTGGAACATCCGTCGCCTTTGGTGAGTATGGATTGCAGGCCGTTGAAGCAACTTGGATCACAAGCCGCCAAATCGAGGCAGCCCGTATCGCCATGACGCGTTACATGAAGCGTGGCGGAAAAGTTTGGATTAAAATCTTTCCTGATAAACCATATACTGCAAAACCCCTTGAAGTCCGTATGGGTTCCGGTAAAGGTGCTCCTGAAGGCTGGGTAGCAGTAGTGAAACCAGGGAAAATCTTGTTTGAAATCGCAGGTGTAGAGGAAGAAGTTGCACGCGAAGCACTGCGTCTGGCTTCTCATAAACTGCCGATTAAAACCAAATTCGTAAAACGTGAAGAAATTGGTGGTGAATCAAATGAAAGCTAATGAAATTAGAGAATTAACCACTGCCGAAATTGAACAAAAAGTTAAATCATTAAAAGAAGAATTATTTAATCTGCGCTTTCAGTTAGCTACCGGTCAATTGGAAAATACTGCACGCATCGGTGAAGTTAAAAAAACGATTGCCCGCATGAAGACAATCTCACGTCAGCGTGAGCTAAGCGTAAACAATTAACCTGAGAGGAGGTTAGTCTCAAAATGAGTGAACGTAATAATCGTAAGGTATATACAGGCCGTGTCGTATCAGATAAAATGAATAAAACCATCTCAGTTGTTACGGAGACATACAAGTTTCATAATCTGTATGGCAAGCGTGTTAAATATTCAAAGAAATTCAAGGTGCATGATGAGAACAATGAAGCTAAAACCGGTGACGTTGTTAAAATTATGGAAACCCGTCCGCTGTCAGCAACTAAACGATTTCGCCTGGTTGAAGTCATTGAAGAAGCGGTCGTCATTTAATAAAGTTCGCTCCGAAGATATCCGAAGGGAGGTCACAAGCGTATGATTCAACAAGAAACCAGTTTAAAAGTTGCAGATAACTCTGGTGCCCGTGAAGTTAAGACCATTAAAGTCTTGGGCGGTTCAGGACGCAAAACAGCCAATATTGGTGATGTCGTTGTTTGCACGGTGAAACATGCAACACCAGGAGGCGTTGTCAAAAAAGGCGAAATTGTGAGAGCCGTAATTGTCCGCTCGAAGTCCGGTGTGCGCCGTAATGATGGCTCCTACATCAGTTTTGATGAAAATGCTGCCGTAATTGTCCGTGACGATAAAGGTCCTCAAGGCACTCGTATTTTTGGGCCGGTCGCGCGTGAATTGCGTGATGCTAAATTCATGAAAATCGTGTCTCTGGCACCGGAAGTATTATAAGTGAGAGTTTAAAAAAGTCCTGTCAAGGAGGTGCGCGTCAGACATGCATGTAAAAAAAGGTGACAAAGTCAAAGTAATCTCCGGTAAAGACCGTGGTAAAGAAGGAACAATCTTAGAAGCATATCCAAAAAAAGACCGTGTTTTGGTTGAAGGCAGTAATATGATCAAGAAACATGCGAAGCCTTCACAGGATAATCCGCAAGGCGGAATCCTTAATCAGGAAGCAGCCATTCATGTTTCGAATGTCATGTTAATCGATCCGAAATCCGGTGAACCAACTCGTGTCGGATATGAAGATCGTGACGGCAAAAAGATACGTATTGCCAAAAAATCCGGAGAAGCAATCGATAAATAGTCCGCAGATGAAAGGAGGCTCTCGTGATGAGTGAATTAAAACAAAAATATCAAGATGAAGTCTTGCCATCTTTGATGAATAAATTTGAATATGATTCTGTAATGCAAGCGCCAAATATTGAAAAGATCGTTATTAATATGGGCGTCGGTGATGCAGTTCAAAACTCTAAAGCGCTGGATAATGCTGTCGAAGAACTTGCACTGATTTCCGGACAAAAACCAATCGTGACCCGTGCCAAAAGATCAATTGCCGGATTCCGTCTGCGTGAGGGGATGCCGATTGGAACTAAAGTGACACTCAGAGGCGCTCGGATGTATGAGTTCCTGCAAAAACTGATTGCTGTATCACTTCCACGTGTTCGTGACTTTCGCGGTATTTCCAAAAAAGCATTTGATGGCCGCGGCAACTACACATTAGGCATTAAAGAACAGCTTATTTTCCCGGAAATCAACTACGATAAAGTGAGCAAGGTTCGTGGGATGGATGTTGTTATCGTGACAACTTCCAACACTGATGAAGAAGCGCGTGAACTGCTGACTCAGCTTGGCATGCCTTTCCAGAAATAATCCAAGGAGGGAAAATTGTGGCTAAAAAATCAATGATTGCGAAACAAAAGAAACCGCAAAAGTTTAAAGTGCGTGAATATACACGGTGCGAACGTTGTGGCCGTCCACATTCTGTGATCCGCAAATTTAAACTATGCCGTATTTGTTTCCGTGAGCTGGCCTATAAAGGTCAAATTCCTGGCGTTAAAAAAGCAAGCTGGTAAACCCCGATTCGGGAAGGAGGTAATGTAGTAATGGTTATGACAGATCCAATAGCAGATATGCTAACTCGCATTCGTAATGCCAACATGGTTCGGCATGAGAAATTAGAGCTTCCGGCTTCCAACTTAAAGAAAGAAATCGCTGATATCCTTAAACGTGAAGGATTTGTACGTGATTATGAATTCGTTGAAGATGACAAACAGGGTATCCTGCGTATATTCCTGAAGTACGGGGCTAAAGAAGAGCGTGTTATTACTGGCATCAAACGTATCAGCAAGCCCGGACTCCGTGTTTACGCAAAAGCGGATGAAGTGCCCCGTGTACTGAATGGTTTAGGTATTGCAGTTGTATCAACATCACATGGTGTACTTTCCGACAAAGAAGCACGCACGCAGGCTGTGGGCGGAGAAGTACTGGCATATGTCTGGTAATATACAGTTTTAAGACAGGAGGTGTATGAAATGTCCCGTATCGGACTGAAGTCGTTGGAAATCCCTGAAGGTGTAGAAGTTCAGCTTGATGGCAATACCGTTACTGTAAAAGGTCCCAAAGGTGAACTGACACGCCAATTTCATTCGGATATGAAAATCGTGATAGAAGATAATGTACTGACTGTTGAACGCCCGAGTGAGCATAAAGAACACCGTGCATTGCATGGTACAACACGCAGCATGGTTGCCAACATGGTCGAGGGTGTCCACAAAGGATTCGAGAAATCACTTGAAATCAACGGTGTTGGGTATCGTGCCCAAAAACAGGGTGAAAAAGTAGTTATCAACGCAGGTTATTCACACCCCGTTGAGATTGAACCAACTGAAGGCATTGAAATCGACGTTCCACAAAACACGAAATTAATCGTTAAAGGCATTGATAAAGAATTAGTCGGCGGAGTCGCTGCCAACATCCGAGCAGTCAGGCCACCTGAACCTTATAAAGGAAAAGGTATTCGTTATGAAGGTGAAACAGTACGCCAAAAAGAAGGTAAAACTGCTAAATAAGGTTAGTTAGGTAGCAGAAAGGAGTGACCTGGATGATCGCAAAACCTGACAAAAACGTTGTACGCAAGAAAAGACATGCACGCGTCCGCAAGAGTGTCTTCGGGACAGAGGAACGCCCGCGTCTTAACGTGTACCGTTCAAATAAACACATTTATGCACAATTAATCGATGATGTTGCCGGCAGCACTGTTGCAAGTGCTTCGAGCAATGATAATGAACTGAATCTGGAAGCAACAGGCAATGTTGAAGCAGCCAAACAAGTAGGTGAAATGGTTGCAAAACGTGCCGGTGATAAAGGGTACAAAATTGTTGTATTTGATCGTGGAGGCTACCTTTATCACGGACGTGTTAAAGCATTGGCAGATGCTGCTCGCGAGAACGGCCTTGTATTTTAATCGTCAAATAAAGGAGGGACATGAATGGTAACAAGTATTGATCCAAACAAATTAGATATTGAAGAACGCGTTGTTGCGATTAATCGCGTTGCAAAGGTAGTAAAAGGTGGACGGAACTTCCGTTTTGCTGCATTGGTTGTGGTAGGCGATAAGAATGGTCATGTTGGTTTTGGAACCGGAAAAGCCAAAGAAGTACCGGAAGCCATTAAAAAAGCAGTTGACGATGCGAAGAAAAACCTGATTGAAGTACCGATTGTCGGAACAACAATCCCGCATCAAATCCATGGACAATATGGTTCAGGGAATATACTCATGAAACCAGCTACAGAAGGTACGGGAGTTATCTCAGGCGGACCTGTGCGCGCTATCCTTGAACTTGCTGGAGTGGGTGACATTCTGACTAAATCATTAGGGTCCAACACACCAATCAACATGATTCGTGCAACATTGAACGGTTTAGCAAATCTCAAAACGGCAGAAAACGTAGCTAAACTACGCGGCAAATCTGTAGAAGAACTGTTAGGATAAGGAGGGAATAACTATGTCTAAACAATTAGAAATCACCCTCACGCGCAGTGTAATCGGCCAATCAGAAGGACAGCGCCAGACTGTCCAATCACTAGGTTTGAAAAAAATCCGCCAATCAGTGGTACGTGAAGATACACCAGCCACTCGCGGAATGTTAGACAAAGTATCACATCTCGTAACGGTTAAAGAAGTGTAATAATCTCAAGGCAGAAGAGGAGGTGCACACCATGAAACTTCATGAACTAAAGTCAGCAGAAGGAAGTCGTAAAAAGCGCAATCGCGTTGGCCGCGGAATGTCATCCGGAGGCGGCAAAACATCCGGAAGAGGACATAAAGGGCAAAAGGCACGTGAAGGCGGCAATACCCGTCCAGGTTTTGAAGGCGGACAAATGCCTTTGTTCCAGCGTTTGCCCAAGCGCGGTTTTACCAATGTTCATCGCAAGGAACTTGCTATTGTAAACTTGGATGCTTTAAATCGTTTTGACGATGGTTCTGAAATCACACCTGAGCTTTTATTGGAAGAAGGTGTCGTCAACAAAGCAAAACACGGCATTAAAGTGCTGGGAAATGGCAGCGTTGAAAAGAAATTCACTGTAAAAGCTCATAAGTTCTCTGCTTCAGCAAAAGAAGCAATCGAGGCAGCGGGCGGTAAAACAGAGGTGATCTAATGTTCCGTACAATCTCCAATTTAGTGCGAGTTAAAGATATCAGACGGAAGATCGTCTTCACTTTATTAATGCTGATTGTTTTCCGTCTTGGTACTTTTATTCCAGTGCCATATACAAATAGAGAAGCTATTGACTTTATGAACCAGCAAAATGTTTTCGGCTTTTTAAATACTTTTGGCGGCGGGGCACTGCAAAACTTCTCCATTTTCGCGATGGGGATTATGCCTTACATTACGGCAGCCATCATTATGCAGCTTCTGCAGATGGATGTTGTGCCTAAGTTCACTGAATGGAAGAAGCAAGGCGAAATGGGTCGTAAAAAAATAGCACAGATCACCCGTTATGGAACGGTTGCACTTGCGTTTGTCCAGGCGATTGCCATGTCAATCGGTTTTAATGCAATGGCTGGCGGCATGCTGATCAGTGAACCGAACGTTTGGAAGTTCCTGATGATTGCTATCATCCTTACAAGCGGTACGACATTTTTGATGTGGGTTGGGGAACAGATTACTGCTAATGGTGTCGGGAACGGAATCTCCATTCTGATTTTTGCCGGTATAGTGGCGGCAGTTCCGAACGGCGTCAATCAATTATACAGTCAGTACTTCGTCGATGCCGGTGACGAGCTGTTCATTAACATTGTTATCGTGACATTGATAGCATTGGTAGTAGTGGCAGTTACCGTTGGTGTTATCTTTATCCAGCAGGCACTGCGCAAAATACCAATTCAATACGCTAAAAAACTTGTCAATCGGTCACCTGTGGGCGGCCATTCGACACATTTACCGTTAAAAGTGAATGCTGCAGGGGTTATCCCGGTAATCTTTGCGATTGCATTTATCATTGCACCCCGGACAGTTGCCGGACTTTTTGAAGGTAATGAAATAGCAGCGACGATTGAAAACATTTTTGATTATACCCAGCCAATTGGAATGATCATCTATGTAGGACTGATTATTGCCTTCACGTATTTCTACACATTTGTTCAAGTCAATCCTGAACAAATGGCGGAAAATCTGCAAAAACAAGGCGGATATATTCCAGGCATACGACCTGGCAAAAATACAGAGACCTATCTTACACGTGTTATGTACCGACTGACATTTGTAGGGGCACTCTTCCTTGCTGCGGTTTCTGTGCTGCCTATTATTTTAGGCGGTCTTGCAAATCTGCCTCAAGCAGTACAAATCGGCGGCACGAGCTTACTTATCGTTGTAGGTGTTGCCCTGCAGACGATGAAACAACTGGAAAGCCAGCTCGTAAAACGGCATTATACAGGTTTTATCAAGTAACCGAAGCTGCCAATGAGAGCGAGGGGAAAATTGTTGAATTTAATATTGATGGGTTTGCCTGGTGCCGGTAAAGGTACACAGGCAGAGAAAATAAATGAAACATATCACATCCCTCATATTTCAACAGGAGATATGTTCCGTTTAGCGATTAAGGAAGGAACCGAACTCGGCAAGAAGGCTAAAGAATTCATGGATCAGGGTGAACTTGTTCCAGATGATGTTACAATAGGAATCGTAAAAGAACGGTTGAGCAAAGATGACTGTAAAAATGGATTCTTATTGGATGGATTTCCGCGAACGATTGCACAGGCTGAGGCCTTACAATCATTGCTGGATGAACTGGGCACATCAATTGATTATTGTTTGCGTGTGGATGTACCTGAGGAGAATTTAGTGGAACGTTTGACGGGCCGCAGAATCTGCCCGACATGTGGTACAACTTATCATGTTAACTATAACCCTCCGCAACAGGAAGGGATATGTGATCATGATGGTTCCAAATTGATCCAGCGTGAAGATGACCAGGCTGAGACAGTGAAGAACCGTCTGGAAGTCAATATGAAGCAAGCAAAGCCATTGCTTGATTTCTACGATGAGAAAGGTTATCTTGTCACCATCAATGGTGATCAGGAAATAGACCAAGTATTTAAAGATATTCAATCAGCAATCGAAAAGTAATTCTTTCCGGCTGCATTGAATTGGGTGCAATTAGGCACACTTAACGGTATAATGAATGCCGCGGGCAATCTATAACAACCTGTGCACTATCCGGTATAAGAATGAGATCAACTGATGATAAGGAGTTTTTATCATCGGAATGATTTGTTATAAAATCAAAAGCCTAAGTGAAGGTGATCGTTGTTGAACGAAGCTGATTCGATTCCGCGAATAGGTCAAGTTGTTCGTATTTTGCAAGGACGTGAAGCAGGACAATACGCCATTGTGCTGAAACTTATCGATGATCGGTATGCCCTGCTTGCAGATGGGGAAAAACGTAAATATGATCGGCCTAAGAAAAAGAACTTGTATCATATTGAAGCGATGGAATTTATATCTCCGGAAGTCCAAAACAGCCTTCTAGAAACTGGTCGTGTCACAAATGGCAAACTGCGATTTGCCTTAACCAAATTCATGAATGAAATTGTGACTGATTTGAAGAAGGGAGATCAACACGATGGCTAAAGACGATGTAATTGAAGTGGAAGGCACCGTAACTGAGACACTGCCGAATGCGATGTTTAATGTGGAACTGGAAAACGGCCATACAGTACTGGCCCATGTTTCCGGCAAAATCCGCATGCATTTCATCCGCATTTTGCCAGGTGATAAAGTGACGGTAGAACTTTCACCTTATGATTTAAGCAAAGGACGAATTACGTACCGTTATAAATAACTTTTTCGAGCTCCGATGTAAAAGGAGGTAAGATGATGAAAGTCAGAGCATCTGTAAAACCAATTTGTGAAAAATGCAAAATCATTAAACGTAAAGGTAAATTAATGGTGATTTGTGATAATCCAAAACACAAGCAAAAACAAGGCTAATCAATAAGGAGGTGCTGGAAAACTATGGCACGTATTGCAGGTATCGACATTCCACGTGATAAACGTGTAGTTATTTCACTAACTTATATTCATGGTGTCGGAAAAAGCACTGCCCAAAACATCCTGAGTGACGCAGGCGTCTCGGAAAACACGCGAGTGCGCGATCTCACTGAAGATGAATTGAGCAGCATCCGTAAAGCAATCGGTGAATATTCTGTTGAAGGTGATCTTCGCCGTGAAACATCCCTCAACATTAAACGCCTGATAGAAATCGGATCATACAGAGGTGTTAGACACCGCCGGGGAATGCCATTGCGTGGTCAAAAGACGAAAAACAACTCACGTACACGCAAAGGTCCTCGTCGTACAATGGCAAACAAGAAAAAGTAAAGGAGGGTAACCATCAATGGCACGGAAACAACAACCAACACGCAAACGCCGCGTGAAAAAGAATATTGATACGGGTGTGGCACATATCCGTTCAACATTTAATAATACGATTGTAACCATTACAGATGTTAAAGGGAATTCAATCGGATGGAGCTCTGCAGGTGCGCTTGGCTTTAAAGGCTCCCGTAAATCAACACCATTCGCTGCACAAATGGCTGCTGAGACAGCTGCAAAGAATGCGGTTGATAACGGGATGAAACAACTTGATGTAACGGTTAAAGGCCCCGGAGCCGGCCGTGAAGCAGCAATTCGTTCATTACAGGCAGCCGGACTGGAAATTACAGCAATTCATGATGTAACACCTGTTCCGCATAATGGCTGCCGCCCGCCAAAACGTCGTCGTGTGTAAAGATAACCGTTTAGAATTTGTCACTCTGTCTATAATGGGTTATGATAGCTAAAAATGCGCGTTCTGAAAAAAAGAGCGAAACACGCTCTTTGAACAGCAGAAAAGGGTATAGGTTCCTTTGGGTCAAACCTAAAGATAAGAAGACAGAGACAAAGGTGTATCAAGAATGTTCCAGTGCAGAAACGCCAACTGCCTATTTGGGGAATTTCGGTTAGACTTTGTTGGCCGTCTAACCGGGATTTCGACGTTTTTAAGGAGGGTTTTACAGAATGATCGAAATTGAAAAACCGGGAATAGAAACAGTAGAGATCACCGATGATGCGACATATGGAAAGTTCGTCGTCGAACCGCTTGAACGTGGATATGGTACTACTCTGGGCAACTCCTTGCGTCGTATCCTGCTATCCTCACTTCCGGGTGCTGCTGTTACATCGGTTCAAATTGATGGTGTGCAACATGAGTTTTCAACGATCACAGGGGTTGTTGAAGATGTAACTTCCATTATTTTGAACCTTAAAAAGCTTGCACTGAAAATTTACTCTGATGATGTTAAAACATTGGAGATTGATGTGCAGGGAGAAGGAAAAGTTACGGCTGCAGATTTGACCTATGATAGTGATGTGGAAGTATTGAATCCGGATTTGCCTATTGCGACGATCAACGGTAATGGGAATCTGCATATGAAGATTACAGCAGAGCGCGGTCGCGGATATCGACCAGCTGAAGCAAATAAACGTGATGAACAGCCAATTGGTGTCATTCCGGTTGATTCGATTTTTACACCTGTCACACGTGTCACGTATCAAGTAGAGAATACGCGAGTGGGGCAAGTGTCCAACTATGATAAGCTGACAATGGATGTCTGGACAGATGGAAGCATCCGTCCGGAAGAATCTGTCTCGTTAGGTGCAAAGGTGTTTAACGAACATCTTAACATCTTTATAGGATTGACGGATGAAGCCCAGAAAGCAGAAATTATGGTTGAGAAAGAAGAAGACCAGAAAGAAAAAGTTATGGAAATGACCATTGAAGAACTTGATCTTTCTGTAAGGTCCTATAACTGTCTGAAACGCGCCGGAATAAATACAGTACAAGAGCTTTCCAATAAGTCGGAAGAAGACATGATGAAAGTGCGTAACCTCGGCCGCAAATCGCTTGAAGAAGTGAAAGAAAAGCTCGGGGATTTAGGCTTAGGGTTGCGTGATGACGACTAATACAGCTGATTGTAATTTTACAACAGGAAAGGGAGGGATAGTCCATGGCCAGAAAATTAGGACGGAAAACAGACCATCGTATGGCAATGCTTCGTAACCTTACTTCTGATTTAATTATCCACGAACGCCTTGAAATAACAGAAGCTAAGGCCAAAGATTTGAAGTCAACGACAGAAAAAATGATCACACTTGGCAAACGTGGTGATCTTCATGCACGTCGCCAGGCAGCATCTTTCCTATATGATCAAGATGCCAGTGAAGACGAAAAGGTAATTCAAAAATTATTCGATGATATCGCTGGACGCTATGAAGAAAGACAAGGCGGCTACACACGCGTTCTCAAACTTGGAGAGCGTCAAGGTGATGGCGCAAAAATGGCAATCATCGAACTCGTTTAATCAATGCGATGCGATAAGGGCAGGGCTGAATCTCTTCTACGAGGTGAATCCAAGCCCTTTTTTTGCATCAACTGTTTTTTAAAAGTTGATGTTTGTGATACGGAACTGCGGATATCTGTTCTGATTGAGTTTGCGTATATTGTCTGCGCTCACAATTGCTCACCACAGTTTTATCTGTTGAACGAGTAACGTTGTTAACACACTCACATTGGGAGTTCTCTGGAAAAAATAGATAGAGGCAGAAGATTTTAGCGGAGTCGCAATAGAGGGGGAGCGGAGATGCGGGAAAAGTTAGTTGAGTTTAAAAATGTATCATTCAGATATGGAGAAGAGCAGTCCTGGGTTTTAAAAAACTGCTCATTTGAAATCTATGAAAATGAAGCGGCAGCGATTATCGGACATAACGGATCAGGCAAATCTACAATCGCCAAACTAATGAACGGTTTGCTTTTTCCGCAAGAAGGCGAAATTATTGTCAACGGGCGGCACTTGACGCAAGAATCAATATGGGAGATCCGCAAAGACGTGGGAATGGTTTTTCAAAATCCCGATAACCAATTTGTCGGGACTACCGTTCAGGACGATATTGCCTTTGGTATGGAAAATCGCGGGATAGCAAGAGATGAAATGGTAAAACGGATTGATGACATATTAAAGGCTGTCAGAATGGAATCATACCGGTTGACTGAACCGCACAAACTTTCAGGCGGCCAGAAACAACGCGTGGCGATTGCAAGTGTGCTGGCAATTTTCCCGCAGGTTCTTATTCTCGATGAGGCCACTGTCATGCTCGACCCCCGCGGCCGGCGAGATATCATGAAAACTGTGACAAATGTGAAGGAAGAGCGTAATCTTTCCCTTATTACAATCACGCATGATCTCAAAGAAGTCGTACAGGCTGAACGTGTGATTGTGATGAACGATGGCGAAATCCGGGAGGAAGCAGTTCCGAGGGATATTTTTGCCAAAAAGGCAGAACTTCACGAAATCGGACTGGATATCCCGTTTATTGCAACACTGTCTGATGAACTGCAAAAGGCAGGCGTACCGATTACAAATGAAGCGTTAAGTCATGAGGAGCTGCTGGAGGAACTATGGACATCACATTCAACAACGTAAGTTATATTTATCAAGCTAAAACCCCCTTTGAACATAAAGCAATTGCAGATTTATCGCTATTTATTCCATCAGGTTCTTTTACGGCAGTCATCGGTCATACAGGGTCAGGCAAATCAACGCTCATCCAGCATCTGAATGGTTTGATACGTCCGACGGAAGGTGAAGTCACAATCGGTGATTACCATCTGAAGCCGAATCAAAAACCGAATGAGCTGAAAAGCTTGCGCAGCCGTGTCGGTGTGGTTTTCCAGTATCCGGAACATCAATTGTTTGAGGAAACCGTCAGAAAGGATATCGCATTTGGTCCTGAAAATTTTGGTGCCCAAGAAGAGGAAATAAATGAACGTATTGAACACCTGACACCTGTCGTCGGTTTGTCAGAAGAGTTGCTCGAGCGCTCTCCTTTTGAGTTGAGTGGCGGACAGATGCGGCGGGTGGCAATAGCAGGCGTTCTCGCAACTAATCCGGAAGTACTTGTATTGGATGAACCGACGGCAGGTCTTGACCCCCGCGGTCAGCGTGAAATGATGGATATGTTTTATGATCTGCATAATCAAGAAGGGCTGACGACCATACTTGTCACACACAGCATGGAGGATGCTGTTAAATATGCTGATAATGTCATCATTTTAAATAATGGCACGAAGTACATGGAAGGCAAACCGGAGAATGTTCTGACACAGCGGGAGGCGCTGCAAAAGGTTCAGCTTGATGTACCTGAGATGGTTCAGTTTATTAACGAGTTTTCGGAAAAGTTTGGGTACCATATTCCGTACAGGCGGCAGTCTTCAGCCGAACTGGCGAATGAAATCCGGCAAATCCTAAAGGGAGGCCGGAGTAATGAATAACATGTTGATTATTGGTCAGTACGTCCCGGGTGATTCACTTGTTCATCGGCTCGATCCGCGGACCAAAATGACGGTCATTTTTTTCTTTGTATTTGTTGTGTTTTTGGCAAACACCGTATTAAGCTATAGCGCACTGACCGCTTTTGCACTGTTGAGCATGTTCACAACCCGAATTCCGATCCGTTTTATTTTAAAAGGGCTGACACCGGTATGGTTTCTAATCGGATTTACGTTTATATTGCATTTGATTGTTACGAATCAAGGAACCGTCCTATTGGATATTTTTGGATTCAACATTTATTCAGGAGGCATCATACAAGGTTTTGCCATATCGATGCGGTTCTTCCTGCTTATTCTCGTGACATCATTGCTGACGCTGACAACAACACCGATTGAAATCACTGACGGCATTGAGGACATGCTGCATCCGCTGAAAAAAGTAAAGTTCCCGGTTCATGAATTGGCATTGATGATGTCGATTTCACTTCGATTTATCCCGACACTTATGCAGGAAACCGAAAAAATTTCAAGAGCGCAAGCCTCCCGCGGCGTTGATTTCCGCACCGGACCGTTAAAAGAACGCATGAAAGCTGTCGTCCCATTGCTTGTCCCGCTATTTGTCAGTGCCTTTAAACGGGCCGAGGAATTAGCCATGGCTATGGAAGCACGCGGTTATCAGGGCGGCGAAGGGCGGACAAAACTGCGTGAACTGAGGCTTGAAAAAAAGGATTTTCTCATCTTTCTCTTATTCATCCTGATAACCGCCGTACTATTTTTTACGAGAAGCTATTAGAAAGGGCTGGATACATATGACTAAGATAAAATGTGTCATAAGCTATGACGGGACCAATTTTTCAGGCATGCAAATCCAGCCCCGGACCAGAACTGTTGAAGGTGAGATCAATAAAGCACTGCGAAAAATTCATAAGGGTGAACCAGTGCGCATATTTTCGTCGGGCAGAACCGATGCAGGCGTGCATGCAAAAGGGCAGACATTCCATTTTGAGACAGATTATAAACTGACACGTGCCGAATGGAAGCGGGCACTAAACACATTGCTCCCGTCTGATTTACATGTGAACGATACAAGGGAAGTAAACACGTCATTCCACGCCCGCTTTGACGCAGCAGAAAAGGAATATCGCTATTATATTTTAAATGAGCAAGAACGGGATGTTTTTCAGCAAAATTATGTCTATCAATACCCATATGAGCTTAATATAAAAAAGATGCAGCAGGCTGCGGGCTTATTCGAAGGGGCGCATGATTTTACGACCTTTTCATCAGCTAAGGCGGAAACGACCGGGAGCAAGGTTCGTACATTGTATGAAGTTTCATGTTATCAGGGAGGCAGCCGCATTGAATTTATCCTGCGCGGTGATGGCTTTTTATACAACATGGTCAGGATTATTGTCGGCACCCTGTTGGATGTCGGAAGAGGCAAACTGAACCCTTCAGAGATTGCAGAGCTATTTAATAAGCATGACCGGCAGTGCGCCGGTGACACGGTTCCGCCTCAAGGGTTGTATCTTTGGGAAGTCACCTATAAAGAAGATTTGTAATCTGCAATAACCAACAACATCCCAATATTCCCCGGGCAATAATCGACAAATCATGACAATGCTTGGAGATGTTAAGAAAGCCTCTCGTCGCATGTCATATACTTTGCTGCGGTGTAAATTTCGTAGTTGATAGAAACTGCGACGTAAGTGCTATGTTGAATTCCGTTCCGGGCAGTCGCGCACCTTAGGGCAACGCTTCAGCCTCCTCGGAAGCAAAAAGCGCTTCCCTGCTCAGGTCTCAGCTGCCCGTTTTCCCGCAGGAGTCGACTGCCCTCCACTCCAATCAACATTCACAAGAGAAGTTTAGTTAAGTTCTAAAATAATGAGATTATAAAGCGCGACACAGAGGAGGAAATACACAACGACTCCTGCGGGACGGGAGGTATCGGTGAGACCCCGCAGTGCGCCAGCAATGTTTTCTGCGAGGAGCGTATGCTTCACAGAAATAGCTTGCAACGCGACGAGCACGAGGAGGCTCACCAGCCGCCCTAAGGTGCGCGGCGTGTATTTCCGAAGCGGTAGACGACGCACCAACTCATACCTAAAGTTACTTCGCATTATATGAATTTTGCGTTAGAAACTTAGAGAACAGCTTTTATTTATTTAAAAAACCGCCCGCAAAGCTTGACATTCATGTGCTTCTGGTATATGATGATTTGTGGCATTTTATTTCTAAACCACGATTAGCCCCGGAAACTAATTGTGATGAAATATACGAAATGAAAAAACGACTACTGAAACGAAATGAATGTAATTGGAGGGAAACACCATGCGCACAACGTTCATGGCAAATGAGCAAACAATAGAACGCAAATGGTTTGTTGTGGATGCCCAAGGCAAACGTCTTGGCCGTTTAGCAAGTGAAGTTGCTGCAGTCCTTCGCGGAAAGCATAAACCAACTTACACACCACACGCTGATACCGGTGACCATGTCATCGTAATTAACGCCGATAAAGTAGAACTGACAGGCAAGAAATTGACTGACAAAATGTACTATCGTCATTCAAACCATCCAGGTGGTCTGAAAGCACGTTCAGCCAATGAAATGCTTCGCAGCCATCCGGAAAAAATGATGGAAACAACTGTCCGCGGCATGCTTCCTAAAGGCCCATTAGGACGAAAAATGGCCAAGAAGTTGCACGTGTACAGAGGTTCTGAGCACAATCATCAAGCACAAAAACCGGAAGCATACGAGCTTCGCGGATAATAAAAGGAGGTAAACCAATTTGGCACAAGTTCAATACTACGGCACCGGACGCCGTAAACGTTCAACTGCACGTGTCCGTCTTGTTCCAGGGACCGGTCGTGTTGTAATTAACAAACGTGATGCAGAAGACTATTTCCCATATGAAACGCAACGCATTATTCTGAATCAGCCGCTTAATGCGACTGAAACAGAAGGCACTTATGACGTGCTTGTTAATGTAGATGGCGGAGGCTTCACAGGACAGGCAGGGGCAATTCGACACGGTATTGCACGCGCGCTCTTGGAAGCAGATCCTGAGTATCGTGCAACGCTTAAGCGCGAAGGCTACCTGACGCGTGACTCCCGTGCAACTGAGCGTAAGAAATACGGTCTTAAAAGCGCGCGCCGTTCACCACAGTTCTCAAAACGTTAAGAAATCTATTTTTAAAGCTCTCTTTCCCTTGCTGGGAGGGGAGCTTTTTCTATTGACAAGTAAGGTAGGCGGATTGTATGAATTTCTGCCGTGAATTTATGGCCGCAGTATGGCACTATCCATTTCATTTGATGAAGAAGCGTTGTATTATATATATACTGGAATCAGACTGAGAAAGGAGAACCTTCAATTATGGGCGATATTAAACGGCTGAACCTCAAAGAAAATGCTGATGAGATTTTTGCGTTGTCGCAATTTGCTTTTCAGTATGATTTGTCAGAAGAGGCATTGAAACAGAAAAAAGAAGAAGCAGAACGGCACATCATCTGGGGATGGATGGAAGATAATCAGCTGGCGGCTAAACTGCACCTTATCCCGCTTACTTGTTACATAAATGGTAAAACTTTTGACATGGGCGGTGTCAGTTCTGTTGCAACATGGCCTGAATTTCGGCGTCAGGGAGCGGTAAAGCAGTTACTGCAGCATGCACTGCAATCAATGAAAAAGCAAGGCCAGACCATTTCCTTTCTACACCCATTTTCATTTGCGTTTTACCGGAAGTACGGCTGGGAGCATGCATTTTCAGAAAAAGTCTATACAATCCCGCTGGAGAGGTTAAAGGGGGATTGGAAAGCTGAGGGCAGTGTGTACCGCATACAGGACGATACTGCGCTTTTACACGACGTTTATACTGAATATGCCGGGAACTTCAACGGAACGCTCACACGTGATGAGAAATGGTGGGAGCAGCGTGTGTTAAAAGAGAAATGGCACAAGGCAGTTGCCTTCAGCTCAGAGGGCAAGGCTGAAGGATACCTCCTTTATAAAGTAAAACAGGAGAAAGTGTTCGTTCACGAGTTTGTTTATAACTCGCTTAATGCTCGAAAGCTGCTGATGCAATTTATTGCTAACCATGACTCAATGGCGGAAACCGTCGAAATGGTTGTTCCGGAAAATGACAATCTTCCGTTGCTTGTCGAGGAACCAAGATTTGAACAGAAAATCAATCCATATTTCATGGCGCGTATTGTCGATGTTAAAGGATTTCTGGAAGACTATCCATTTAAGAACGGCTTAACAGAACCGGTAACGCTCTATGTCGAGGATTCATTTTTGCCGGAGAATAATGGTGTTTATCAGCTGACGCACACCGGATTCGGTTCAAATGTTGTACACACTCGCTCAAATGCGGGACTGAAAAATAGCGTTTACTGCCGGATTCAGCCGCTTACAGCTATGCTGATCGGGTACAAGCGGCCGGTGGAATTATATCATGCCGGTCTTATTGATGGCCCACCGGAAGAGATTAAACAGCTGGAAAATATCATTCCGGTCCGGCAAACCTTTTTCCCTGATTTTTATTAAACATCTGGGAACTATCACCTATAATGTCAAAAATGATAAAATTTTAGTATGATATTTTGTCAGAGTACGTTAAAATAGAGAGCATACATATGTAACTAAATACTGACTAAAGGAATGTCGTTCATGCTTTATCGTGTAAATCTGGCAAAATTCTTCTTTCCGATTGAGGACCACTTATATACACTTAAACGGGCAGAGACGCTGAAAAATCTGTGGAAACTTTGCGCGTTATTGGTGCTCGCCAGTGCGGGTGTTTATGCCTGGATGGCGATTCTTGGCATCGGTTCAGATATCATTTCGTCTGAAGCCGCGGCACTGAGTGTGTTTGAGTATGAGGCGGGCAAAGTGTGGTTCGTGCTGGGGCGGATGACGTTTGCTGCCGCATTTGCTTTATTGATATTATTCATCCCATCATTGTTTTTTTATGCCATTACGGAGATCCCATATAAGAAATTGCTCGTTATGCAGCAAATCGTCTTCTTGGTCATGCTGATTGAGCGGGTTTTATGGATTCCCCTTGCCGTTTATGCCGGGCTTGACTGGTTTGCGTCGCCATGGGCATTTGGCATTATAACATCTTATTTCACCGATCTCTCCTGGGTCATCTTTTTCTTTGGGGCCATTTCATTGTTCCAGTTATGGATTATCTGGTTTCAGGTGAAATTTGTCGGGTTTATGTCAGATATCAATCGCGTGTGGCTCTGGGTGAGTGTCATTGGCATACATATTCTTGACTGGGCCGGGGTCTCGGCTTTAGCTTTTCTCGATAGTCATTTGATAAGCGGGTGGTTTGGATGAAGCGCAGAAAACTTTTATTAACAGCTGTTATTTTATTCATTGGTATTAATAGTTTGCTTGTTTATTTGGATGATGTCGAAAAAGTTCCTCGGCTGTCATATGTTGAAGACTGGTCTTCTGCGGTCATAAAAGATATGTATGAAACGGTCGAAACAGCCGGGGTTCTGTCTCCTGCTGAAGAAAATAATATCTATTTCGACGAGAATCAGGGGAGTTTTGACGAATTTCTCGTTGAAGAAGGTGCGAACGTCAACCCCGGTGATGACTTGTTCACTTACAAGACAGACAATTACTATGAAACAATGACCGAGCTGGAATCGAAGCAGCAGCAATTGAATGGCGAAATTCAGGCAATTGAACAATCGCTTGCATCGATTTCGGCCTATCCTATACCGCAAACAGACATGGAAACGGAACTTGAAGGCGACAACGGCACATTGAATATGACAAGTCAATCGGTTGAAGCCAACTATATGAAAGAACAATATTTGGCGGAAAAAGAAAATGAATTGGCACAAAAGGAGGCCGAACTTGACAGTGTTCAGGCACAAATCTCTGAATTGGAGACGACAGGTGAAACAGTCACCGTCGAAAGCCCGTATCAGGGTGAGGTGACCGATGTGACCGAATCACTGGATAACCCGGTTGTCACAATCCGGAGTTTGGAACTGCAGGCAGAGGGTGAATTGAAGGAAAACGAACGGATGAAAGTTGAAGCGGAAATGCCTGTCGAAGTGGCTGTCAGGGAAAATGACACGGTCCTCGAAGGAACTTTAAATGAAGTCAGTGATACCCCTGAGACGACCACGGTTAACGGATTGAGTATTTATCCGTTCACAACCAGTCTGGAAGGTGAATCGGAAGACACAGAACAACAAGAAACGCCTGAAAATGATGCTGCAGAAGACCAGATATCACCAGATGAGGCCGCTGAATCTGACGGAACAGAAAATTCCATGGACATTCAGGAATCAGACTCATCACAGGAAAATGAGGAATCAGCTGCCGAATCAGAAGAGACAGAACAGTCCGCTGAGGAAAACTTGCTGCCCGGCTATCATGCCGATCTAACGATTACGACCAATAAATCCTCTGAGGCAACAGCAGTAAGAGATGACCATCTTTTCGACGGGGATTTGTGGAAAATGACAAGCAGCGGTCTCCTTGCTAAACAGCCTGTGGAAACCGGTATTGAAATGGATGATTTGACTGAGGTAACTGAGGGAGCGGAACCAGGTGAAATGATTGCCGATTCAGATAAAGATCAATTCCGTGACGGTGCCACGTTCATAACCCCGCTGGAGCTGGGGGATATAGAATGGCAAGATTTTGGGAAATATGGTAATGTAGACTGGAAAAGATATTTCATAGTAGGATTATTATCGCGCTAAACAGGGAAAATAATATTATATATTACAGCACTTTGTCATATTTTGAAATGATGGGTCAAAAAGGAGGGGCATAATAAATGGATTTTGTCTACATAGGAGTTTTCATGTGCGCGCTGGCATTTGCTCTTGTAGCCGTCTATGCTTCCCTCGTATTGAAGCGTACAGCCACTATGGTGGAAAGCCTCGGCAAAACGCTGGGAGAAGTCGAGGAAAAACTGCACTATATCACACCGGAACTGCGGAAAACCGTGAATGAGACCGGCAAAACGATTGATGAGCTGCAGGATAAGATGGAAGCTGTGGATAGCATGGTTATGACGCTGGAAAATGTTGGGGTATCCGTCAATGAAGGCGGACTGTATATGGACGCACAAACGGAGAAGGCATCACCTTACCAGACACCGAAGAATCGCAATAAGCTGATTGAAACATTCAAATGGGCCGATGTGGCGTACAAGCTTTATAAGAAAATGAAATAAAATTTAAATCACGTAATTACAGGAAATGAGGGTTGTATATGAGTTTAACAGGTATCGGTGTCATGCTGATCGGAATTGCTTTTATAGTCATTGCTGTTTACTTGTCCTGGACGTTAAATAATCTGGCAAATGTGCTCCGCGGTGTTGAGAAAACAGTCGAACAAATGCCGGATCAACTGGACGACATATTTCGGGAGACCGGCCAGCTGCTTAATCAGACAAATGTCACCATTTCGGAAGTGAACGACAAATTGCGCACAATCAGTCCGCTGTTTTACATGGTGAATGATGTCGGCGAAATGTCCAGAAAAATGACGACTCCTTTAGCAAACTTCAGCTGGAATAGAAAAAAATCAAAGAAAAAAGACGACAATAAATAATCCCCTGAAAAATCAGGGGATTATTTATTTATTCACTTTTATTCGCTTTTTGCCGTTCGTATACCGTATAACCTAATGCCATCACACCGTAAATACTTTCAAGATTGTAGCGACGCATTGTCGGATTATCGGTTTTTGCCCGCATGTCATCGTTGATTTTTGTAAGTGTTTTGAAAAGGTTCTGCAGTGCCATTCCAATGCTGTAGGCGAGCTGTGTTAGAGGTTTAAGTTTATCAACTTGCTCATTCACCTGTTTAAGTGTGCCATTTGCCGAATTCAGTGCGGTTTTAGTTTGATCCATTACATCCGCGATTTGATTCGGGAGTGCGTTCGTCGTTTCTTTCACCCCTGTCAGCACTTCGGTCAGTTTAGTGAGCGGCTTGACCAAAAGTCCCGCCACTGCAAGCAATGCAATTCCAATTACGATGACGCCAATTCCTGCCCAATCCATTTATTATTCTCCTTCCAATTGACTGTATTTGTCTTTTCGCAGATATTGTTGCTTATAGAATATCACGGATTCACCATGTGTTTCCTTGACCGTCACTTTTGTTTGAGTATTGCAGAAACTCTTAAGTTCACTGCTTCTGCCACCTCGGTTAACTATGTCTTAGCGCGATTCGGTCGATATTACTTTCATTCCGGTTGAATATGCAAGCTGCTAAATAAAATCAATTCCGCTGAATGAAGTCTCACTTTAACATTACCTTGTTTTTTCCCGCATGTAAAGGTCAGTAAACCGCCGAAGAACAGCGGCTAACTTCTCTTAAATGTCCGATTCTGTTCAACTAACATTCAGTGAAGAAAACCGTTTCACTGAATGTTAGTTTCACTTTACCTTATCATAAACGACAAACTCGTCCCATACAATAGAAAAAGCATAATAATAAGGGGCGAGGGGTATGGGACGATTTTGGAAAATATTGCTCTGGGCAGCGGGTTTTGTTATTTTGGCATTTCTTATCCAATACCCGATCCAGCAGACAGACACGACATGGGAGAGGTGGTCATTGCCATTATCAGGCAAAACGATCGTCATCGACCCGGGTCACGGCGGTCCGGACGGCGGGGCTGTCGGAGAAGACGAGACACTTGAAAAGGACATTGCGCTGGCAGTTGCCCGGAAAATGCGTGATTACTTGCAGCAGTCAGGTGCGCTTGTCTATTTGACGCGGGAGGAGGATACAGATTTGGCTTCAGATGATACCAAAGGCCTCTCACGCCGGAAAGCCGAAGATATTCGCCAGCGGCTGCAATTTATTCATGATCAGGAAGCTGATTTTTTTGTGACGCTTCATTTAAATGCCTTGTCCTCGGAAAAATGGCACGGCGCTCAGACGTTTTACCACCCTAAAGAAGGAAAAAGCAAGCATCTGGCTGAGATGATTCAGGACGAGGTGACCCGTAATTTGAAAAACACCTCCCGTGAGTCTTTGTCACTCGATAACGTTTACTTGTTGAAACATGCCGAAGTGCCGGGAGCCTTGGTGGAAATTGGCTTTTTATCAAATGAACCGGAGCGGGAACAACTGAAAGATGACGAATATCAGCGCAAAATGGCCGGAAGTATATATGAGGGGATTCTCCGATATGCAACAGAAGAGCCCGACGAATAAAAAAGCACGCACCATCCATGATTCTTATCACTTAGAATTTATGTGATTTGTGTTATACTAGCGTTGTATGCAAATTTTCAAGATGATACGTTGTATATATGCTAGGAAAGGAATGGTGACTTACCGTGCTATCAAAAGAAGAAATTCAGGAATTGCTTAACTCTGTCAACGATCCATTTTTACATAAAACACTTGGGGAAACAGACGGCGTCAAAAGCATCAGTATTAAAGAAGATAAAAAGCATGTCAGTGTTAAAGTTGGCATCGCTAAAACAAATACAGCTGAACAGATGGACCTGCAGCAGGAAATTGTTGCCCTTTTGAAGAAAAACGGCGTATCAACTGTCGGGCTTCGGTTCGAACAGTTGCCTGATGAAGTCATTCAGAAATTTCAGCCTTCAGCAGAAGCCGAAAAAGAAAAGTCATTACTCGGTGTCAGCAAACAGCCTAACTTCATTGCAATTGCCAGCGGAAAAGGCGGTGTCGGCAAATCAACGGTAACCGTGAACCTGGCAATGTCATTAATGCGTTTAGGCAAAAAAGTCGGAATTATCGATGCAGACATTTATGGTTTCAGTGTTCCGGATATGATGGGCATTGAAAACAGACCGCAAGTACGCGGTGAAAAAATCATCCCTGTCGAGCGCTTTGGTATACAAGTCATTTCAATGGGCTTTTTCGTTGAAGATAACTCACCGATTATCTGGAGAGGTCCAATGCTCGGGAAAATGCTGAACAGCTTTTTCAAAGAAGTCGAATGGGGCGATTTGGACTACTTGCTGCTTGATTTGCCACCGGGGACAGGGGACATTGCCATGGACGTCCACGAATTAATCCCGTCAGCAAAAGAAGTGATCGTCTCAACACCACATCCATCAGCAGCATTTGTCGCAGCACGCGCAGGCCAGATGGCAATCAAAACAGAACATGAAATTCTTGGTGTCATTGAAAACATGGCTTATTATGAAAGTAAAAAAACCGGCGAAAAAGAGTATGTATTCGGCAAAGGCGGCGGACAGAAGCTTGCCGACGCTCTGGAAACAAAAGTGCTGGCCCATCTGCCTCTGCAGCAGCCATATGAAGATGAGGATGAATTTGCACCTTCCGTTTATCAGGAAGATCATCCACTTGGGAAAGAATACCATAAAATGGCATCGAAAATTGTTGCTAAAATGGAAGAGGCTTAAAGTACTTGTTCAAAAAGGGGGATAACAAGGACTGATAATTTTGAGGCGGCGCAGTTTCGAGCAGCGGAATGTATGGATTTAGATAAATGAGCACAAGACGTCTTAAAGCGTATTTTACATTGAGGTGTCCCCAAAAGTTATCGTACTTTCGGAGGTCACCTCTTTTTTGATGTCGTGGAGGAGCGGGGCGGTGGTGCAACAGCGAAGGATTTTATCCCGCATTAATGCCCGATTCTGCTCAACTAACAATCAGTGGGCAAAGGCTCCCACTGATTGAAGTTTCGCTTTATGAGCTTCCGCCGCTGCTACTGCCGGAACCGCCGCCTCCACCGCTGCCTCCGGAGCCGCCTCCTTCGCCAGAGCCTCCAGATCCGCCGGAACCACCGGAACCGCCGCCTTGTGATTGTTCTTCGGCAGCTTTTAACAGAATTTCGCTTATTTTTTCTTGGAAGAGCGGTGTTTCAAGCGTTTTTTGTATGGTTTCTTCCAAATGTTTATTGAATTCCTGGCTTTTCATAACTTTTACCATCTGATTCGTCATCTGAGGATCCTTCAGCAAATCAATCATTTGCTGCTGGTATTCAGAATCCTTCATCAGATCTTTCATCAGCTTTTTCCGTTCCTCTGCCATTGAATCTGAAAATGTCTTAACGAACTTCGGGTCTTCGAATAATTTCTTCCACATTTCCTTGCCTTTATCTGAACTTAATGTGGATTCAACCGATTGTTTAACAGCGTCAGAATCCATAACAAGCTGTTCTTTCATTTTTTTATCAGTCATGATTTCCTGGAGGGCTTTTTTGCCATCTTCTGTCTGAAGTATGTCCACGACCATTTTTTTCGTTGTATCATAATTCGCCTCATCCCCGGAGGCTCCTTGGCCGCCATTACAGCCGGAGATGAATAGCGCGGATATTAGGAAAAGGGAAATAAAAGTCATCCGAAACATGGTTCAGATCCTCCTTCCTGTCACGCTTATTATGCGTTAAAGAAAAGGGAATTATGTATTTATGAGAGGAAAAACACGTTTGTTCATGCTAAAATATGTAGGGGAATGTAACATATATCTAGGAGGAAAATAACGTGAACACTCGAAAGCTGGTGGGTTTGTTTTTTAAAACGTTACTGATTGGTGGAATCACGGGATTGGTAACGAGTTTTTTTGTCAAACCTGCATTCTATACAGAAAATCTGAATCCTTTTAATGGACTTGAACTAATATCAGTCATTATCTTCTTTATTGGCTTAGGATTGGTATTTAGTGCCGTTAGTCAGACTGGCTTCTTCGCTTATTTGTTTATCCACCGGTTTGGTCTCAACCTGTTCCGGACATTTTGGCCAACGGTGCAGGTGCTTTTGATTGCATTTGTCGTGTTTGATCTGGTTTATTTTCCATACACTAGCACTGAAGGGATTTCCATATTATGGTTTATTTTAATGGCAGCCGGGATTCTCGGGTTTGGCTGGATTGTTGCAAAAATCAAAGCCCGCGAAACGCATCAGCGGGCGTTTATTCCTGCATTGTTTTTTATGGTTGTCATGACATCGCTTGAATGGGTGCCGGGATTGCGGACGAGCGGTTTCGATTATGCCTGGCTGATGATTATACCGCTATTAGCGTGCAACACATATCAGCTGCTTATCCTGCACAAACTGACAAACAGTGAGAATTCCCGTCCCTCTGACAAAAACGCATCAACAAAGAAAGCATAAAGGCCTAAGACAGGGCCTCTCCCGGTATAAAACCGGATGAGGCCCTGAAGGCTGCTTAAAGTTATGTCGTTCAGTCAGCAAGTTTGGACTCGGCATGAGCCTGATTGATCAATTCAGAGATGCTCACAAAGTTTAAATCTTTATTTTTAAGCCCCGGCAATATCGTTTGTAAAGCTTCTGCCGTTTGTTTCACCGAATCAGATGCATGCATCAGGATAATATCGCCGTTCGATGTCTCTTCCATCACCGTATTTGTAATGTTGTCGGTCCCGGGATTTTCCCAATCATTTGGATTAACATTCCAATGGGTGACGGTATAACCTTGATCTTCGGCTAATTCAATGATTTCTTCGTTAAACTGCCCACTCGGCGGACGCAAGAGGTCGATATCCTCATAGCCGAGCTTATTGAACACATCTTTTGCCTCGGTTAAATCACTGCGTACCTCGTCCAATTCCTGGTCAAGATAGCTTTCATAACGGTAGCCGAGCATACCTAACTCATGCCCCTGTTCCGTTATGTCTTCCAATATTTTCGGATGACGTTCAGCCCATTCACCGCTGACAAAAAATGTAGATTGCACCTGATGTTCTTCCAGTTTGTCCAAGATCTCATCAACCTTTTCTTCACCCCAGCTGATATTAAAGGTTAATGCAATGTTCGGTTCCTCAGCATTTCCTTTTGCCAATGCCTGCGGTTCATTGTTTGATAACACCGAAAAGGTCCCGTCCCGTTCAAACCAAATTAATATCGCAGCAAATAAAGCCAACAAGACGACAACTGCATAACGTTTCCATTTGTCAAATCGCATCACATAAAAATGATCCATGGCACCATTCCTCTCAAACATTCCTTAATTTAGTCTATGACCAAAATACTTTAATATGAACAAGCCTTAATAAGAAAAGTTTTTTAGAGTATGCATGCATGGTGATGGGGGCGGTTTTGGCTTGAGGCGCAGCAACTTTCCTAAAAAAGGATAAATCTTTTTTGAAATTAGAGGTTTAATGTCAGTGATTTAATGGTACTTATTATTGGAGAAGCAGGCAAAACACATATGACATCTTCTGACCCCCAAGAGCTAAACCGGCAGCGGGGCATCAGTTTTGGGCCGGCTTTTTGTATGTCCGGGCTCATGAATTGTTTCAACTGCTGTGATAAATATAACGACGCTAAGAATAAAGACACAACAAAAAATGATTAAAAGGCGGATAAAATATCTATATGACGGGGAATATTAAATGTTGTACAAGCTTCTTTGGTGTGTCTGAGCTTTAGTTAATAAAAAAATTACATTCATAAAGGAAAAATATATATGAAGGTATAGGAAGTCGGTGTTAACATGCTTGGGTTTATGATTAATGAGCAGGAACAAAAAGAAATGGAGTATCTGATAAAACGTGAGTTAGAAGAATTGCTGCTGGATATGGAAGATCATCGGATTGATCAAATGGTAAAGAGTGCGATGAAGGAGCGTTATCATACAATCTTTCATTTATATCGCCGGGTCGCCAGCAAAGAGGAATGCATGAAGTATATGCCGAAACGTACCGGCGGCGAGATTTAATGTATTTAAGTGCAGCAGGGAGATTGCAAAACTTCCTTGAAAAGAGTTGAGGCGTATCTGTTACGGGGCATGCTGTCTCAAATAATATCAACTAGTAATAAGTGAATCGGTGCATGCTTTTTCATCACACGTAATTTGATTTATCATTTTTTTGATTTTCTATTGAACTCATAGATTTATTATGCTATATTAATTTTTGTTGTCAGCAAAACAATATCGATTTTTGAGGAAAAAACGAAGAAAAAAGTTATTGACATTTTGTTGCTGCCACGATAGAATATATTTTGTCGCTAAAGATAGCGACGGGATAATTGATCTTTGAAAACTGAACAAAACAACCAGTATGACAAACGATGTCAGAGGTGAGAAGTTGGCGAATCAGCTGAGCTGATTTGATGCAAACTTTTACCCCTTGAATCAATTTTTGTAAGCTAAGACTGAGATTGATCGGTGTCAATTTCGGACAAACTTTTTTGGAGAGTTTGATCTTGGCTCAGGACGAACGCTGGCGGCGTGCCTAATACATGCAAGTCGAGCGCGGGAAGCAGGCAATCGCCCTTCGGGGCGTGCGCTTGTGGAACGAGCGGCGGACGGGTGAGTAACACGTGGGCAACCTGCCTGTAAGACGGGGATAACTCGTGGAAACGCGAGCTAATACCGGATAACGCTCATGGCCGCATGGCCAGGAGCTGAAAGGGCGGCCTTTGGCTGCCGCTTACAGATGGGCCCGCGGCGCATTAGTTAGTTGGTAAGGTAAAAGCTTACCAAGGCGACGATGCGTAGCCGACCTGAGAGGGTGATCGGCCACACTGGGACTGAGACACGGCCCAGACTCCTACGGGAGGCAGCAGTAGGGAATCATCCGCAATGGACGAAAGTCTGACGGTGCAACGCCGCGTGAGTGATGAAGGTTTTCGGATCGTAAAACTCTGTTGTCAGGGAAGAACACGTGCTGTTCGAAGAGGGCAGTACCTTGACGGTACCTGACCAGAAAGCCCCGGCTAACTACGTGCCAGCAGCCGCGGTAATACGTAGGGGGCAAGCGTTGTCCGGAATTATTGGGCGTAAAGCGCGCGCAGGCGGTCTTTTAAGTCTGATGTGAAATCCCGCGGCTCAACCGCGGGCGGTCATTGGAAACTGGAGGACTTGAGTGCAGAAGAGGAGAGTGGAATTCCACGTGTAGCGGTGAAATGCGTAGAGATGTGGAGGAACACCAGTGGCGAAGGCGACTCTCTGGTCTGTAACTGACGCTGAGGTGCGAAAGCATGGGTAGCGAACAGGATTAGATACCCTGGTAGTCCATGCCGTAAACGATGAGTGCTAGGTGTTAGGGGGTTTCCACCCCTTAGTGCTGAAGTTAACGCAATAAGCACTCCGCCTGGGGAGTACGGCCGCAAGGCTGAAACTCAAAAGAATTGACGGGGGCCCGCACAAGCGGTGGAGCATGTGGTTTAATTCGAAGCAACGCGAAGAACCTTACCAGGTCTTGACATCCTCTGATGGCGGTAGAGATACCGTGTTCCCTTCGGGGACAGAGTGACAGGTGGTGCATGGTTGTCGTCAGCTCGTGTCGTGAGATGTTGGGTTAAGTCCCGTAACGAGCGCAACCCTTGATCTTAGTTGCCAGCATTCAGTTGGGCACTCTAAGGTGACTGCCGGTGACAAACCGGAGGAAGGCGGGGATGACGTCAAATCATCATGCCCCTTATGACCTGGGCTACACACGTGCTACAATGGATGGAACAAAGGGCCGCGAAGCCGCAAGGCCAAGCCAATCCCATAAAACCATTCCCAGTTCGGATTGCAGGCTGCAACTCGCCTGTATGAAGCCGGAATCGCTAGTAATCGCGGATCAGCATGCCGCGGTGAATACGTTCCCGGGCCTTGTACACACCGCCCGTCACACCACGAGAGTTGGCAACACCCGAAGTCGGTGAGGTAACCTTTTCAGGAGCCAGCCGCCGAAGGTGGGGCCAATGATTGGGGTGAAGTCGTAACAAGGTAGCCGTATCGGAAGGTGCGGCTGGATCACCTCCTTTCTAAGGATTTAGAACGGAACCCCGATTAACGTTGCCGCATATTGTGGCAATGCCGGGTGAGAACCTGTATTTTGCAGGTCGTCATACATGGTTGTTTGGTTCAGTTTTGAGAGATTGATTATCTCAAAATATAGATGGGCCTGTAGCTCAGTCGGTCAGAGCGCACGCCTGATAAGCGTGAGGTCGGTGGTTCGAGTCCACCCAGGCCCACCATCTATAGAGACTATTCGGGGCCTTAGCTCAGCCGGGAGAGCGCCTGCTTTGCACGCAGGAGGTCAGCGGTTCGATCCCGCTAGGCTCCATTTTGCACCTTGAAAACTAAATAAGAGCAAGACATTCAACGACATTGAAATGACGCGTTCGTTAAACGAACGCAAACTTAGTTAAGTGATTAAGGGCGCACGGTGAATGCCTTGGTACCAGGAGCCGATGAAGGACGGGACTAACACCGATATGCTTCGGGGAGTCGTAAGTAGACTGCGATCCGGAGATTTCCGAATGGGGCAACCCGCTGTCCGTAATGGGGCAGTGCTTGTGTCTGAATCAATAGGGCACAAGCGGCACACCCGGGGAACTGAAACATCTCAGTACCCGGAGGAAGCGAAAGCAAGAGCGATTTCCCGAGTAGCGGCGAGCGAAACGGAAACAGCCCAAACCGGAAAGCTTTGCTTTCCGGGGTTGAAGGACACGCCATTGGAGTTATCAAGAAACGTTTTAGGCGAATCGACCTGGAATCGTCAGCCAAAGCGGGTAAGAGCCCCGTAGCCGAAAAGACGTTTCCTCCGGCGTGGATCCTGAGTACGGCGGAACACGAGAAATTCCGTCGGAATCCGGGAGGACCATCTCCCAAGGCTAAATACTCCCTGGTGACCGATAGTGAACCAGTACCGTGAGGGAAAGGTGAAAAGCACCCCGGAAGGGGAGTGAAAAAGAACCTGAAACCGTGTGCCTACAAGTAGTCGAAGCCCGTTAATGGGTGACGGCGTACCTTTTGTAGAATGGACCGGCGAGTTGCGATCGTATGCAAGGTTAAGTGTTAAGCACGGAGCCGAAGCGAAAGCGAGTCTTAAGAGGGCGTAAGCAGTATACGGTCGCAGACCCGAAACCGTGTGATCTACCCATGTCCAGGGTGAAGGTCAGGTAACACTGACTGGAGGCCCGAACCCACGTATGCTGAAAAATGCGGGGATGAGGTGTGGGTAGGGGTGAAATGCCAATCGAACACGGAGATAGCTGGTTCTCTCCGAAATAGCTTTAGGGCTAGCCTCAAGGTTAAGCGTACTGGAGGTAGAGCACTGATTGGACGAGGGGCCCTCACCGGGTTACCGAATTCAGTCAAACTCCGAATGCCAGCGACGCATCCTTGGGAGTCAGACTATGGGTGATAAGGTTCATAGTCGAGAGGGAAACAGCCCAGACCGCCAGCTAAGGTCCCTAAGTATACGTTAAGTGGAAAAGGATGTGGAGTTGCTCAGACAACCAGGATGTTGGCTTAGAAGCAGCCATCATTTAAAGAGTGCGTAATAGCTCACTGGTCGAGTGACTCTGCGCCGAAAATGTACCGGGGCTAAACGTATCACCGAAGCTGCGGATTGTTCTGTTAGAACAATGGTAGGAGAGCGTTCCAAATGCTGCGAAGTCAGACCGTGAGGACTGGTGGAGCGTTTGGAAGTGAGAATGCCGGTATGAGTAGCGAAAAAAGAGTGAGAATCTCTTTCACCGAATGCCTAAGGTTTCCTGAGGAAGGCTCGTCCGCTCAGGGTTAGTCGGGACCTAAGCCGAGGCCGAAAGGCGTAGGCGATGGCCAACAGGCAGATATTCCTGTACCACCTCGTGAACGTTTGAACGATGGGGGGACGCAGCAGGATATGGAAAGCGCACTGTCGGAATTGTGCGCCCAAGCAGTGAGGGAGTTGAGCAGGTAAATCCGTTCAACAATCTCAAGCTGTGACGGGGAGGGAAATTGAGTACCGAAGTTCCAGATTCCACACTGCCAAGAAAAGCCTCTAGTGAGTTCACAGGTGCCCGTACCGCAAACCGACACAGGTAGGCGAGGAGAGAATCCTAAGGTGATCGGGAGAACTCTCGTTAAGGAACTCGGCAAAATGACCCCGTAACTTCGGGAGAAGGGGTGCTCGTCATGAGAGATGAGCCGCAGTGAATAGGCCCAAGCGACTGTTTATCAAAAACACAGGTCTCTGCGAAGCCGAAAGGCGAAGTATAGGGGCTGACACCTGCCCGGTGCTGGAAGGTTAAGGGGATGCGTTAGCGCCTTCGGGCGCGAAGCGCTCAACCGAAGCCCCAGTAAACGGCGGCCGTAACTATAACGGTCCTAAGGTAGCGAAATTCCTTGTCGGGTAAGTTCCGACCCGCACGAAAGGTGCAACGACTTGGGCACTGTCTCAACGAGAGACCCGGTGAAATTATACTATGCGTGAAGATGCGCATTACCCGCGACTGGACGGAAAGACCCCGTGGAGCTTTACTGCAGCCTGATATTGAATGTTGGTACAGCTTGTACAGGATAGGTGGGAGCCGTCGAAACGTGAGCGCCAGCTTACGTGGAGGCACCCGTGGGATACCACCCTGGCTGTACGGACATTCTAACCCCGGACCGTGACCCGGTCCGGAGACAGTGTCAGGCGGGCAGTTTGACTGGGGCGGTCGCCTCCCAAAGTGTAACGGAGGCGCCCAAAGGTTCCCTCAGAATGGTTGGAAATCATTCGCAGAGTGCAAAGGCAGAAGGGAGCTTGACTGCGAGACCTACAAGTCGAGCAGGGACGAAAGTCGGGCTTAGTGATCCGGTGGTTCCGCATGGAAGGGCCATCGCTCAACGGATAAAAGCTACCCCGGGGATAACAGGCTTATCTCCCCCAAGAGTTCACATCGACGGGGAGGTTTGGCACCTCGATGTCGGCTCATCGCATCCTGGGGCTGTAGTCGGTCCCAAGGGTTGGGCTGTTCGCCCATTAAAGCGGTACGCGAGCTGGGTTCAGAACGTCGTGAGACAGTTCGGTCCCTATCCGTCGTGGGCATTGGAAGTCTGAGAGGAGCTGTCCTTAGTACGAGAGGACCGGGATGGACACACCGCTGGTGTACCAGTTGTTCCGCCAGGAGCATAGCTGGGTAGCTACGTGTGGCAAGGATAAGTGCTGAAAGCATCTAAGCATGAAGCCCCCCTCAAGATGAAACTTCCCATCACATTAAGTGAGTAAGATCCCTCAGAGACGATGAGGTTGATAGGTCCGAGGTGGAAGCGTGGTGACACGTGGAGCTGACGGATACTAATCGATCGAGGACTTAACTAACCCGCAAAAAACGTTGAATGAAGCTCTTATTTAGTTTTCAGGGTGCAAACCCTATATGAATGACAAGGTCTGGTAGCGATAGCGGAGAGGTCACACCTGTTCCCATGCCGAACACAGCAGTTAAGCTCTCCAGCGCCGATGGTAGTTGGGGTTTAACCCCTGCAAGAGTAGGACGCCGCCAGGCATTTTACTATATTTTTACTTTAAGCTTCATAATCAGGAGTACAGCTCCGCTGAGAAAATTTGTAACTCGATGAGCATAACTGGTATAGTATTAACACCTTGTTTACATATTTAAAACTATTCCACAGTAGCTCAGTGGTAGAGCAATCGGCTGTTAACCGATCGGTCGCAGGTTCGAATCCTGCCTGTGGAGCCATTTTTATGCTTCCATAGCTCAGTCGGTAGAGCGCTTCCATGGTAAGGAAGAGGTCGCCGGTTCGAGTCCGGCTGGAAGCTCTTCCCGCAAAAAGGCTTTTGCCAGTCATTGGCAAAAGCCTTTTGTATTTCTTCTAACATACTTTTAACGTGCGTAATTCACCGAATGATCGTACACCCCAGTGAGACGGTATTCATATTGTTAGGTGAAGATAAAGGTGTTTGTTCTTGAAGGTCTCGAACCATTCTTCCGTTGAAAAATGCGGCTGATTCCAAGAATAATTGTTTACTTTTCACATTCGCCTAATCATGATAGATGGGGAAAGATGATGTCTATGAAGCCTATAAGGCTACTCTTGGTGCAAAAATTATTGCCAGCCATATGGAAGCTGTCAATCATTGGACCCTATCACGAGAAGAATTAAAAAACTTCATAAATGAAAAAGGTATTTCCTCTAATGTCTTAGTTCCTGACGATGGTGAATCATACTCGCTTTAGCTATAATCAAAAACTGGAGCAGTCAAAATAAGAAAATAGCACTAAAACAGGGAGATGAGCACACGCTTATCTCCCTGTCGTTGGTCTTCTATGTCCGATTCCAGAAACGCTGCTTGGCAATCGCTTTTACAAAATCGTCGCCGAAGTTCGGGTTGTTGGCGGTAAAGACGACGCCTGCGAGATTATTCGCCTGGGATGAATGGATGAAATTATCGCCGGTTGTGGCAACACCAATTGGTTTATAACGCTTATAAGCTTCATTGACGAATTCCAGCATGCTTTGGGTGAATTTGGCTTCATTGTCGGGCCTTCCACCTACCACATACAGTGAATCATACAGAACGGGATAGGTCGTTTTGAAGGTCTCATGAACGTCAACTTTTGTACCGTCAGAGCCTGTAACGGTTCCAAGTTTTTCGCTGACAATTTCTATAAAGACCCCGCATTGATGCAGGTAGTCGAGCGTATTTCTTACTTCTTCACCGTTAAAGCCATTGTCAATAAGCACTCCAACTTTTTGGGTGGCGGCGTAATGCGGTGTGTTGGCCTGGCTGATGGCCGGAGAGCTTTTGGAAACTTGAACATTCGTGCCTTTTGGCCGTTCGACACCGATATTATCCGCAATGGTACAGGCCATTTCGTAATCGACATTTGCCCACATTTCCACATTAAGCTGTCTGATCGGTTTGCTTTTGACATAGCCAAGGTGATAATTAAACGTGTCTGTCAGGTCTTGTTTTTCAACTATTGATAAGCTGTTCCAGAAAAGTCTGGCCTGGGAAAAGTGATCATAGAATGATTCGCTTGGGCGGTCCCGTGTGACATGTCCGTCGACTTGCTGCGGGTAATGCGCATAGCCTCCTTCTTCAGGAGGGGTCTCGGCTGGTGTATTGCCGGCCAATGTATTTTTATGATAGTCTACGGAATCCACATCAATTCGATATTTTGAAAAGCCGTCCCGATTGTTATAGTTCGTTTCTGAAATAGGCTTGTTAACGGGTATTTCATTAATATTACCTGTGCCAAGCCGGTGGTAATCTGTATCTCTGTAAGCAAAAGCTCTCCCTTGGAGGACAGGGTCATTCGTGAAGTTAATGCCCGGAACAAGTGACGCAGGGTCAAATGATGATTGTTCTTCCTCTGCGAAGAAATTATCAACCAACCGGTTCAACGTCAATTTACCGATGGTTTCAACAGGAATGACTTCTTCCGGCCACAGTTTTGTATCATCCAAAACGTCAAAATCATACTTGTGTTCATCTTCTTCATCAATCAACTGTACACCTAATTCATATTCAGGATAGGCGCCCTTTTCAATCGCTTCAATGATATCCCGGCGGTGGAAATCCGGATCAACACCACCGATGATATTCGCCTCATCAAGCAGCAGTGAATGGACACCGAGCTTAGGTATCCATTTAAATCTGACAAAGGTCGATTTGCCATGATCATTAATAAACCGGAATGTATTGATCGGCCACCCTGCCATCATGCGCCAGCTCCTTGGACGTCCCCGCATGGACATCAGCCACATCACCATATGTGCAGATTCAGGATTGCTGACGACATAGTCCCAAAAACTATCGTGCGCGACAGTCGCTTGCGGAATATGCGTTTTCGGGTTTGGTTTAGCGGCATGTGTCACGTCCATAAATTTCATGGCATCTGCAAGAATGAAGACAGGGAATTGGAGCGCTAAATTATCGTAGTTTCCATCTTGTGTGTAAAATTTGGTTGCAAAGCCACGTATATCGACTGCTGTATCCTTAGATCCCGAGCTTCCAATGAAGTTGGAAAATCGCGTGAACACAGGCGTTTTCCGTCCAGCCTCTTGCAGAAAGTGAGCCCTGGTGACATGTTTCATTGATTTATACGTTTCAAAGTCCCCATAAACACCAAATCCTCTGGCATGAACCACTTTTTCCGGAATGCGTTCCCGGCTGAAGCGGGACTGTTTTCTGTAAAAATGGGAGTCTTGAAATAATAATGGACCACGCCTTCCTGCCTTCAAGCTCCACCGATCATTTGAAATTTTAAACCCTGCATCATCGGTCATTTTCTCGCCTGGGCCGGTATTATGTTCACGGTATTGATCCAATTGCTCTTGTTTACGATTATAATCAGAGTCGTTATACCCTCTTGATGATGTGTTTTCATCTTCATTTTTGTGTTCGTTTTGGTTTTCGCTTTCGTCCATGGTATCACCTATCCTTGTCGTTAGAAATTTTGCTCCAGTTACATATATATTCGCTCTGGACGGAATTATTCACTGTTTTTAAGCGGTCATTGGAGAAACTTTGCGAAAAAAAACTTAAACAATCTATATAAAACAAAAAACACGGAGGTAGATTGATGATGCAAATTAATCCCAACATTTATATCAGTTAATGTTGTGAAGAAGTGAATAGAGACAACCTTAACGATTATTGTCATAAATATGTTATTCTGTTAAGAGCCTTGAAGAACGGAGGTACGTCAATGGAAGCTTTCTCAATTCTTATCATACTCGCCATTGCTGTTACCATTATGGAAGTGTTTGTGGCGATATTTTTAGTCAAAAAACACGGCATGAGCGTATGGCGCACACTTTACACCTCAGTGCCGGTGGTTGTTATCGTCTGGGTGGTTGCGTTTATATACACTTAGCGTCCAGACGAATTTCGCGTAAAGAACCTGTATACCAGAAATTGGATAAAGAAGACGGCGAACGCTAGGATACATAGATTCACATAATACCAGATGCCGTTCCCGAGCAAATCAAGCGGGGTGCTGGCTTCAGGGGTATGAGACAGATATAAATAATTGGAACCAAGCAGCGGATTCACCAGAAACCCAATGATGGCAGCATAGATTAATAATAAACCATATGTGTTCAAGAAAGATTTAAACGTCATCGTAATACCATTGGAGACCACTAAAAATATACTCGTCCATGAAATCACAGTGTGGTGAATGAAAAATTTCATATAACGATAATGCGGGAAGTCATACGGCAGTTCAGGCGTCAGCAAGGCTAAAAATGCCGGCACGAGCCCGATGAAAAAGGTGATTTGGATCAGCATTTTATTATGTGTGAACAGCGCGATAGCACCGGTGATCCCGGCAATGCCACAAAGATGGAGAAAAATATGATCCGCCAAACTCCAGATGCCGTTGAGTGCGGTATAGGTCTGGTAGCTTACTTCGGATAAAATCAGCAGACTGAACAGGCTCCAGCGAATGATGCTGTAAGCCTGGGTGCTGCCGATAATTTTCCGAAAGAATATCAGGAAAATAATGATCCCGGCAAAATATATGAATAATGCTGCCAAATGACTTGAACTGAATGCTATAAATGGTTCGCCGTGTTCTTCCAAAAACAGAGTTTCCATAGTATCCCCACCCATCAATAATTTCGAGAAAAAACTCATATGTATCTGGCTGCCAGCACCTGTTTCAAATTAATGACTATCTGGCAGATTCATTTTATCGTATTTAGGCGAGAAGACTCCAACCTCGAGGAATGTGAAAGGCGTGACCCAATGAGCAGGGTGGAGATGAATCGCCTTTTTGCGTAGCGGCACACTTGTTTGTATGGTCTAATATTCCTGCATAGATTGTTCTTTGAAAACTGAAGATATAAGGTTGTAATAGGAATTAACGTCTGTTACGTAAAATCTTCAACGTTCTAATCGCCCCATCTAGCTGAATAGCGTAAACGAAGCAGTACGCTAGATGGTTAGAGACCAACGTACAAGCTACTGTGCTTTTACCGCAGGGACTACGGGTAGAGCCTGCTAAAATAATTAGTGGTTGCACTGGTGTTCGAAGGAATCCCCCACTTCAAATTTTGTCAGAAATTAAGTGGTGGGTAGTTCAATATAAGATGAAAAGCTCAAATTGAAAATAAAAATTTTCCTTTACCTCTTTACAAAGAAGGACAAGCTGTATATAATAAAATTTGTTGGTTTTAGCTTTTGTTTTCAAACCATGGCACACGCCCATTGCGGCCCGTTGGTCAAGCGGTTAAGACACCGCCCTTTCACGGCGGTAACACGGGTTCGAGTCCCGTACGGGTCACCACCGGAGGATTAGCTCAGCTGGGAGAGCACCTGCCTTACAAGCAGGGGGTCGCAGGTTCGAGCCCTGCATCCTCCACCATTTACTTTAAATTAGGTGCAATTAGATTTGATTATGACGGCATCTTAAAAGTATATTATTTAGAAGTATGCCGGCCTAGCTCAATTGGCAGAGCAACTGACTTGTAATCAGTAGGTTGGGGGTTCAAGTCCTCTGGCCGGCACCATTTTTTTCTATGTATAAATACAAGTAATACAACTAACAATATTTACGGAGGGGTAGCGAAGTGGCTAAACGCGGCGGACTGTAAATCCGCTCCCTCAGGGTTCGGGAGTTCGAATCTCTCCCCCTCCACCATATTTTCTATTGGGCTATAGCCAAGCGGTAAGGCATCGGGTTTTGATCCCGTGATTCGCTGGTTCGAATCCAGCTAGCCCAGCTTTTTTTATTTTTACTTGCAAATGATTGCCATGAACAGCGGCTTTGCATCACGACGAGCACCCATAATCCCCATATAGAGAATCATCATATTAAACTGAATCAGTAATTCACCATATAAACGAGCCATTAGCTCAGTTGGCAGAGCATCTGACTTTTAATCAGAGGGTCGGAGGTTCGAATCCTCCATGGCTCATCTGACTGCATATAACGTTAGCAAATTACATAACAGACAATGAAGGCAGATAAACAAGGTTGTTATGATGTTAACAGCCTTGTTTATTTGCATTTTATGCTGTTTTTTTACATAATAGAAACAGTAAAATGAATAGCAAAAACGATAGCTTTCACATATAAATAAGGAATGTAAAAGGATGAGTTGGTATGGAAACTTCCAGAATTCCCGGCTTTTATAATATGACAGTTGAAGAACGCCGAACATTGCTCTCCTCAATGGATTTGTTCACCGAAGATGATGCAGCTTATTTGTTTTCCAAAGAACCGCTGCCGATGGATACAGCCAATAACATGATCGAAAATGTGATTGGTACATTCCCGCTTCCATTGGGGCTGGGATTGAATTTCCTGATAAATGGGAAAGACTATTGTATTCCAATGGCGATTGAGGAGCCATCTGTCGTGGCATCAGCCAGCCATATTGCGAAAATTGTCAGGGAAACTGGCGGGTTCACTGCTGAAGCGACCGAGCGTGTCATGACCGGTCAGATTCAGGTTGTCGGCTGTTCTGATTTTAATGCAGCAAAGGAAGCCATACTAAATGAAAAGGATACACTTCTTGAAGCCGCCAACAATGCATACCCAAGCCTCAGAAAAAGGGGCGGCGGGGCTTGTGATCTGGAAGTCCGGCTATTAAATGAAGGATCAGATTCTAAATACAGCCAGATGCTTGTCCTGCATCTATACATCAATACGTGTGATGCCATGGGAGCCAACATGGTTAATACGATGGCAGAGTCTTTGGCGCCTGTTGTTGAGGAATTGACCGGGGGAAAAGTCTATTTACGGATTTTGTCAAATTATCCTGACCGGTGTCTGGCAAGCGCACGTTGTGTCATACCGCCGGAGTTGCTTGAGACAGGCGATTTTTCCGGTGAAGAAGTACGGGATGGGGTCATTCATGCTTATGAATTTGCCGCGTCTGATCCGTATCGCGCTGTAACCCATAATAAAGGCATCATGAACGGAATCGATCCTGTTGTCATTGCAACCGGTAATGACTGGCGAGCGGTTGAGGCCGGCGCGCATGCACATGCTGCACGGGACGGCATGTACACCTCTATGACAAACTGGTATAGTGACGAAAAGGGGAATTTGGTCGGTGAATTGGAACTGCCGATGTCAGTTGGTACAGTAGGCGGCTCCATTCGAGTCCATCCGATTGCCAAACTTGCCCATAAACTGTTGAATGTTGACTCAGCCCGGGAGCTATCGCAAGTCATTGTGGCTGTAGGACTTGCGCAAAACCTGGGAGCACTGAAAGCATTGGCGACAGACGGCATCCAGAAGGGGCATATGGCATTACATTCTCGCTCTGTTGCCATTGCAGCAGGAGCCACAGGAGAGATGATTGATGTGATCTCACAACGGTTGATTGATGAAAAAGAAATCCGTGTCGGAAAAGCTAAAGAATTGGTGGCAGAATATACAAAATGAGCATTGAAAAAGCAACAACTTCAGTACAAACAGCTACTGGTGTAGCTCATAGCAAATTGATTTTAATCGGAGAACATGCAGTTGTACACGGACAACCTGCTATTTCCCTTCCATTTCCGCTCGTTGGTGTTGAGGCAATTATCGATTATGTGCCCGGTTCGGTAAAAATCGACAGCACGTTCTATCATGGTCCGATCGATTCGGCACCTGACTCATTGAACGGGCTTGCCTCTTGCATCAGAGCAACTTTGGATGATCTTGAAATGCCTTGTGAAGACTTGCTCATCCGTATCAAATCATCCATACCGCCCGGGAAAGGACTGGGATCAAGCGCCTCTGTTTCCGTTGCGGTTATCCGCGCGCTCTTTGCATATGCAGAAGAGGATTATGAAATGGAAGATATTCTTCGCCTCGCTGATATTTCAGAACGGCATGCTCACGGAGAGCCGAGCGGGATTGATACACTGACAATCTCATCTGAAATGCCAATCTGGTATCAGAAGGAAGGACAGTTTGATATGATTGAGCCTCAAGGCAATTTCCATTTTATTGTGGCAGATTCCGGCAGAATGGGTGATACTCGGCTTGCTGTGGAATCGGTCACGAATTTGATTAGATCAGCGCCAAGACGGATTCACTCGAAGCTCGAGCGGCTCGGTGAAATTACGCACCGTGCCAGAACAGCACTGGAGTCGGCCAGCAAGCATCTTCTCGGTCATATGCTGAATGAAGCACAAAAGGAACTGGAAGCACTGGGCGTCAGTGACGCAGGTTTAAACCGGCTCATCTATATTGCCCGCCAGGAAGGCGCATTAGGTGCTAAATTAACGGGCGGCGGCAATGGCGGCTGTGTCATTGCACTGGCCAAAAATGAGGTGCACTCAAAACATCTGTGCGAAAAACTGAAAAAATTTGGCGCACATGCTGTATGGTCTTTCTCATTGAACAAAAAAGCAGACTAGACATACATGGGTAAAATGACCGTGCAGAGACTTAAGTCATTTTACCTCATTTTTTGAACGTGTCTTGAAGAACAAAGGGGTTATAACATGAAAGCGACAGCAAAAGCCCATACGAATATTGCCCTTATTAAATATTGGGGGAAACGTGACGAACCCTTGATTCTGCCGATGAACAACAGTCTGTCACTGACATTGGATGGTTTTCATACGACAACAAGCGTTGCATTTCAGGATCGTCTGACAGCAGATCAGTTCTATTTGAATAACCGTCTGGTTGAGGGAGCAGAATCTCGCCGTGTCAGCATATTTCTTGACCTTATCCGCAAAGAAGCAGGCCGGACTGATGTGTGTGCCGAGGTACATTCGACCAACCATGTCCCGACAGCAGCCGGCTTTGCATCATCTGCCTCCGGGTTTGCCGCACTTGCTGCTGCAGCATCCAAGGCAATAGGTTTACCGGTTAATGAGCAGGAGCTTTCCATTTTGACACGGCAAGGCTCCGGTTCAGCCTGCCGTTCGATATATGGGGGGTTTGTCGAATGGGAAAAAGGAACAAAAGCGGACGGTTCTGATTCGCATGCGGTCCCGGTCGCACCAGCTGATCATTGGGATCTCAGGGTTGCTGCCGTTGTTCTGTCATCTGATGAAAAGAAAGTTCTGAGCAGAGAAGGAATGAAGCGTACCGTTGACACCTCTCCGTTCTACCCTGCGTGGGTACAGAGCATTCCGGACGACCTTGAAGCAATCAAAGAAGGCATTGCTGAAAAAGATTTTGAAAAAGTGGGCGAAATCGCGGAAGCCAATTGTCTCAGGATGCATGCGACAACGTTGGCTGCCAATCCGCCGTTTAGTTATTGGCACAGCACGACATTGTCTATTATGCAAGCTGTGCGCCAGTTGCGGTCAGACGGCATCCCGGCGTTTTTCACAATTGATGCTGGACCGAATGTGAAAGTGCTTTATACACCGGAACATGAGGACATCATTCGAAATACACTTCAAAATGTCCCTGGCGTTCATGATATTAAAGTAAGCAGACCCGGTCAGGGCGTATCCTTCATATAGGGGTTGAACATGTTGCCTGAGTCACCTTTAACAATCAAAGTCCCCGGAAAATTAATGGTTGCCGGGGAGTTTGCCGTACTGGAAAAATATCAACAATTAGTTGTGACAGCTGTCGACCGCTTCGTTTATGCAAAATTAGAGGATAGCAGCAAAAACCGGCTGACGCTTGAGGCGTTTGATTTGAAGGACATGGCCTGGCTCTATGAAGCAAATGCCGTCAAGGTCGAAACGGCTGATGAGCGCATCCGGTTTGTGGAAGAAGCGATGACCGTTGTCTATACATATTTAAGAGAAAATAACATTGAACCGGTGCCATTCCATCTTGCAGTCCGCAGTGAACTGGATGATGCATCAGGAAAAAAATATGGGCTCGGTTCGAGTGCAGCCGTTGTGACCTCTGTGGTGGCAGCAATTCTGATGCGATTTTTACCGGAAAAACCATCTGAAAAGCTGATTTTTAAACTGGCGGCGATTTCTCATGTGAAAACACAAGGGAGTGGCTCAGGGGCAGATGTTGCAGCGTCATCCTACGGCGGTTTTCTGCAGTATGCTTCGTTTCAGGCAGATTGGCTGCGCGGAGCTTATTTTGAGACAGAAAGTATAACAGGACTCGTTAATGAAGACTGGCCTTATTTCCATGTGAACCCGATTCAACTGCCTGATAATGTCTATATGTGTATCGGATGGACCGGTTCACCTGCTTCAACACACCAATTGGTTCGAGACATTTCCAAACTTAAGACAGATAATCTGCCGTTATATGAGCAATTTATGGCTGAAAGCAAAAAGGCGGTCAGCACTTTTTTAAATGGCGTGGCTGAAAGTAACCCGAATGCCATCATCAGTGGAACAAAACAAAACCGGCAGGCACTTGCGGCAGTTGGCCGACATGCGAATGTTGAAATCGAGACGCCATTACTAAAAACATTATGCGACCTCGCTGAAGAACATGGTGGTGCCGGTAAGCCTTCCGGAGCCGGCGGCGGTGACTGCGGCATTGCTTTTCTCCCGTCCCGAGAAAAAGCAGACCAGCTTATCAACGCATGGGAAGCGGCAGGCATAAAGCCTCTGGATATCACTGTCTCCAAAGATGGAGCAGTTGTGATATAAGCAGAATTGGTTTATTTAAACTGATCCTGCTTTATTTTTTAATCGCAGGCAAGCATTATGAGCCTATAATAAAATGTATATATATGCATTTATTTGCTGGGTTGAGTCATTGTCCTTTTTTTGGCTAAAATAACGGCAGAGGAGGCTATGTGATGCAAAGAAATATGTCTATTATTGGCGTGCCGATGGATCTGGGTCAAAGCCGGCGTGGTGTTGATATGGGCCCAAGCGCCATTCGTTATGCGGGTGTGATCGAAACACTTGAAAATTTGAAATATAACATTGCTGATTTGGGTGATGTGGCAGTTTCCCGTCCCGACAGCAAAGATAACTTGCAGGAAGGGAATCTGCGCAACTTGAAGCAGGTCTTTGAATGTAATCAGACACTTGCGGAAATGGTTGATGAAGAAATCGCCGAAAAACGATTCCCGTTAGTTTTAGGCGGTGACCATAGTATTGCGATTGGCACTTTGGCAGGGACAGCTAAACATTATGAAAATCTCGGTGTCATCTGGTATGACGCCCATGGTGATTTGAATTCAGGCGAAACATCACCATCCGGCAACATTCATGGCATGCCGCTTGCGGTAAGCCTCGGCATCGGTCACGAAAAACTGACAAACATCCTGGATTATGCCCCAAAAGTCAACCCGGAAAATATCGTTATTGTCGGCGCCCGCTCACTCGACCCCGGTGAAAAAGTACTGATTCGTGAACAAGGGGTAACCGTTTATTCGATGCATGAAATCGATCGGCTGGGAATGCCACAGGTAATGGAAGAATCCATCAATTATCTAAAAAGACGAACAGACGGCGTCCATTTAAGTCTTGATTTGGACGGTCTGGACCCGGAAGAAGCACCGGGTGTAGGGACACCGGTTATGGGCGGCCTTTCTTATCGTGAAAGCCATCTGGCCATGGAAATGCTTTCAGAATCGGACATTTTGACATCGGCCGAATTCGTTGAAGTCAATCCGATTCTTGATGATAAAAATAAAACAGCATCAATGGCAGTCGGATTAATCGGCTCACTATTCGGAGAGAAATTGAAATAGATAGGGTATTTTAGATGAGCAGAACTTTTCTGCAGTTTAATGAGCAATGCATTTAAAAAAAGACATCCGTAAACGGGTGTCTTTTTTTGATCTGTGAATATATATGAAGACGTCGGAGTTTTCATTATTATTACGTTTAACCATTTGCACCTTAAAAATTTTCACACATTATGATACTTATTCAGCAAATTGTCCAGTCGCTTGCTGGATTCAACGACAGGCATGGACGTTAAGCCATATTGTTTGCTTAGTTCCAGCATTTCAAGGCGGCATTTCTCAATTTTTTCTAACAATAATGAATGATTATCCACAAAAACGCCTCCTTATTTAGTATAATTGGTAATAGATTACCCAAATAAGCGGCATGATAAACTTTTTTCTTTATAAAAATTGGATATACAGAGGCTCACGAAATATTTGTGTCGCATTTATATCACTGCAGCAAAACAACACATGTGAAAAAAACTTAAAATATAAACGGTACATAAAAATTTTTGAAACCTTTTACGGTGTTAGTTCGTACACTTAATACCGCATGGTAAGCGGAGGTACAAAAGATGGAGTGGAAGATCAAGGAAAAAGTCAAACAAGTGAAACGAGGGGATCAATCAGCTTTTGAAGAGATTGTTTCCTTTTATCAGCATAAAATTTTTCAGCACTGTTATCGCATGCTTGGCAACAGGTATGAAGCGGAAGATATTGGTCAGGAGACATTCATCCGTGCTTATGTCAATATCCACTCATTTGATGACAAACGCAAATTCTCAACATGGCTCTATCGGATTGCTACCAATTTGACGATTGATCGGATACGTAAACGAAAACCAGATTACTATCTTGATGCCGAAATCAAAGGGACCGACGGTTTGAATATGTATTCACAGATGGCAGCTGATGATCGGCTTCCGGAAGAGGAAGTTCAGGGGATGGAGCTTAAGGATTATATCACGCAGGAAATTTACGGACTCCCGCCAAAGTATCGGAGCGTCATCATTTTAAGATATCTGGAGGAGTTTTCACTGCAGGAGATCAGTGATGTTCTGGATCTTCCGCTTGGTACGGTAAAAACCAGAATTCATAGAGGGCGCGAAGCTTTACGGAAAAAGCTTCGTCATGTGTAAAGGAGTGTGATCACATGAGCTGCAGCCAGGAAAAAATTAAGCTGATGCATCAATATTTGGATGGCGGCTTAGAAAAGCAGGAAGAAGACAAATTGCGCGCTCATCTGGAAGAATGTGAAGCTTGCCAACAACACTTCCATGAACTAAAACGTACGATTACACTCGTTCAAAGCGCCGGTCAATACAAGGCACCGGATCATTTTACTGGCGAAGTCATGAAAAAACTGCCGGCTGAAAAGAAACGTGTCAAATATTCACGTTGGTTTAAGGCACATCCTATTTTTACATCAGCCGCTATTTTCTTTATTTTCATGTTTACCGGAATCTTATCAAGCTGGAACCAGGACAATGAACTGGTCGTTTCCAAGCAGGAAAATTTGGAAATCGTGGATGATACGGTCATTGTCCCGGAAGATGTAACTGTTACGGGTGATTTAACCGTTAAAAATGGCAATCTGCGAATCGACGGGACGGTAGATGGTGATGTTCGTTTAGTTAATGGCGATTTAATTGAAGAAAGTACAATGGAAGGATCAGAACTTATGGCCTCGACCGGTGAAATAAACGGGGAACTGCAACAGGTGGATCAGATGTTTGAATGGCTCTGGTTCAGCCTCAAAGATCTGACCGAAAGTATCTTCTCATTTGGTCAAATTACCCTGCTTGGTTTACAAAAATAATTCCTGTATACGGGGTCTGTCCGGGGGACAGACCCTTCTTATGTAATATATCTGAATTTTGCCCTTATAAATATAGGTGATACCATACAGAATATGATATAATGAGAACGGTATTATTTTCGATAGGGGAGCACACCATGGACGGAAGGAAGTGTGAACATGCTTGATGGGGGATTCGACCTTCTTGAATTACTGCGGATCGGCGTAGATATTGCTCTCGTCTGGTATGTTTTATATAAAATCATAATGCTGATCAGAGGCACAAAGGCAATACAGCTCTTGAAAGGAATTGTTGTTGTATTGCTCGTTTGGGGTATCAGCATTCTATTCGAATTACATACGATTCAATATCTGACAAACCAGGTAATTAACTGGGGTTTTGTTGTCATTATCATATTATTTCAGCCTGAGCTTAGAAGGGCTCTGGAACAGATAGGCCGGGGCAATCTCTTCGCAAGAGGGTCACGATCCGAAGAGGAAATAATGGAACAAAAAATCGAGGCCATCGTCCAGTCGTGTCAATATATGGCCAAACGCCGCATTGGTGCATTAATTTCCATTGAAAGGGAAACCGGTATGGGTGATTATGCTGAGACCGGGATTCCAATCAACGGAAATCTGACACATCAATTGCTGACAAATATATTTACACCGAATACGCCATTGCATGATGGGGCCGTTATTATAAAAGAAGAAGAGATAACTGCAGCAGCCTGCTATCTTCCATTATCCGAAAGCCCTTTTATTTCAAAGGAACTGGGCACGAGACACCGGGCGGCGATGGGGGTAAGTGAAGTCACCGATTCAATTACGATTGTTGTCTCTGAAGAAACAGGCAATATCGCATTAGCGAAAAATGGTGAATTAAAACGTGACCTCGATCGGGAGGGGCTGCGGACTTATCTGCGTGAAATGCTCTCTCCATCCATAAGGGCCTCTGAATCCAAGTCACGACATCAGAGGGGGAAAAATGATGGATAATTGGTTTAAGAGTCGATGGTTCGTCCGTGCTATTTCGTTAGCTTTTGCTGTAGCGTTATATGTGTTCGTTCAAGTTGAGATTGACCAATATCAGAATGATTCACGCGTCTTTCCAAACTCCGGTTCTGATCTTCAGACAGTTGATAACGTCCCTGTCAATATTCAGATTGATGAGGAAAATTATGTGGTAAGCGGTGTGCCTGAAGTTGCCAGTGTGACACTCGAGGGCACATCCGGGACGGTCACACCTGCAGCGCGTCAACAGAATTTTGATATATTTGTAGACCTCGAAGGCCTGGAGGCAGGAACCCATTCTGTTACATTGCAGCATACAGGTGTTCCTGAGGAACTGAATGTCTATATTGAGCCGAAAACAATCGAAGTGACGATTGAGGAGCGGGCATCTGAAGAATTCGATGTTGCTGTGGATCATGTTAATACTGACCAAATCCCTGATGGGTATGAAATTGGAAACTCACAGACAGAACCTGGACAAGTTACGATCACAAGTTCAAAGGAAGTGATTGACCAAGTTGCAATCGTCAAAGTGTTTGTTGATATGGCAGGGGTCACTGAACCAATTGACAACCGTGAAGTGCCCGTGAATGTTTATGATGCCAGCGGGAATGAATTGAGTGTGCGGGTTGCACCGGAGACTGTTGATGCTTCGGTGGATATCGATAACCCGAGTAAATCTGTCCCGGTAAGTGTCGCAACAACAGGGGAGCTGCCGGAAGCGTATTCCATGTCTTCCATAGAAGCTGGCATCGATGAGGCGGAAATCTTTGCCGCAAATGATGTCTTGCAAGGGATTGAAGAAGTTTCAACAGAAGAGATTAATTTATCGGATGTGACCGAATCTAGTACAGTCGATGCCGGGCTTGCTTTACCGGATGGTGTCAGTGTTTCTGAACCTGAATCAGTTGAAGTGACGATTGAATTGGACGAAACCAGGACATTCGAGTCAGTTCCAATCGATGTGGAAAATCTTGGTGGCGGACAAGAGATATCATTCATCGAACCTGAAAATGAAGAGATGGATATCACCGTGACAGGCAGTCAGGAAGATGTCAGTTCACTGTCGGCAGAAGATCTGCGTGCTGTGATCGATGCAGATGGGCTGTCAGCAGGTGAACATGACATATCGGTCACAATAGAGTCCCCGGATGGTGTTGAGTCAGAAGGTGAGTTCGATCAGGTGACAGCTGAGATTTCATCTTGATAAAGTGAATCTGTTACTGCCAGTTACATGCGGGATAAATTTGAAATACAGATGCTTATTCATTTAAACTCAGAAGAATCGTGATAAATTTTAAAAACGACCTCCAGTACTTGATAAACGGTTGTAAAGGAGAGGTAATCGAGATGGGAAAATATTTTGGAACAGATGGTGTCAGAGGAATTGCGAACACAGAATTAACATCGGAGTTAGCATATAAATTAGGCCGGTTTGGCGGTTATGCATTAACAAAAGGCACTGAAAAACCCAAAATAATGGTTGGCAGAGACCCCCGCGTATCGGGAAATATGCTTGAAGGAGCGCTTGTGGCCGGTTTGCTTTCGATTGGTGCTGAAGTCATGCGGCTTGGGGTTATTTCAACTCCCGGTGTAGCATTTCTTACAAAAGCGACAAAAGCTGAAGCAGGGGTCATGATTTCTGCATCTCATAACCCCGTGGAGGATAATGGTATTAAGTTCTTTCGCCCGGATGGTTTTAAATTAACTGATGAAGAGGAAAATGAGATCGAACGGCTTATGGAGACAGAAGATGACCTGCCGCGTCCGGTCGGGGCGGACATAGGCATCATGAATGACTATTTTGAAGGCGGTCAGAAATATCTTTCCTTCCTCAAGGATACAATTGATAATGATTTTGAAGGTATGCGCATTGCTCTGGATTGCGCGCATGGCTCGACTTCAAGCCTTGCGACACATCTGTTTGCTGATCTGGAAGCGGATCTTGCTACCATCGGCTGTTCCCCGGACGGCTTGAATATTAATGATGGGGTCGGCTCAACACACCCAGAGTCGCTGCAGGCATTTGTCAAAGAGAAAGAAGCTGAAGTGGGGCTTGCTTTTGACGGTGATGGCGATCGTCTGATAGCCATTGATGAGAAGGGCAATATTGTCGACGGTGACCAGATTATGTATATTTGCGGCAAATATTTGAACCAGAAAGGTGTTCTGCGGCATAACACAGTTGTGTCAACAGTCATGAGCAATCTCGGTTTTTATAAAGCACTAGAAGCAAATGGCATGCGCAGTGACAAGACATCGGTTGGTGACCGCTATGTCATGGAAGAAATGCTTAAAGGCGGCTACAACCTTGGCGGCGAACAATCAGGACATATTATTTTCCTTGATTACAACACAACCGGTGACGGCATGCTTAGTGCCCTGCAACTTGTTAATGTTATCAAAGAAACAGGCAAGCCGCTGTCCGAGCTTGCAGGTGAGATGGAGATTTATCCGCAGGTGTTGAAAAACGTAAGAGTTGTTGATAAGCATGATGCTATAACGAATCCGAAAATCCAGGAAGAAATTGAACGTGTTGAAAGCGAGCTGGATGGAGAAGGCCGTGTTCTTGTCCGTCCATCCGGAACTGAGCCGCTTGTGAGGGTTATGGTGGAAGCACCAACCAAAGAGGACTGTGAAAAATACGCCGATCAGGTTGCCGATGTAATTGATGAACTGCTTGGCATGAAAGAATAAGATGTTGAATTGAACTGCTCTCTGGGAAGAGGGCAGTTTTTCATTGGATAGGACAACATTGCCCCGAAAAGCAGCAGTAAAACTTCCATCGAGTAAACTGCGGGTTGCGAGGAGTGCTGCTTCAATGCATTAACTTCCAATACGACGAGCGCCATGTATATCCAGCTGCATCGTCAGGGACATCCGATTCAAGCTTCCTTTATATAATTCATGGATAAATCTGTTTATCCTGTTCAATTTGATGTTATAATTATTTTGGCAAGTAAAATTTTTCTAACAGTTTATTCTTAGGGGGAATACGATGATTAAATTTCCAAAGCCGACGGTTGAACAATTTTTCCGCACATATGCCATTCATACATTTGATGTCAGTGCTGATGAAGAGCGTCTCGTTTTCAGCACGAACCTGGATGGTAAGATGAATTTATGGGCTATGGATTTGCCGGATACATATCCATACTTGTTTGCCCACCAGAATGAATCGTGCAGTTTTATCAAATTTGACCCGAAAAGCCGTTATGTATTGGCTGGATTTGATAAAGACGGTGATGAAAACCATCATATTTATGCGATTCCATACGACGGCGGCATCCCGCAAAAGATTGTGAGCGGGGAGGCAGAGGATAAATTTTTCTTCACGGACCTGAGTGACGATGGGGAACGTATTTACTACGTCACATCAGCAGAAAACCCGTCATTCATGAATACCCGCTTCCGCAATTTGAAAAATGATTCCGATACACTGCTCAATATCGGCGAAAAATCACCTACCGAACTGGCTGCCGTGTCGGAAGGTGAAGATGCATATGTCTATATCAGGTCCTTTGCGAATACATATGTGATCGGGTTCGTCAAAACAGGAGATGAGACATATAATCTTACGCCGGATCCGGAAAAAGTCCATGTGACGTCCGAGCCTGTTTTTATTGATGATAAAACCATCTATTTCCTCACGAATTTTAACAGCGAATACAGTTATATCGCAAAATTCGATTTAGAGAAGCACGCGTTCTCTGAAGTGCTTTCGATTGAAAATGAAAGTATTGAACAATTGAAATTCAATAAGAAACAAAATACGCTATTTCTCGTCACTGAAAGCGGCGTATCTGAGGTTCTTTACCGTTATGACTTGATGTCTGGAGAGCTCGAGCAGCTATCAGCTCTGGTGGATATTATTTATCAGCTCAAAGTTACCGAAGCAGGCAACCTTTATATGCTTGGAACGAGCGACAAACTTCCGTTGAATATTTTCCAATCAAAAGACGGATCCAATTGGAAGCAATTGACGAACAATCGCGTGCTTGGGGTGGACAGTGATGATATGGTGGAGCCGGATGTCGTGACTTATCAATCATTCGACGGAATGGACATTGAGGCATTACTTTACAAACCTAAGCCGGAGAATGATAACGGCTACACCATTTTCTGGCCGCACGGGGGACCACAAGCCGCTCAGCAAAAAATGTTCGTCTCGATGTTCCAGTGCTTTTTAAATCGTGGCTATACAATCTTTGCTCCGAACTTCCGGGGAAGCATAGGGTATGGTTCTTCCTTTGTCAAACTGGTCGAGCAGGACTGGGGAGAAGGCCCGCGTCTGGATTGTGTGGCGGGTATTGAATGGTTGTTTGAAAACGGGATAACTGACCGTGATAAATTATTCCTTGTCGGCGGCAGTTATGGCGGTTATATGGCATTGCTCCTGCACGGGCGTCATCCGGAATATTTCAAAGCCTGTGTCGATATTTTCGGACCATCCGATCTGTTCACGTTCGTCAATTCGGTTCCTGATCACTGGAAGCCGATCATGGAACGCTGGCTTGGCAACCCTGAGCGTGACAGGGAGCGGTTTATTCAAGATTCACCGGTTACGTATCTCAATGGCATGACCAAACCAATGCTTGTTATCCAGGGGGCACATGATCCACGTGTTGTTAAAGAAGAATCCGATAATATCGTTGCCAAGCTTCAGGAACAAGGCCGCGATGTCGATTATCTTGTCCTGGAAGATGAAGGGCACGGTTTTTCGAAAAAAGAAAACGAAATCAAGGTTTACAAAAGCATGCTGGACTTTTTGGAAAAACATCATTTTTAACCATAATCGTTTCAGTCGATTTTCACTTACAGCCCGCATGTAACTGGAAGATTCACTTTATAATCGATTTTTAAAAATATGAAAAGGGGTAATTCCGAAAAATCCGGAACGCCCCTTTTTATCGATCATTTCGAATATAGATTAGTGAAGGCATTAGTTGTTCAACTTTTTCTCACATGTCTCAATCGCTGTTTCGGTCGATTCAATCAGCTCTTTATTCCGGTTGTCTTGCTGGAGCTCCAGTGCTTTCCGAAAGTAGTCCAATGCTTCCTCATATTTTTTCTGGTCAAACAGATTCTTGCCTTGGTGCTGGTAGATAAAATCTTTAAATTCACTGTAGTCGGAGTCATTTTCAGCTGTTTCGAGCAATTCAGCGAACATTCTATTGGATGTGTCAAAGTCATTGTGCCATTGGTATGTATTGGCCAGCCGCATCTGATTGATGAAGACGCTTTGTTTTCTGCCTGAAGCACGGAAGATGTCAATTGCCTGGTTTAATTGCCGTTTGCTTTCATCCAGTTCGCCAACGATGCGGAGAAATGTTCCGAGCATGCCGTGTATTTTTCCTTTTTCATCTTCTTCAATCGATTCATCGTTCAGCTGTTTTTGAAGATACATCATACCATAAAGCATATCCATTTTATTCATGGGCATTTCCCGTAAATTGGGGCCAAATTTAAATCGCATATCGTGCGGGATATCTACTGCATTCATAAAAACACGCCTCACTTTTTTAATTTCATTATACTAGATAATGGGCTGACGCGACACACATCTCGCTTCGGGCAGACATACTCATAACCATACCGACTTTTTTAAAAATAATTGACCAATAAGTTCTGACTCAGGTAAAATGTAGAAAGCCTCAATTCACTTTAGAGGTTTTGAGTCAAATAAAGAAAGGAGCGAAGACGAGAAACGAACGAATAGCGCCTGAACTATTTTCTGACCGGTAATGAAAATAGTTGACGAGGAGGAGGTTATCGAACGCAATCGGCGGATACCTCCCGGCTGCACATCTCAGTCGTGATGCTTTTTTCCAAAAACAGTGAGGCGACTTGCTGCACAAAGGATAAAGCCAGATGATTGGACAACAATCACGAGAAGGGGCAACAACACGCCCCGAAATTGGAGAAAAGGCTCGTTTGTTGCCCCTTGATTTCAAGGAGGAAACAACGATGTGCGGAATTGTAGGCTATATCGGATATAACGATACGAAAGATATTTTACTGAATGGACTTGAAAAACTGGAATACCGCGGCTATGACTCCGCTGGAATTGCTATGCTGGATAATGACGACATTAATTTATTCAAGGTGAAAGGACGGATTGCTGCACTGCGCCAGCGTGTGGATGATACTACTGCGGCAACAATGGGAATCGGCCATACGCGCTGGGCAACCCATGGCGGTCCGAGTGCTGAGAATGCTCATCCGCATCAAAGCACATCCGGCCGCTTTGCCCTTGTTCATAATGGCGTTATCGAAAATTATCAGGAACTGAAAAGTGATTATCTTGGCGGCGTTGATTTCGGCAGTGAAACGGATACGGAAATTATCGTTCAGCTCGTTGAAAAAAATGCTGAGAAATATCAGGATACAGCAGAAGCCTTTCGCCGGACGATAAATCTCTTGAAAGGATCTTACGCAGTCGCTTTGATTGATAAAGAAGATCGGAACACAATATATGTCGCCAAAAATAAAAGCCCGTTGCTTGTGGGGCTGGGCGACGGATTTAACGTTGTTACGAGCGATGCTATGGCTACTTTGAATGAAACAAACCAGTATCTTGAGCTTAATGATCAGGAAATAGTCATTGTGAAGCGGAATGTCGTGAATGTGCAAACATTGGACGGAACTTTTGTGAGTCGCAAGCCATTCACAGCAGAAATCGATGTGACCGACACGGAAAAGGGCACATATCCGCATTTTATGCTAAAAGAAATTGACGAACAGCCACTTGCGTTGCGCCGGATTATCCAGGAATATCAAGATGAACATGATCATCTTAAACTGGATCAAAATATTCGCGAGACAATGAAAGTTTGCGACCGTATTTACATTATTGCAGCAGGAACCAGTTATCATGCAGGTCTTGTCGGCAAACAGTTCCTTGAGAAAATGGCAGGCATACCGGCAGAAGTACATGTGGCAAGTGAATTTTCCTATAATATGCCGCTTTTATCTGATAATCCGCTATTTGTGTTCATTTCACAAAGCGGAGAAACAGCCGACAGCCGTTCGGTATTAGTTAAAATTAAAGAAATGGGACATCCGGCATTGACGATTACGAATGTCGCCGGGTCCACCCTTTCTCGTGAAGCAGATTATACGTTACATCTGCATGCCGGACCGGAAATTGCCGTTGCTTCGACAAAAGCGTATACGGCACAGATCGCGGTTCTGGCAATCCTGGCAGTGGACACAGCCCGGGCAAAAGGTCTTGAATTGGACTTTGACCCAATGCGGGAACTTGGTATTACCGCGAATGCGATGGAAGTACTGACCGATCAAAAAGAGGCTATTGATGAGCTTGTCCGGGATAATCTTGGCACGACACGCAATGCGTTCTTCATCGGTCGGAGTACAGATTATTTCGTATGCCTGGAAGCGGCACTGAAACTGAAAGAAATCTCTTATATTCAGGCAGAAGGCTTTGCCGGCGGTGAGCTAAAACACGGCACAATTGCATTGATTGAAGAAGGAACGCCGGTGATTGCACTTGCAACACAGGAAACAGTCAATTATTCTATCCGCAGCAATGTGTCCGAAGTAGTTGCACGCGGCGCCAATGATATGATCTTCAGCATGAAAGGCCTTGAGCAGGATACCGATGCTTTCGTTCTCCCAGAAGTGCATGAGCTCCTGACACCGCTTGTCAGTGTCGTGCCAATGCAGCTGCTTGCATACTATGCAGCACTTCACCGCGGATGTGATGTTGATAAGCCGCGGAACCTGGCGAAATCAGTTACGGTTGAGTAGGGGATTGAATATAAATAAATGTGTCGTGGCTTTTAAAAAAAGTTGCGATGTTTACCCCTTTAAGCAAAACTAATTTATTCCACAAAAGACACCAGGCCTTACCTTTAAGGCCTGGTGTCTTTTGATTGTTCGGCACTACTTATACAATTTGCGTAATTCATGGCGGGATGCCTCTGAAAGCGATCCGCCGATATCCATTAATTCAACAATGTCTTTAAAGGCTCTTTCGGGAATCGCTAAATCGGCCAGCTCTTCCGGAGAAAAACCTAAGTTAATCTCATCTTCCCGACCTTCTTTTAATTTGGTAACAAAGTCAGGTTCAGTTACGAAAGGTGTAGATGCACCGACCATATCAGAAAATTGGAAGGCGTCAAGTGCTTTTTCCGGTGAGTTAATGCCGCCAGTGGCCATAACCGGAATACGACCGGCGATATGCTCGTAAACTTTCTTGTTCATAAATTCATCTTTAAATTTACCCTGGCGAATCGTTTGTTTATAAATGTTCTTGCCCCAACTTGCAGTAGCTAAATATTGGATATTTGCTACTTCCACGATTCGATCCATGAAATAAAGGAAATCTTCAACACTGTAGCCAATGTCATTGCCGCGCGTTTCTTCCGGTGTGCCGCGAAATCCGAGAATAAAGTCAGCAGGTGCTTCTTCATCAATAACTTTCTGGACAGCCTCCATCACTTCGATACCAAAACGTGAACGATTTTCAATATTTTGAGTGCCGTATTCATCATCACGCTGATTTGAAAAAGAAGAAAAGAACGTTTGAATTAATAAGCGCTGAGCACTTGAAATTTCAACGCCATCAAAACCGGCTTTAATCGCACGACGAGTTGCGTCAGCATATTGGTTAATGACATGATTGATTTTGCGTTTACTCATTGGCAGGACGCTATGTTCAACGGGTGTTTTCAAGTGCATTTCACTTGGGCCATACACGACACCAAAATCCTTAAGCGATATTTTGGAGAAACGGCCGGCATGCGTTAGTTGAATAATTGCCTTAGCGCCGTCTTTTTTCATCGCCTGAGCAAGACCTTTTAGTCCTTCGATGCTGCGATCATTATCAATACTAAATCCGTATTCAAACAATTGCCCATATTCCTCGATATACGCAGCGCCAGTAATTTGCAGAGGTGCTGAAGGCGCACGTCGCTTTGCATAAGCCAAATCTTCCTGCGTGACATAACCTTCAATGGTTGAAGAATTCGTAATCATCGGGGATAGGACAAAGCGGTTATCTAATTCAATACCATTTGGCAGAACGATCGTTTTAAACAAAGGTCTGTATTGTTCTGTTGTCTTCATTTGTATATTATCCCATTCCCTCCATCATGCTGTATTTGTTGTTGACTTAAAAGCTACCACCTGTGCACGGAAGTGTCAATACAATACAGTTTCTCCGTCTGTAACAATAGATTTGTTCAAAATAATTTATCAGAAAGACTCTTTTCGTAAACGTTGTTGCTTTTTAATGCAGTTTTTATCCAGTGCGGGGCAGGCCAAAACAATTTATGCGCGAAACAGCTTTTTCAAAAGAATAAGCAACCCTGTTGGGAGGTATTGCTTATACATGATATACTCAATATATTATTTTGAAATTTAAATAAGAAAGAGGGATTAGTAATGAAAAAACGAGGAAATTTCTTATTAATCGAAAAAAATGATGACGTTTATACGGTAAGCATGACACCGGAATTGCAGGATGATCTTGGTACAGTTGGATTTGTAGAATTCACTGATGGGGATGTACTGAATGCGGATGATGCCATTTTAAACCTGGAAGCTTCAAAGACTGTTTTTGAAATGGCTTCTCCGTTAGCTGGCAAAATTATCGGGCGTAATGAAGCAGCAATAAGTGAACCAACCCTTCTAAACTCAGCCAAAACGGAAGAGAATTGGGTCGTAAAATTAACAGATGTGGATGAAGAAGCGTTTAACCAATTAGAAGAAGCTTAATTAATAAATGCTTGGCAGACCTATTCGTTTATTTTAACCTGAGTGCAGATAAATCGTAATAGGTTTAATAAGTATATTTATCAGGGGAGCAGGATATGGATCAACAAGCTAGGTTGGATTATCTGATTGATTATTTACTGAACGAGACCCCGAATGCTGACGAACAAATAATGCAGGATAAAACGGATACCGCAGAGGGAAAAATAGCATTGTTTCGTGGATTGTGTAATATCCGGCAGCCTGAGGCGGTCTCAGAACAATTTCTTGAGGTTCAAGATGCTTTCTTAACACAGTGGAATAACGAACGACACATAACCTCATTGCAAGATTTAGAAGCGGTTCAGCCGCAGCTTTATTTATGGCAGGGTGATATAACAAGTCTGGCGGTGGATGCCATTGTTAATGCGGCTAACAGTGAGCTCTTGGGCTGTACGCAAGCAAATCACGATTGTATCGACAATATAATTCATACCCGTGCTGGCGTGCAATTGCGGTTGGATTGTGATGAGCTGATAAAAGCACAAGGCCGCAAAGAGCCGATGGGAAAAGCAAAAATTACGAAAGCTTACAATTTACCCTCAAATTTTTGTCTTCATACCGTTGGCCCATTTATCGACGAGCGTGGTGTCTCAACGTTAAAAGAGCATTTACTCGCGTCGTCCTATTATTCTAGTTTAGCATTAGCGGATAAGTATCAATTAGGCACCATTGCTTTTTGCTGTATTTCGACAGGTGAATTTAATTTTCCTAACGAGCGTGCAGCTGAAATAGCGGTTCAAACGATGAAAGATTATATAAAAAACACCGGGTCAAACCTTCAAGTTATCTTTAATGTGTTTAAAGATGAGGATTTACAAATTTATGAGTCATTATTAGCGAGGAAAGAATAGGGGATTTTGATGCAACAACTTAATAGACATTGGCAGACATTAACGATGGAATCATCATTGACACAAGCCGATTTATTAAACCAACTAATAGATGAAGCTGAGGCAATTGTCATTGGGATTGGTGCAGGAATGTCCGCAGCGGCTGGGTTTACATATGCAGGGAAAAGATTTACGGACGCTTTTCCTGATTTTATTGCGAAGTATCGCTTTCTTGATATGCTGCAGGCAAGTCTTTTTGATTTTGAAGATGAACAAGAATATTGGGCTTTTCAAAGTCGCTTCAGCTTGTTGAATTTCTTTGATCAACCGGTAGGACAGGCATATGTCGATTTGCGACTTATTATGGCAGGTAACAATTATCATGTTATTACGACAAATGCCGATAATGCGTTTTATGCGGCGAAGTTCGATATGGATAAAGTGTTCCGCATTCAAGGAGAATACGGATTGTGGCAGTGTTCCGAACACTGTCACCAACAGACGTATCACGATGAAGTCCTAATTCGCCAAATGGCCCGAGAACAATCGAATATGAAGATACCTGCAAATTTAGTTCCGCATTGTCCGAAATGTGGAGCCGGTTTAGAAATTAACAAACGTAATGAAGAAAAAGGAATGGTCGAAGATGGTCAGTTCCATGAACAGAATGAGCGTTACGGGCAATTCTTAAAAGCAAATCAAGATAAAAAGATACTCTTTTTGGAAATTGGTGTGGGACATACAACCCCGCAATTTATTAAACACCCTTTCCAACAAATGACCGAAGAAAATGCGAAAGCGTTATTTGTGACAATGAATCAAAAAGATTACTTCATTCCACATCCGATTCGTCCGCAAACAGTACGAATTGATGCAGATATTGCTGAAGTATTACATGAGTTAGCAAGTGAATAATAGGGGAGACAGCAAATGTATTTAATTGAATCAAAGCGTAATGGCGAGTGGATCTATGACCCGGGAGTGGCGATGGCTCTACAGGATTATGTGAAGGACCATATTTTCTTGGATGATGATGTTATGTTCACATACATGATGCACCCGGCCGTTCAAATTGGCAAATTCCAGAATGCATACGAGGAAGTCAACCAGCCTTATATGGATGAACATGATATTAAAATCATCCGCCGGGAATCAGGAGGCGGTGCGATTTATCTCGATGATCGCAATATGAGTTTTTGTTTCTTATTTAATGGTGTTAATGATATTTATGGGAATTATGCACGTTTGTATGAACCGGCCGTTAAAGCGCTTGAGAAGTTGGGTGTAGACAATGTAGAACATAAAGGCCGTAATGATTTAGTTTTAGATGGCAAAAAAATTTCCGGTGCTGCGATGACCATGCAGAAAGGTCGCGTTTACGCCGGGTATTCGCTGCTATTAGATCCTGATTATGAAGCAATGGTATCTGTCTTGAACCCAAACCAGAAGAAAATTGAATCACATGGCATCGGGTCCGTCCGCAGCCGAGTAGGATCCATCCGTCCTCATTTGGCACCTGAATACCAGGATATGACGGTATGGGATTTTACGGATTATATGATGTGTGAATTACTTGACGTCAACGATATCAGTGAAGCGAAACGTTATGAATTAACGCCGGAAGATTGGGCGGGCGTCGATAAAATTGCAGCAGAGAAATACCATAATTGGGACTGGAACTATGGTCGCTTTAAACAGTTCGAATATCGTTTAACCGAACGTTTTCCAATTGGAACGATTAATGTCGGCTTAGGCGTTGAGCATGCTAAAATTGCTGCCATCCAGATTACGGGTGACTTCTTCGGAACAAACGATATAAAAGAAATTGAAGAAGCTTTAGTCGGCGTACGGTTAAGGAAAGAAGACTTATTAAATGCGTTAGTGCCGTTTGATTTAACTAATTATTTCGGAAAGCTAACGAAAGAAGAATTAGTCAGCTTTATTTTAAGTGAAAAAGCATAAGCCCCGTCAGACTTAGAAAGAAGGGTGACATTGGTTAAATTAGGGATTTTGGATTACGCTCAAATTGATGAAGGCTCGAGTGCCCAAACTGCTTTGCAGAATACGATTGAGCTGGCTCAATTAGCTGAAGTCTTAGGCTACGTGCGGTTTTGGATGGCAGAACATCATAACGTTCCTGCTTTTGCCAGTAGTTCACCGGAACTGATCATGATGCATTTAGCAGATGCGACAGAGCGGATTCGTATCGGCTCGGGCGGTGTGATGATTCCACATTATAGCCCTTATAAAGTCGCTGAAAATTTTCGGATTCTCGAGGCGTTTCATCCCGGTCGAATTGATTTGGGGATAGGCAATACGGTAGGAACGGCGATTGTGAATCGGACGTTGAATGAGAATAAAAAGGTAAACTCAGGTTACGAGCAGAGTATTGTTGATTTAACCAAGTATTTGAGCGATCAAGTGGATGAAAACCATCGTTTTTCCGGGATTACGGCTAACCCTGTTATTTCAACCGTTCCCCAGATGTGGGTGTTGTCAACCAGTGTCAGAAATGCCAAGATGGCTGCTAAACTGGGAATTGGCTATACGTTTGGATTATTTCCACTTGCAGGCATTGATAAATTAAATATTGGTATCCAGGCAGCGGAGACGTATCGCAATGAATTTAAACCTTCATCATTCATGCCGGAACCTAAAGTGTCCATTGCCCCGTTTGTTGTCGTTGCTGAAACGAATGAGTTAGCAGAGGAATACGCAGAAGCCTTGGATTTTTGGTTGCTCGGCACGGATGATTTTGGCCATTTGAAAGAATTTCCATCAGTTGAAACAGCCCGGCAATATCCTTATACAGAAGAGGAAAAGGCGATTATTCAAGCGAATCGAATCCGCATGGTAGTGGGCGATATTGAAAGTGTCACAGAACAATTAAATGAGTTGATTACACAATTTAAGGCTGATGAAGTCCTGTTAGTACCGCTTATGCCAGGGTTGGAAGCCCGTAAAAAAGCGATTGAATTATTGGCTGGAGCATTCAATTAGGGTTTCTAAAAAGTTCGGTATAGTAAAGAAAAGTACTACCTTTTGTGGCTGTATTAGGAGGAAATTTCCGGCACAATCAAAAACTGCAAATGAAGCAGATAAAAGCCGCAGTATACTGACTGCGGCTTTTGTAGTGGGGGGTGGGTATTTCCCGTTTTATAACACATTTTAGCATCCTGCCGCATCATAGCCCCTCATACGGCACTCTCCCAAACCACTTATAGCGGCGGGTCGATACGAATCGGTATGCCGGGTCTCCAATATAATCCACAAGCGGAAGGTAAAAAAGCATTCCGATGGGCTTGGTGGCCGGCAATACAGAAAGAATCTTGCGCACTGTATAAAATCCCGTTAGCACCTTCCTGTCTTTTGTGTACATATAGATTTCATCATACATATTTTTATAGATATTAATTCGCGCCTGCAGTTCTTTTCTTACGTTCTGAACCGGATACCATGTAATCGTTTCATTCCTGTCCAGCCTCATCAGTACAGCTTTTACCGTTCGGCACAATGGGCACTCAGCATCATAAAACACGATATGTTTAGCCATGCGTCTTTTCTCCTTTCTTCTATTCCCTTTAATTATTTCAGGTAAATAATGGCTGGTATGGTGTAGTTTAACTTCTAGTATAACGGGTATTGATAATTCCGTGTTAAATTTTCGTAAATTGGGTCTTAACAAAAAGACAATATAGGTGTACAATGTATCTCAGCCTGTAATTAAAATCTTTTTTAAGATTGTGGTTAACAGCATGGTAGCACAGCTGACATGAATCTAAAAGTCAGTATGAAAATTATGGAGTGAGAAAACGTGAAAAAGTTAACAAATTTAAAATCGACTAAGATGGGATTTTTTCTGCTAGCTTTAGTCCTGTTTTGGATGAAAACTTATATTATATATATTTCAGAGTTTAATTTAGGCGTCACCAATTTGCTGCAGCACTTTTTGCTGTTTATCAACCCTTTGAGTTCCGGCTTGATTCTGCTGGGTCTGGCTTTATTTTTTAAAGGGAAACGATTCGGCATTGCGCTCTTGATTATTGATTCCTTGTTGACCTTGTTTATGTACGCCAACATTGTATTCTATCGCGAATATAGCAGCTTTATTACCATTCAAACACTGATGCAGACGGACAACGCCGGCAGTATCGGCAAAAGTTTTCTGGGATTGGCTGAATGGTATGATGTCTTTTATGCGCTGGACCTCATTATCCTGGCTGTTCTGTTCTTCAAACGGAAAGCCGTCTGGTCCCCGGCACGCTTAAGTTTCAAAAAACCATTTGCAGTGCTGGCTACCGGTGTGCTTGTGTTTGCCGGCAATTTAGGCTTGGCGGAGATAGACCGTCCACAGCTTTTGGAACGGGTATTTGATAATAATTATATTGTGAAATACCTCGGTGCGCCAAATTTTGCCGTATTCAACACAGTTCAGTCCGTTAAGGCCAATGCTAAACGTTCGATGGCCTCAAGTGAGGATGTAACAGAGGTGGAAAATTACACCGATAAGAAATACGCTGAGCCAAATGAGAAGTACTTCGGAAAAGCAGAAGGCAAAAATATTATCAAGATTCACCTTGAGTCGTTTCAGTCATTCCTGATTGATTATAAATTGCACGGCGAAGAAGTGACACCTTTCCTTAACTCGCTTGTTCACGATGATAGCAAGAATTTTACGTATTTCGATAACTTCTTCCATCAGACTGAACAAGGTAAAACCGCGGATGCGGAGCTGTTATTGGATACTTCATTGTACGGCTTGCCACAGGGTTCTGCATTTGTCACGAAAGGCTCTAACACGTATCAGGCATTGCCGGCGATTCTCGACCAGAAACAGGACTATACAAGTGCTGTATTCCATGGTGATGAAGGCTCATTCTGGAATCGGGACAAGGTTTACAAGCAACTCGGCATTGATAAGTTCTATGAATCCAGTTATTACGATATGAGCGAGGATAAAGTCATCAACTATGGCTTAAAAGATAAGCCATTCTTTAAACAGTCCATGCCAATGCTTGAAGATTTGGCTCAAAAGGATGAGCCGTTCTATGCGCACATGATGACGCTGACCCACCATTATCCGTTTGTTCTGGATGAGGGTGAAGCGTCAATTGAGCCGGCTGAAACCGGTGATGGCACAGTTGACCGTTACTTTCAGACAGCCCGCTATCTGGATGAAGCGCTGAAACAGTTTTTCGATGACCTCAAGGAAAAAGGGCTGTATGAAGACTCAGTCATTATGATTTATGGCGACCATAACGGTATTTCTGAAAATCATAACCGCGCCATGAGTGAAATAACGGGCGAGGAAATCACGCCATTGAAAAATGCCAACTTGCAGCGTGTGCCGTATATGATTCGTGTCCCGGGTATGGAAGGACAGGGTACCAACCATGAATATTCAGGCATGACTGATGTGGTGCCAACGATGTTGCATTTATTGGGAATCGACTCAAAAAAATATATTCAGTTTGGAACTGACATGTTTTCCGATGAGCATAAAGACTTTGTGCCGTTCCGAAACGGCAGCTTTATGACTGAAGAATACAGTTATGTTCAAGAAGTCTTTTATGATAATGACACGGGCGAACCTATCGAAGAACCGACTAAGGAAATGAAAGAAAAACGCGATCAGGTCCTTTATGAACTGAGCCTGAATGATGAGGTTCTAAATGGCGATCTGCTGCGTTTCTATGAACCTAGTGAAGATTGGGAACCTGTTGACCCGAACGAATATCAGTATGGAAAAGACAATGAGGAAAGCACAGAAGAGAAAAATACTGAAAAAGAGAGTACAGAAGATAACAACAAAGAAGAGGCAGAAGACACTGACAATAACGATGAGAATAACTCATAATAAAAATCCCCGCACTCTTGAGAGTGCGGGGATTTTCTATGAGTCTATCGGTCATAATCAGCGGTTAAATGTTACGCTCACTTCACCAATTCCAGTGTATACGGCGTGATATGTTCCTTCCTCAACACGTAATGGCGGAATAAATGTGCCTGATGAAATAATCATGCCTTTTTTCAATGTTTTGCCGTGACCAGACATCTTTTTTGAAAGCCAGGCAACAGCTGAGGCGGGGTTTTCGAGAACATTTGAAGAGGAGCCTTCACCAATTTTTTCTCCGTTATGGAACAGTTCCATATTGATGCTGTCCAGTTGTTCAAATGATGGTGTTTCAACAGTATTTGAGATGACTGCCAGTCCGGCCGCCCCATTATCACAGAGGAGATCCTCCAGGGTGAAGTTCGGGAACCAGTCTTTATAGCGGGAGTCGGGAATTTCAAGCCCTGCCGCTATTTTGCTTTTTGAAATAATTTCTTCCTCGGACGCTCCGGCAGTTAAATCGCCCGTAAGCACAAATACAAGTTCCGGTTCAACAAGTGGGTCAAATAATGAATTCAGCAAGACGGATTCGTTTGAATGGATGAGATTGCCTTCAATAAATGTGCCATAAGCCGGCTCATCAGTATTGGCATATGCTTGCGTGTCAGGACTGGTCATGCTGATTTTAAATCCAGCAATGGTTTCATTTGTGCGTTCGCATTTTTCTGTTACAAATTGATTCTGGATCTTGTAAGCTGCTTGTTCATCCAGATTGTAATGCTTGCGGATAAAATCAATCGGCTCTTTCGTCTCGTATGCTTTCTTCAGTGTTTGGACGATTTCATTATTTGTCCCGGTCATTGTATAAAGTCTCCCCCTTATGATTTGAATATAATAGACTTATTATAACCGTTTGTCTCATGGTTTGTTAAGCAGATGCTTTCCGAGTGGATTTGAAAAATGTCATGATGTTTTTAAATTCTTTACATTTGTTACAAATGCCCAAGGAGGGGGATGCCCGGGTTTTTCTATGGTTGGCTGTTGCACTAAAGCAGTCGATAGCTTAAGTACAGTTCTTTACAAGTGGCGGGTCGTTCACCCAATAAGACTAAAATTACTTTAAATCAATTTTTTTGCAACTTTTGCCGGCACTCCTGCAACAACAGTATCTTCCGGGACATCTTTAGTGACAACTGCTCCTGCCGCAACAACAGAGTTGTCCCCAATTGTTACCCCTGGCAGGATTGTTGCGTTTGATCCAATCCATACATTATCTCCAATTATAACCGGAGAGGGGTATGTTGTATTTCTTGTTTCTAAAGACATCCCATGATTAAGTGTTGCAATTGTAACATTCATGCCTAGTAATAAGCTGTCTCCGATATGAATGCCGCCTCTATCTTGAAAAGAGCAACCTGTATTAAAGAATACGTTTTTCCCAATAGTGATATTTTTTCCAAAGTCAGTAAAAAAAGGTGGGAAGCACATAAAAGAGGAATCCACTTTACTACCTGTTAGTTTTCGAAATATCTCTACAATCTCTTCCTGTGAATGATAGGATGTATTTAATTCCATTGTTATTTTTTGTGCTTCAAAACTGCATTGCGTTAACAGCCCATGAAGCTCCTTATCCTCTCCGGAAATCGGATTGCCTTCTTTGCAATATGTAATAAATTCTTCCATATTCATTTTATATCCCTCTTTCTATATTCTTTCGTCTTATTTTATACCAATCGTTACTTCAATATTATCCATTGTCCAAGTGACGTAAATTCCTCCCTTGAATGTCTTATCTTTTCAATTACATCATAAAATGATAAGATTCAGATATCAAATACCTATATCAAATAACTTGATATACCTATTAGTTATTGGAGGGGGTGCATTATATATGGAAATCCGATTGTTGCGATATTTCATTGCGATAGCGAATCATCAGAGTATTTCGGCTGCAGCACAATATTTACATTTATCACAGCCGTCGTTATCGAGACAATTAAGCGACTTTGAAAAAGAATTAGGTACCCCTTTATTCACTAGAGGAAATCGAAAAATCACCTTGACAGATGAAGGCGTGTTCTTACTAAAAAAAGCGAAAGAGATTGTTGAATTAGTTGATAAAACGGAAGCTAATTTTAACCAATCCACAGAAATTATTAGCGGCGAAATATACATTGGCGGTGGCGAAACAGAAGCAATGCATCTTATCGCTAAAACATTAAAATCATTATTGGAAGATTATCCAAGTATCCAGTTTCATTTATACAGCGGTAATGCGGATGACATTACTGATAAGTTAGACAGTGGATTATTAGACTTTGGTATTGTTATAGAACCAACCGATAAGCAAAAATACGATTACGTACAATTGCCGGCTACGGATGCTTGGGGCGTTTTAATGCGGAGAGATAGTCCTTTGGCAGATAAGCCATTCATTCAGCCAATAGATCTGATAGATAAACCGTTGTTAATTTCACGTCAAACTGCTGTCAATAATGAATTAACAGGGTGGTTAGGACAGAATATTGAGGATTTTAATATTGTCGCAACATATAATCTGATCTACAATGCTACATTAATGGTTGAAGAAAATATTGGATACGCTTTATGCTTAGATAAACTTATTAATACATCAGTTGACAGCAACCTATGCTTTAAACCTTTAAACCCCGGATTAGAGGCTAATTTAAATATTATCTGGAAAAAACATCAAGTATTTTCTAATGCAGCAAATAAATTTTTAGATCAGCTTCGAAATAATATTAAACTATACAATCCAAAAGATAGTTAGTTTTGATATGACCGTTCTATACTTGCTGGAAATAAAAAAGCTAAAAATTGCTTATCGAGGCTGTTCAAAAAATCCGGTTACAATGACACATTGAATAGAGGGCCTTCTGTGCCTGCGATTACTCGGTACAAAAAAGATTTCTAAAACCGCTCACGTCCTGTGGCGGGCGCAGAAGTTACCACAACACGCGAGAAGCTCGTTGGCTTGTTCAACGCCAGCACCACGATCGACGTTCTCACCTAACTTTTTATCAATCAGCTTCAGACTTGCCGGTAAACCGGAAGCTTTGGCGGTCCATCGTATCGTCGGAAGTAGTTTTCTGCGGCGCCTTAATACGCTTCAGCTTCCTGGAATTATAGATAACACCGGCTTTCGTCTGTTGGACTTCTTTGACCCCATAAATGATGAACTGCATGGCAAAGATGCTGAGCATGAATCCGAGAAGCACCCAGGCGATCAGCCAGTAATTGCCTGACGACAAGGCGTGGGTGGTTGATCCGATCAGCCCTGACCATTCATACGAAATGGAACGCGGCGGGTCCTGGACAAGCCCAAAAGTCTGGTCCGTTCCTCCAAAAAATAAACTGAAAATACCCAGATGCATAAAAATGATCAGCACCTGAATGAACTGTTGTCCAAAAAGGATGGTGGTGCGAGCACTGATATGCGGCAAAACATGATGCCAAAAAATATGCCATCTGCTGCCGCCGAGCACTTGAGCGCTTTTGATAAATTCATTGCTCAATACGCGCTTCATTTCATTTCCAAGCAGGACAGATGTCAGCGGAACGACCAGTATTGTTAAAATAATGATTTCAAGTACAATTCGTTCGGTCAGTGAATAGGCGAATCCGGATTGCAGTTCGGTTAAAATCGGGCGAAGCAGAATATAAGCTACCAGGCTCAATGGCAGAAAGTGAATGGAGTCAGCCATTTTTTCAATCCATTTTTGCCGTTTGGTCCCGAACCAGAATGCAAAGACCACTCCGCCGAAAAGCCCGGTAATAACACGTAGAAATGCAATCAGGAGCCCGAAAAACAAGGTGTATTTCGCACCGATGGTCAGCATATCCAGCATGCTGAATCCCTGGCCGTCAGATCCGAGAAGAAATGGTTCAGGCGGCGGATGAGGCGGCGTACTTTTAACTGTAACCCCATCCGCCTCATAAACGATTCTCGCTTGATCAACATGGTCATCTGTCGCAACGGAGTAAATAAGACTAGTACTGATCAATAGAAGAAAAAATAATGCACCAGCCGCAATTTTCCAGTTACTTACATAATCGAGAAGTGTGCGAAACACGGCAGCTATCGGTTTCCAGGGGTTTAACTGCTTCCATTCAACTAGTCTGAAACTGTGCCACATGTTTTCAATAATCGCTTTAGGGTTGTATGACCGCCGAATACTTAAATTAGGCAAATCATAGTTCTCGCTTTTCTCAAGCCAGAGGTCTGTCAGCTGGAAAATAAGGAAAAACGGCGTGAACATCATGATTAATGCTGCAGCAATGGTCATCGGTGTAAAACTTTCCAGAATAAAAAAACTGATGCCATGTACGTTAAAGATCCGTTCGATGATAAACTGGCTGGAGAGCGTAGCCCAGATGATTACCTTTGTATGATGGAATGTTGTCGGCATAATATTACGTAACACATGAATAAACAAAACGCCGATTTTTCGGATCCCTTTACTCTTGAGAAACAGGACATAATCCTTCGCGAATTCATCTTCAATCATTAACAGGAGGATTTTGAACAGCGATACCATCGGCAGAATCGAAAGTGTCAAAATCGGCAGGGCATAAGCCTTGTTTTCCATATAGGAGGCCACCCGGAAGACTTCAAGGCCATATGTATTAAGCAAATAGAGCATCAGCATCTGTACCAATGCTGCAACGACAATATCCGGGATGGATTCAAGGAAATCCAGTCCGCGTTTGAGAATCTGGAGGATTTTCTGTGGGAGAAAATTGGCCGCAAGTGCAAATGCAAATGCCAGTGAAAACCCGATAAAAAGCGCACTAAACAGGATCTCCAGCGAGTAAACAAACGGCTCCCATAACGTTCCGATTAATGAAAACTCGCCTTTTGACATGGAGGTTTCATAAATCCATGATTCCGGCTGAATAAAGGTTAACAGAAATTCTCCGAGATCTGAAAAGTAGCCAAATGGGTCAGACAGACCTGTCTCAGCGAAAAAATTTGGAAAAACACTGATACAAATGATTGCGAAAACCCCAAGTAAATAAAAGACAGCGATTCTGAGCAGCTTCATCATATATCCCCCAAAGCTTGCGAATAAATTCTGTATATTATGAATACAGATATATTTTAACATACCCATGAGGGATATGAAGACCGTATGTGTTGATAATTAGGTAAGTGTCTGATTTTTTGAATGATGCGGATTTGTGTAATATGTTCTGGAATGGACCGAAAAACACCGCTATATGAGGATGGGCCGTTGCTGAAGATATGTGACTGGCGGCTGACGTATGAAGGCACACTATAATTGGAGAATATTGCTCGCTTGCCAAGTGAAGTCTTACATTTGCGGGACATTAACATGGTGAAAAGAGAGACATGCTATATTATCTCATTGTCTTTAATTCCTGTTCCATTTGATTGCCAAATGCTATTAGCAATCCTGCATAGTGATGTTTGATTTTTTCATAAACTGCTCGTGCTTCTTCTTCATCGTAGAGATGTGACGTTTTATTTCTATCGATCATCATATCTATCCATTGATCGCCATCATCAATTAATCCATACGCAAAAGCTTCCCGAATCGCTCCCCTTGGGCTTCTTAGTTCCGTTAAGCCGGTATATTCCAGAAAGTCCTTCATTAGTTTCCAGCTTAATTCGAAGGTGAACTCAAAACGTTGAATAACGCCGTCATAAACAATATCATCCATTATTTGCAGCGTTGTTGCTTCATAAAGTCTTGAGGTTGCTCGCTTATAATTTTCAAGCTTCTCGTAAAGCCTTTCCTTCTTCATATATAATCACGCCTTCTTGTTTAATATTGTTAATAAGTCCCTTTTTGGTTAGCCGATCCAAAAAAACAACATCTATTTTTAATGCGGTCGGCATTTCTTGTATACGGTCGTTAATTAAGTTCTGTTCAGAATGGGTTATATCTTTTGTGCGAATAGCAAGGTCAAGATCTGAATTCAGGCGAAAATCTCCGCGTGCTCTGGATCCGAATAAAATAACTTTTGAGATGTCAGGATTGGAGGAACAGTAATTCACCAGTTCATGGAAAAAGCGTTCGGGAATATTTCGTTTTGTTAATTTCCTTGACATTCTAACACCATCCATTATCTAAATTATAGCATATGTTTCCAGCTGCTTTTATTGATTTTAAGATATTTCGGGACTTCCTGCTAAAAATAGTTTCAAGATAGCTTATTGAATATCTTTTTACGATAAAATGGAAATTTCTTATTTCGATGCAGTTTTCGCTTTTGGACAATGTCATCGAACTGCTTGCCTTTCTTGGCGTCGTGTTTATATTCCTGACCGGTTGCATACGTCATTAATTCATTTTGCGTAACGTCTTTATCTTTCGTTTTCCCATCATCTTCAGAGACAAAGCCAGCATTCTTTAAAATTTTATACGCCTGGTTCAGTTCTGGAGACAGTCCCGGCAGTTCATCCCGCACATTCAGTTTTTTTCCTTTTCCCGGGAGGTTGTCAAAATCACCATTCTCGATTGATTCCTTGATTTTATCTTCTACAATGATGTACATTTGGTCGCCTCCTTCCATTGATGACCTCATTATATCAAATATCTGCAATGTGTGTAATCGTTGCTCGCCTGTCACGCTTAATTCCCCCACCACCATTACACTCACCCTTGGGGAGGGGAGGCTGAACAGATGACATTCAAAGAAGCTTACGACATGTCATCGCTTGAGGTGTCCCCGGATGGCGAGCAGCTGATGTATAAAGCATACGGGGATCATGATCAGCTTGTTTTGCATTCACTTGATGATGGCAGTAAGGAGATCATTGTGCCTGACGGCGATTTTGCTTCCGAGGAGGCTGAAGCGTTGCCCTAAGATGCGCGACTGCCCGGAACGGAAATCAACATAGCACTTACGCCACAATTTACATCAACTAGAGGGGTTAAGAGCAACAAAGTTCACGAAAAAGGCCAAAATAAAAACCGCATTTCTAATGGCGGGAAATGCGGTTTAGCGCTTATAAATTTCTCATTCAATTAATCTATTGTTGTGTAAAATATTTTTCACCAAGTATTTCATTTTCATCATATGTGCCTGATTCCAGTTCTTTTTCGACAAAGGCAGCAACGTCTGATTTATCGAGGTCGTACATGATTTCGATTTCCTTTGAAAAGAGAAGTTTATTCTTTTTAAGCAGATTGGAAAGAGCGGGCTGCGGCTGCGATTCGGGCTCATCTGTATCCAGGACTTGCTTCAGCCCGGAAACGTAGAATTCAAGTGGCCGGCCGCCAACAATTTTGACGCCTTTATTTTCTTCGTTGACCAAAATGATGGTCGGAAATCCTCTGGCACCCAGGCTTGCTGCAAGCGCGAAATCTTCATTCAATAATTGTTGTCCCCGTTCAGACTCTGCTTCTTCAAAGATTTTCTCCCCATCAAGCCCAAGTTTATTGATGATCGGAACCAGGACTTCCTTGTCAGCGATATTTTGATTGAATGCAAAAACTGCCTCTCTCAGATGCCTTAAGAACACGTTGGCTAAACCTTCGTCTTGCTTTTGAATCACTTTAAACGCCCGGGAAGGCGGGTATGATGAGTGAACCGGATTGTCATACCAGAGTGTTCCATCAATCGGCATGCGTGTCTGCTCGCCCACTTCCTGCCAATGTCCGGCAACATCGGCCGGGCCTGAGATGCCGTTTGCCGGATCAACCGGGCCATCACCCCATTTTTCCAGTAATCCGCCCATTACCGTATGGATGTTAAAGTAATCACCATACTGTTCAGTGAAACGGTTCAGCACCGGTTCCAGTGCCCAGCAATGGGAGCAGATCGGGTCAGTCACATAATACAGATCAATCGTTTTCGGCGGCTTATTAAAATCAATCATCTGTATATCATCCTCCCCTGCCGGCCCGCATACGCCTGTTTCCGGATTGCATACCATGTTATTCTGATTTTCCATATCGTGATCCCCGCTTTCTAGTGAATTTTTTCTTCTAAATTGACATACCTTTTTGCCCATTCCTGAATTGGCTTCAAGCTTTTCGCAAGTTCTGCGCCTTTTTCTGTCAATGAATACGTAATGATTACGGAAGAATCGCTGGTTACATTTTTATTGATCAATCCAAATTCCACAAGTTCGGTCAGTTTCATAGACAATGCTCTGGATGTAATGCCTGATAGTTCCTGTTTAATGTCTGAGAAATGTGCTGATTGATTTTCACATAATGATAAATAATGAATCAATCGCCCATTCCACTTTTTGCCGATAATGTCAAAGGAAGCCTCAATATAAGGACAAACCCTTGTGTTCATATACAACACCTCTTATTAATAGTATATCTTGTATATAAAATAAATCAAGTATAAAAATTATACAATGTTAAATAGCTTTACAGAGTTTTTCATTTAAACGACCTCTCTCAGTTCAATTTGCTGTATTACGTTGGCTTTTTGTGTAAAATAGCATTAAAGGAAATTCAAATTCGATGACGATACTAGCACATGGCAGTGTTGAGGAGGCATTATGTTGAAAGTTATAGGGATAGCTGGCTCTGTTGTCGGCTCGAAAACACGGATTGCCGTCGAACAGATTTTAAATAATATTAAAAAACAGCATGCAGAAATAGAAACGGAATTAGTAAATTTAAGCGATTATGACCTTGTCTTCAGCGATGGCCGGGATTATCGGGATTACAGCGGTGATACGAAAGCGGTGTTGGAAAAAATCATGTCAGCAGATGCTTATATTGTCGGCACACCGATTTTTCAGGCTTCAATTCCAGGCGCATTGAAAAATCTGTTTGATTTGCTTCCAAATGAAGCTTTCAGAGAGAAGGTTGTCGGGATTGTCGCAACAGCGGGTTCTGCCAAGCATTATTTAGTGCCGGAACATCAGCTTAAGCCAATTCTTTCGTATATGAAAGCTGTTATCATACCGAAATATGTATTTGTGGAAGAGAAAAGTTATTACCAGAAAGAAATTGCGGATGATGATGCCATATTCCGGCTGAACCGGCTGGCAGAAGATCTTGTGCACGGTTTTAATGTGTTCAGCGAAATTCAAAAAGAAAAAGATTCAGCGTTCCCGTTTTAATGAAGGAGAAAGAGGTTGTGCGATGGCAGTTTAAAGCTGTCGTATGACCTTTTTGTATATGAGTACTAATACGTTCCTTACGTTCAGTCAATTACTTTTGATAACCATGTAATAAAAAATAAGCACATAGATTGAACATCAATCTGAATGATGGTATGATACGCTTGTTGATAAAACAATGAATTCATTTTAATTGAATTCAAAATATATTGGAATACGGGAGGAAAAGTAGCATGTTAAACATAGGAATTATTTTAGGCAGCGTCCGTGAAGGGCGTAACGCAGAGGCTGTTACAAACTGGATTCATGACTTCGCGGCAAAGCGCGGTGATGAAGCCACATACGAAATCGTGGACCTTGCTGATTACCAGCTGCCATTGCTGGGAGCTGCGGTTCCTGAAGCACAGAAACAGGAAGCAGAAGCAGCAATTAGTGCCTGGTCGGAAAAAATGGCTTCATTTGATGGCTATATCATTATAGCACCGGAATACAATCATTCTGTAGGCGGCGCACTTAAAAACGCTCTCGACCACCTGAAACCGGAAGTTGCTGATAAAGCAGCAGGACTCGTCGGTTATGGCAGTCTTGGCGGCACACGTGCACATGAAAATCTGCGTTTGATCTTTGGAGAACTGCAGGTTGCAGACGTGCAGACTGCTGTCACATTCTCACTGATGACTGACTTTGAAAACTTCAGTGTCTTCAAACCGGCTGATTATCACGCAGACAATGCCAACAAAATGCTGGATCAGCTGCTTGCATGGAGCGGCGCATTGAAACAAGTCCGTGAAAATGCACAAGCTGTCACGAGCTAATTTTATTTGAACTGATAAAGAAGAGATGTGCGATTAGCGCGTCTCTTTTTTTGGCCGGCTTAATGCTAAGGGTCCCAACTCAAGTTCAGTCGGGGCAATGTTACGTATGCATATGAGCCTGAGAAAAGCATGGCAGATATGTTATGCTGTAACTACCAAGAGTGAGGGAGATGTGGGTGCTGGTGGACATTCCTATTCTATATGAAGACAATCATGTGCTTGTGGTTGAAAAACCGGTTAATATACCTGTTCAGGAAGACAGAACGAAGGACAACGATTTGCTGACAATGCTAAAAAGTGATATTAAAGTCCGTCATGAGAAGCCCGGCAATGTCTATTTGGCGCTCGTCCACCGGCTAGACCGGCCGGTTGGCGGTGCAATGGTATTTGCTAAAACGTCGAAAGCTGCTTCACGTCTGTCGGACGCGATACGCAGAGGCGCATTTGAGAAGCATTATCTGGCTGTTGTCCGGGGCAATCCGCCGCAAAATCAGGGCACGCTGGAGGACTTTTTAGTGAAAGACCATCGTGAAAATAAAGTACACATCGCCTCAGCAAATACGAAAGACGCAAAAAAAGCGGTCTTGGATTATGAAAAAATTGGAAATAACAATGATCTAAACCTGATCAAAGTTAACCTCCACACCGGCAGGCCGCACCAGATACGCGTTCAATTGGCGAATATCGGGTGTCCAATCTATGGCGATCAGAAATATGGCCAACATGTAAACAAACCGGGGCAGCAAATTGCTTTATGGTCGCACTTGTTAGCATTCGAACATCCGACAAAGAAAGATATGACAGAAAATGAGTCGCTACCGCCTGAGACCTACCCATGGCAACTCTGGCCGGAATTTTGCAAAAGGAGCTGATAGCTGTGGCCAAAACGTTGCATACATTCAGGATCTCAACTGATGAGAAGCAGTCATTTATAAATTTGGATGATTATTTGGAAGAGGCTTTATCCGAGAGTGATGTTCGCAACGGGATTATGGTGGTCTACTGTCCGCATACGACCGGGGCGATTACTATCAATGAAAATGCTGACCCGGATGTGAAGACCGATTTGAAATGGGGATTGGACGAGACCTTTCCGAATAAGCCGGAATATGTGCATATGGAAGGCAATTCTGATGGCCATATGAAGTCATCAGTTGTCGGTGCGAGTGAGACATTAATTATTTCAAACGGCCAGCCTGTACTGGGAACCTGGCAAAGCGTTTATTTTTGTGAATTTGATGGCCCGAGAACACGGAAGATACATGTGAAGATTATTGAAGGATAATTTAAGGAGGGACTATCATGGCAGAATTACAAGATTTGAAATCAAGTGAGGATTTGAATCAGGCGTGGGAATCTTCAATGGAAAAGCCTGTACTATTGTTCAAGCATAGTACAACGTGTCCAATCAGCGCCGGAGCGTTTGAACAGTATCAATCCTTTCTGGAAAAAATCGGGGACGAGCTTGATGCTTATATGGTGAAAGTTATTGAAGATAGAGCTATGTCCAATCAGATTGCAGAAGAGACCGGGGTAAAACACGAATCACCGCAAGTTTTTCTCATTCAGGATGAAAAAGTGACCTGGCACACCTCGCATTCCAAAATCACGACAGATTCAATAAGTGACGCACTAAAGCAATCATAGCGAATAAACTGTTGCAAATTTTACTTTGAAGCAGTTTTTTAATGTGGCAGTGACAGCCCGGGTATTAGAACATGTGCCGGAAGTCGCAAACATGGGCACGAGAGCAAAAACAAGTTCCGGAGCAAGGAAACATCTTATCCGGAGCAGAAAAGACATAACAAGTGATACCCTGCAAGACAAACCCCTGAATGTATAAACCCACTCTTTTTAGCCACACTATGAATGCTACAAAAACAGGAAAGGGTGGGCTTTATATATGATTCATTTAAAAGCATTGGGCATTAAAGCGATAGCCATTGGTATTACGATTTTTTCGTTGTTCGGTATTTTTTATAATGCGAATTTGACTAATTTATTTTGGGTGAGTGTGCTGACAACAGGGCTGACGTTTCTTATTGGTGATTTGTTTGTCCTGCGCAGATTTGGAAATTTGACGGCATCTGTTGTTGATTTTCCACTTGCGTTTCTGACCATTTGGCTGCTTTGCGGCATGTTTATTGAAGCCAGTTTTCCCGTTATATCAGTAGCGTTGATAGCTGCATTTTTCATAACATGCTGCGAGCCTTTCATTCATACGTACTTGAATGAAAATCTTGAAGCGGAGCGGTTTGAAGAGCGAAAGAGAGAACCGGAAGCCGGGCGTCTGCAGACGGAGTTTTCTGAGGAATTTGATTCAGACAGATTGGAGGATAAGAAGAAGGATCCAGATAAATGAGTTGAATAATATTGAACGGTGACTTTTTGAAACCTTACTCCTTAACTAATCGTATGAAATGAATAACTATCATTTTCTTTTCAGCTTTGAGTCATGTATGATTATAAGTAAGAAATGATATCACACATGACGTTTCATGTGGATTGGTAATCTGTTAATTTCTTCGATTGATTGAGGGGGAGATTTTTAAATTGGATGTTTTTGATGGAGGTTCAAACGGTTCCAAACGGCCTAATATAACGTGGAACAAAAAGTATAACTGGATTGGCTATATTGTGCTTGGAATCATTTTGGCAGTGATTATAGGCTTGTTTGCGCTGCAATTGATCACTGATTACATATGGATGGATTCATTGAATTACGGTAATGTGTTCACGACGATTTTGACAAGTAAAGTGTTGCTTGGTGTGGCAGGTTTTATCTTGTTTGCCGTCACCACATTTTTTACTATTTTCTGGATTCGTCGATCGTACTTAAAGCATTTCACATCAAGTCAATTGCCGCCGTTACTTGAAAAACGGAAAACCATGATGGGGATAATGCTTGCCATCTCAGCTGTTGTGGGGCTGTTTGGAAGCAGTATTATCCAGGGTGTCGGCTGGGAAAGCGCACTTAAATTGATTAACCATGCTTCCTTTAATCAGGCAGATCCGTATTTTGGCTTGGACATTTCCTTTTATGTTTATGTGTTGCCGATGCTTAATCTGGTCGTCTTTGTGCTGTTGGGTCTGGCCATCTTCTTCCTTTTGGTGGAAATCGGGGCTTACTCAGTATTTCATATGTACCGGATGAGCCGGTCAGCTCAGCTGCACCTTGGCTTGACACTTGGGTTTATCGGTTTGATGATGGCAAGTTATCATCTGTTGCAGCCTTTTGGGACATTGGCTTCAAATCAGGTCAGTATATTTCAGGAAAGTGTCGTGGAAGGGTTAAGCTATACGGATGATGTTATCAATATTCCAAAAGCCTATATCTTAGCGGCTGTAGCCCTATTGATGACAATCTGGATGATCATAAAGCTCGTCAGGGGCAACATCCAGACGATGCTTACACCTATTGTTGTTTATATTGGACTGGTCGTTGTTGGTCAGGGCGTCTCAGTAGCGGTTCAAAATTTTGTGGTTTCACCAAATGAATTTGCTATGGAAGAACCTTACCTTGAAGATAATTTGGAATATACCAGGGCCGCCTATGACCTTGATGATATCAATCAACAGGAGCACCCGGCTGATGGGACACTGACTGCGGACATGGTTGAGCGAAATCAAGGGACAATTGATAATGTCCGGATGAATGATGTCCGGCCATTGCTTGATGTTTATAATCAGGTTCAGACATTCCGGACCTATTACGAATTTAATGATGTGGATGTCGATCGTTATCAAGTCGATGGCAATTATGAACAAGTGTTTTTGGGCGCAAGGGAGCTTGATACATCAAGCTTGCCGGACCAAGCCCAGACATGGGTTAACCAAAACTTAAGGTATACTCACGGCTATGGTGTCGCTATGAGTCATGTTAACCAAGTAACAGCACAGGGGCAACCGGAATATATGCTCCAGGATGTGCCGCCTGAAGGTGTTATGGACGTTAATCGCCCTCAGATCTATTTTGGTGAAAATAATGCACCAAATGTTATTACCAACAGTGAAGTCGATGAATTTGATTACCCTGACGGCGATTCGAATGCCAGTAACCGGTATAAGGCTGAAACCGGTATTCCTCTGACAGGCATTAACAGGTTATTATTTACCATCGATGAAGGGAATTTCCGAATGCTTCTGTCCGATCAGCTAACAGAGGACAGCCAGCTCTTGGCGACACGAAACATTATGGATCGTATTAATCGTATTGCACCATTTTTTAATTATGACCAGGACCCTTACTTAGTAGTACGGGACGATGGCAGTCTTGTGTGGATGATTGATGCTTATCTGACAGCAGAAAATTATCCTTACTCGGAAGCATTTCAGGGTGATATGAATTATATCCGGAACTCGATTAAAGTAATGGTTGACGCTTATACGGGTGAAGTGAACTTTTATGCAGCCGATCTTGAAGAGCCATTATTGCAGACATTCCAGAACATATTCCCTGGTTTGATAACCGAAGAGGTGCCTGATGATATCCGGGCTCACTTCCGATATCCGACAGACCTTTTCTCGATTCAGGCATCAATGTATGGCACATACCATATGACAAATCTCGAAGTGTTCTATAACCGGGAAGATACCTGGCAGTTCCCGACTGAACGCTACTTCGATGAAGATATTGAAATGGAACCATACTATATTACGATGAAGCTGCCTGGAGAAGACGAAGAGGAATTTATCCAGATGCTGCCATATACACCGAAAAACAGGCAAAACATGATTGCCTGGATTGGTGTCAGAAATGACGGAGAGAATTATGGCGACATGATGGTCTATGAATTCCCTAAACAGCGGAATGTTTATGGACCGCAGCAAATTGAAAACCGGATTAATCAGGATAGTGAGATTTCACAGGAATTGAACTTATGGGCGCAGGGCGGATCAGATGTTATCCGCGGTAACCTTCTGGCCATACCAATTGAAGATACGATGATTTATGTTGAACCGATTTATATCGAATCAAACAATGAAACATCCTTGCCGGAAGTTAAACGTGTTGTTGTAGCCTATGAAGATGAAATTGTCATGGAAGCTGATTTTGACACAGCTCTGGAAGAAATGCTGAACACCGTTGATTCGGATAGTCAGGATGGTCAGCAGGATGAAGATCAAGAAGAAGGCCAGGATGATGCTGAGCAAGGGGACCAGCAAGAGCCTGAAGATCCGCTTATGGGTGCTGAGGACCAATTGCAGGAGTTCTCTGATCTGTTTGAGTCCTATCAGCAGGAATTATCCCAAGGCAATTGGGAAGAAGCTGCATCAATCATGAGTGAACTTGAAGGTCTCCTTGATGAGATGGAATCATCCAATGGATCTGATGGAAACAGTGGCGCGGAACCCCCTGAAGATTCCCAGGGAAGTAATTCCCAGCCGCCTGAAGATAACACCGAAACACCGGATAATCCGGAAGAATAATTAAACAACGGATTAAAAAATCGGGACGCGTGTAAAGCGATCCCGATTTTTTTCGTTAATTAAGAACATAAAATATCGAAAAAATAAGATAACCGACTACGATGGTAAAAGACGGAATAACGTATGTGAATGTGTTTCGGGTTTTATCCCGCTTAATAATCAAAAGCACCAGCGACGTCAGTATGAAACCAGCTGCAGCGGTGGCAATATGCTGATCCGATACTTCTGCCCAGATGCTCCCCTTTCTATAAAAGATATCGGCAACCGGGATCACGAAAATATTAAATATGTTGCTTCCGAGTATGGTGCCGATAGCCAAATTGATATTAGCCGCTCGCAAAGCAACCCAGACACTGACCGCGTCAGGTAATGAACTAGCTGCAGCAATAAAAAGGCTTCCGACAGCACTTGCACTGATGCCGCTGTTTTGTGCCAAGAGGTCACCGGTAACCGAAAGAGCACTTCCGGAAACAAAAATAATCATGACAAACAGAATAAACCTTAAGATTATTTTACGAATAGGTCGTGAATCAGAATTTTTATCGCTGGAAGAGAAAGCGTTCTGCTGTGCTTGAAGATCTTGCTGGTCTTTGGCTGAAATCAGTAATAAACCACCTATATAAACCGTAATCATCAGCATGCTCGACAGGCTTAATGTCATTACTGTCCAGTCAGCATCGAAATAGAGAGAGAAAGCAGCAATCACACACAGAAGCATACCCAATAGGCCTGTGAAAATATGGTTATCTGATACCTTTAGGAATAATCTTTTTCTACGGTAATGCATATCAATTAAAAATAATACGAAAAAATTGAAGGTAATACTCCCCAGCCCGTTTCCGACAGCGATATCGGGACTGTTGATGACCGCTGCTGATACGGTAGACGTTAATTCAGGCAGGGAAGTGCCTGTAGCCAAAAGAGCAGATCCGATAACCAGCCCGCTTATTTTGGTTTCCTTGCTGATGACATCAGCATAGGAGGCGAGCTTGATGGCTGCAAACACAGATACTACAGCAGCAGCTACAAATAGGGAGATATAAACAGGAAGCAACGAAGGTCTCCTTTCTTATTGCACTTGAAGACAATACCCTTAAGGTTTGTAAATTAATCATAACTTATATTCTGAAGATTGTGTTTTTGATTTAAAAAAGTAAAATATTGACCATAGTGGTCTAATCGTAGTATGATGAAATCGACCGACATGGTCTATCGTAAAATATAGATACATATCATGTGAAAAAGGGGTGAGAAGCAATCACAGAAAAGTTTCTAAACCTTGATGAAAATAAGCAACAGCGAATTATGGACGCAGCGCTTCAGGAATTCGCCGCAAACGGCTATGAGCGGGCTTCCACCAATCAAATTGTCAAAAGTGCCGGAATCGGAAAAGGCATGCTGTTTTATTATTTTCAAAGTAAACAAGACTTGTATTATTATTTGGTTGAAGATTCGCTAAAAATCGTACGCCATCAATATATCAATTTAATCGACATGCAGGAAACGGACTTTATAGAACGGATGAGACAGGCAGCGCAGATAAAAATGATATGCTTTGCCGAAAATCCGAATGTGTTTAATTTCCTTGGAACGTTTTTTCTGGCAAGCAGCCCTGATCTGCCGTCCCATCTTGAACAAGAATACCAGCAATTGCTGAAAGAAGGGCATGCCATAATGTATGAGAATATCGATAAGTCCCTTTTCAGGCATGATGTTGATGTTGATAAAGTGTTTAAGCTGATTCAATGGTCAATGGATGGATATCAGAATGACATCATAAGCAGCTTGAAAGATCACCAATTGGCTAATATCGATTTTGAGCCCTATTTGCAGGAATTTTATGAATATCTGGACATTTTGAAGAAAAGTTTTTATCCCGCATATTACTAGCAGTAAGACCCCCACCTCCAGTGTTCGAGTAAACGATGGGGATTAGGTGGGGGATCAACTGCCAGTAAATGCCCGATTCGTTCATCTAACAATCAGTGGAAAAAACCCCCACTGATTGAAGATTCACTTTATAAGTAGGGGGTTGTGTAAATGGCGCTTCTTAAAACAGAAAATCTTACGAAAAAGTTCGGGAACTTTAAAGCCGTGGACAATATTAATATCGAAGTTCAAAAGGGAGAGGTTTATGGCTTTATTGGTCCCAACGGTGCAGGCAAGTCCACGACCATCCGAGTTTTGCTTGGCATGCTGAAGGCCACAAGCGGTGAGGCTTCCATTTTTGGAAAAGACGTTTGGAAGGATGCCGTGGATATTCATAAGCATATCGCCTATGTTCCGGGAGATGTGAATTTATGGCCAAATCTGACCGGAGGCGAAGTGATCGATTTGTTTATGAAACTTCGCGGCGGTGCTGTGAACAAAAAGCGGCGAGAGGAATTGATTGAGCGGTTCAAATTCGATCCTTCAAAAAAATGCAGAACCTATTCCAAAGGTAACCGGCAAAAAGTTTCACTCATTGCAGCATTTGCATCTGATGCTGATCTGTATATTCTGGATGAGCCAACTTCCGGACTTGATCCGCTGATGGAGCGTACATTCCAGGAATGTGTGGAAGAGGCGCGTCATGAAGGGAAAAGCATTTTGCTGTCCAGTCATATTTTGTCAGAAGTGGAGCGGCTTTGTGACCGGATCGGCATTATCCGCGAAGGTCAGATCATTGAGTCGGGTTCATTGGATGAATTGCGCCATCTAACACGGACGCACATAACAGTTGAGACGAAACAGCAGGTGAGTGGACTGGAAGACATGGAAGGTGTGCATGATGTTGACATAAACGATGAAACGATTTCGCTGCAAGTTAATACGGAAGAATTGGATGACGTCATTCGGCATATCAGTCAGTTCGGTGTTGTGAAACTGGAAAGTGCCCCGCCGACTTTGGAAGATTTATTTATGCGCCATTATGAAGGGGATTCAGGAGGTGAGTCCTGATGCTTCAACAGTCGTTAGCTAAGACCGGAAAATTGATGGGATTTATGCTGCGGCTTGATCGTTTGCGTATTGTGATCTGGCTTGCGGCGCTATCCTTTTTCACTTTGGTGGTTCCGCTAGCTTTTTCTGATTTGTATCCAACACAAGAAGAAAGCAATACGATGGCTCAAACGATGGAAAATCCTGCAATGACCGCGATGGTTGGTCCGGGCAATTTGGACAATTACACAGTAGGGGCCATGACAGCACATCAAATGTTGCTTTTAACCGCGGTTGTCGTTGGCTTAATGAATATTCTGCTGATGAACCGGCATACACGAGTTGATGAAGAAGACGGCCGGCAGGAACTGGTCCGTGCTTTACCGGTTGGAAAACTCGCTAATCTGAATGCATCCTTTATCATGCTGGCTGTAGTAAATGGTTTGCTTGCGCTGATTACAGGGTTTGGTTTATATGCTTTAGGCATTGAGAGCATGGGGCTGTCAGGGTCACTATTATATGGCTTGATATTAGGTGCGACAGGTATATTTTTCGCGGGTCTGACCGCATTGATGGCACAAATAACCGAAAACGCCCGAACAACGTTTGGTTTAACATTAGCACTGCTGTTAATAGCATACCTGATACGGGCGGTAGGGGATATCAGCAATGAAGCATTATCCTGGGTTTCACCGCTAGGATGGGCTACAGCGGGTCAGGTATACAGTGACAATCACTGGTGGGTCTTGTTGCTCCTGGCAATTGGTGCGATTCTTTTAATGGCACTCGCATTTTATTTGAACACCATACGCGATTTAGAAGCCGGGTTTTTACCGTCAAGGCCGGGAAGAAAGCATGCTTCACAGTCACTGCTCAGTCCGATTGGGTTGGCTCTTAGGCTGCAGCGTACCGGAATTATCTCGTGGGCAGTCGCCATGATACTGGTTGGTGTCTCTTACGGATCGGTAATGGGTGACTTGGAGTCGTTTTTCGAAAGTAACGAAGCCTTAAGACAAGTATTTTCAACGGACGCGGGCACGTCGTCGTTCACTATGCAATTTGTTTCGGTATTGATGTTTGTGATGGCCTTAATTGCAACGCTCCCAGCCGTTATGGCATTACTGAAATTAAATGGAGAAGAAAAGCAGAACCGGCTCGATCATCTTCTGGGAAGGGCTGTGTCGCGTACACGTCTCGTTTCAGGATACTTAACCATTGCCGTCATCAATGGTGTGGTCATGCTTTTTCTGGCTGTTGCAGGGCTTTGGGTGGCAGGCGCAAGTGTGACAGAAGAGCCGTTTGAATTCGGAAAAATAATCGGCGCCGGGCTCGCCTTTTATCCGGCACTGCTTGTTATGATTGGATTGGCTGTATTTCTCATCGGGTTTGCACCCAAATTAAGCAGTCTTGTCTGGCTTTATCTGTTTTACTCATTTATCGTCCTGTATTTCGGTAATATGTTCCAATTCCCGGCTTGGGTCAGCAAGCTGTCGCCATTTGGGTATATACCGGAGTTGCCGGTCGATGAAATGGAATGGATGCCTGTTATCATCTTGACTGTTATCGCGATAGGACTTGCGATTGTGGGTATGTTTGGTTATCGAAAACGGGATATACAGGGGCAATGAGTCAATTCATCCATTAGATTTACCGAAGGATTAGCTGATTCAGGTAGGAAAATCGATTGATTTAACCGATCTAAAATAGCGAACGTTTTAGGCCCATCAGACATGAAAAATAATGAGTCTGCTATACCAAACAGACTCATTATTTTTCGAATAGCTTCAAACATTTCCTTTACTTCTGAAACTCCGGAATTGGATTGCTGAGCCTTTAACTAATACGGGTCAGCATCTTTTCCTTTCTTTTCTGCCTTATCCGGTGCTTTTTCTGCATCTTTGTTGCCGAGCGGATTTCTGCTTGAACTGCCATCATCCTTCATCATTTTGGCTGCTTCTTCCAGTCCCTCACGCAGGCGCCGTCCGTATTCCTCATCTGCTTCGTCGGCCAGTGCCATCATTTTATCTTGAATTACCTGGGTGCATTCGGAAATGTCGCCGACGAGATTTGAAATCAGTTCATCCTTTTCCCAGTCATCAAACCAGCGAAATGTCTCGCCGGCCTGTTTGGTATTGTCGTTCCGGTCGATTGATTCGCGCACAAGGTTGCCTTCAATTTTCGGGCTGTGCTCTTTTCCGGTTTGTTCGGCTTCTGTGTAATTACCTAAGGAGGATGGTTCATAATTGATGTGCGGGTTCTTTTTTGCAGAACGTTCAGGTTCATGCCGCATCGACCCGCCTTCCTGATTGGTTGCAACCCGTTTTTGGGCAGCGTTGATGGGGACTTGCAAGTAATTGGCGCCTACCCGGTAACGTTGGGTATCAGAATAGGAGAATGTGCGGCCCTGCAGCATTTTGTCATCGGAAAAATCCAGTCCATCAACAAGAACCCCCGTGCCGAATGCTGATTGCTCGACTTCTGTAAAATAATCTTCCGGATTTTTGTCTAACACCATCCGTCCGACCGGCAGCCACGGGAATTGATCCTCAGGCCAGATTTTTGTATCATCAAGCGGGTCAAAATCCAGTTCCGGGTGCTCATCATCACTCATAATCTGTACATAAAGCTCCCATTCGGGATAATCCCCGTGTTCAATGGCGTCATATAAATCCTGGGTTGCATGGTTGAAATTTTCGCCCTGAATTTCATTTGCTTCTTTGACAGTTAGATTTTTGATGCCTTGTTTTGGTTCCCAGTGATATTTGACGAGTACTGCTTCGCCATCATTGTTCACCCATTTATACGTATTGACACCGGACCCCTGCATCATGCGGTAATTGGCCGGTATCCCCCACGGTGAATAGATAAACGTTACCATATGGAACGATTCAGGTGAATTGGCACAAAAATCAAAGAAACGCTGGCTGTCCTGGATGTTGGTGATGGGGTCGGGTCTGAAAGCATGAATCATATCCGGGAATTTCATCGCATCACGGATGAAAAAGATTTTGATATTGTTCCCGACTAAATCCCAGTTTCCATCTTCTGTATAAAGTTTAACAGCCATTCCGCGCGGGTCGCGGAGTGTCTCAGGTGAATGTTTTCCGTGCACAACAGTCGAAAACCTGACAAAGACCGGTGTCTGCTTTCCTTTTTCCTGAAAAACTTTTGCCCGTGTATATTTGCTGACAGGCTCGTCTCCTGCTGTGCCATAGGCTTCAAAGTAACCATGGGCTCCTGCACCGCGAGCATGGACAATGCGCTCAGGCACTTTTTCACGGTCGAAGTGGCTGATTTTTTCAATAAAATCATAGTTTTCAAGTGTAGCAGGACCGCGGTTTCCGACTGTCCGGATGTTTTGGTTATTTGTGACAGGATGCCCCTGTCTGTTTGTCATCGTATCGCTATTTTCAATATTGGTCTGATGGTTTTTGTTTTGCTTTCCAGCCATCCCTATCAACCTCCATCAATTTATTTAATTACCTTATACATTTTGTCCAATGGCAGGCAAATTAATCCATCTTTTTGAGGAGAAAGCAGGAAAGAAGTGAAGGTTCTGAAAGTGCGCTATACTAAAGAAAGAGAATTAATTGACGAAACGGAGGCGGGGAGATGAAGGTCGAAAGTCTGAAGAACAATGAAAAGGCTAAAAAACTGTGCGTGTCGTTAGTACTTAGAACGCATTAAATGAAACGGCAGAGTAACGCAATATACTTGAATCTTTTTCCGGGGAAAAATCGTATGTAAAGTAGGATAAAAGAGGATGTTATAAACATGAATGGTTATGAACAAAAGGTGTATAAGGAACTGAAATCATGGCGCCGACATGTATTAAAAAAGTCAGGCCTCATTTCCCAACTGTCAAAACAGACCCAGACAAAATTAAATGGGATGATTCCTGAAAAGGCACATAAAGTTATAACGGAAAGTATCAAAAATATGGTAAAGGCAACGCTGTTTGGATCTAATATTACAACAAATAAGCAGCAATCAGCGGGTCTGAGTCTTTTTGAAAAGGATCAGCTTCTGAAGGAAAAACTTACGTCTTATCGAAAAACAGCTGTGATAGAAGGGGCTGGAACAGGTGCCGGCGGTTTTTTCTTGGGGATCGCTGATTTTCCGATGCTTTTATCCATTAAAATGAAGTTTTTGTTTGAAGCAGCAGCAGTTTACGGATATGACACAAGTCAATATGAGGAACGTCTATTTATTCTTTATGTATTTCAACTTGCCTTTTCAAGTGATAACAAACGAAAGGAAACCTTTTATATACTTGAAAATTGGGAAACTGAAAAGGAGAATCTCACTGACATGGATTGGCGAACTTTTCAGCAGGAATACAGGGATTATATTGATTTGATTAAACTGCTGCAGCTTGTTCCAGGCTTTGGCGCTATTGTTGGAGCTTATGCGAATCATAATTTGCTTGATACTTTGGGTGAAACAGCTATGAACGTATATCGGATGCGTTTGTTGACGACACAGCCATGGGATTACTAAAGGGCTTATGCGGTCCGTTTGCGATAGAGGAAAATTTTCACATCAGCATTTCATGGTCGGTAAATGCAATATGGGGTATGACCGAACGCCATAACCAACTTCTGGGTGAATTTATTATGCAGGCAGCCGCATTCTGCATATTAATGCGGCTTTTTAGTACCGTTTTACAGCAATTGGACTGACAAGGTTTCTGCTTCGGTATACTCATAACTGTTGATTAATCCATATTCTTCTATTGCTTTTTTAGGAACGGATTTCTGGTAGATGGTTATGTCTACCGGACTGCTGAATGGAAATACACCCATTTCGATTGATTGTTCATCTTTCCAATGCATGTCAATTTTATTGGTGTGGAAAAACGTAAGCGACTTCGGAACAGGCAGGCCATCTTTGAAAAAAGGATGCTCATTTTGCTTTGAAACACCGGGATTGTTCATGCAAACATACAAAGAAAGACTGTCAAACAGCCGCAGCAAGTCTCTATGGACATTAAATATATTCTCTTCATAACCATCTATAAACTGAATCAGCCGCTTTTGCCGTTCGCGTTCTTTTTGAACAAACAATTGAGATTCTTCCGCCGCATCATCCAGCAGAAAGCGTGCATAATGTTCACTGCACAGCAATGCAGCATACCGATCATGTTTTTCAACTTCATCGACGCCGTGTTTATAAAAAACGGTTTTAGCCGGATTGGGAAAATCGGTAAATGTATAAGGCGTGTTCTTTTCATCATTCCAAAATGGCTGTTTATCGATCATTTTCCATGCAAAGTCATGGTTTGTAATAGCATACAGAACGGACGGCTTAAAGTCTTCCTCCAAAAAGAACGAATCTTTCAGGTTAGCTGCCAGCTGGCCGGAAACCTGGGCATGGTGATGTTGTTCAATCATAATATATGAATCCTGTTGTTCCCGCACAATCATTTAACAACATCCTTTCTGAATATTATTTTAGTTCAGTATACTAAATAATGGGTGCTGTTCAAAATAGAACCTTGCTAAATGTGTATCAATTATGTATAATAGGTTACATAAAGTAAGTTAGTGTAATATAATAATTAAATGATTCGATTGGAAGGATTGTGTAAATTGGAAAATAAATTTTTTGAAAAACCCGCCACATACGTCGGGGAAGTTAATATAAACGTCACGGACCTTGAATCTTCATTATCATTTTATGAGCAAGTTATTGGTTTCAGTGTGCTGGAAAAAACCGGTGACAAAGCAGTGTTGACCGCAGATGGCAAAACACCTTTACTAACACTGATGCAGCCGAAAGATGTTGTGCCGAAAGAGGGTCGGACGACAGGGTTATTTCACTTTGCAATCCTGCTTCCTTCAAGAGCTGATCTTTCAAGCTTTATTAAACACGTTGCAAGGGCAGGGGCGCGTCTTGGGGCGTCTGATCATTTAGTCAGTGAAGCATTATATTTGAATGATCCTGATGGCAACGGGATTGAAGTGTATCATGACCGGCCGTCCAATGAATGGAGCTGGTCGGATGGTCAGGTTGCCATGTCGACTGAACCGCTTGATGCTGACAGTCTGGTTGCTGAAAGCGATAAAGCATGGAACGGTTTGCCGAATGGGACGGTGATGGGGCACATTCACCTTCACGTGGCCAATTTAAAAAGTACGAAAAGCTTTTATATAGACGGACTTGGCTTCCAGGTTGTAACAAACTACCCCGGAGCGCTATTTACGTCGACAGCCGATTATCATCACCATATCGGCTTGAATATATGGAACGGTGAAAATGTGCCGGCACCTTCCGAAAACAGTGTAGGTCTTAACTGGTATTCACTTGTCTTTCCTGATGAACAAAGCAGGGGGGAGAAAGTCAAAAATCTTGAAAATCAAGGTGTAACTGTCAGAAAGGAACATGATGCTTATATCGTCAAGGATCCATCTGAAAATGAAATTCATATGCAGCTTGCACGTTAAAAAAATCGTTCGGATAAGTTCCGAACGATTTTTGCTTGTGAAAAATTAACGCCTGCTGGAATGTCTAAGCCTGCCACAATTATCTTTGACCTACAGGTTATTATACCATTCTGCGGCAGCTTTTACTTCGCCCATCGACAATTGATGGCCCATGTTTTCCCAGTGCAGTTCAACCGTTGCGCCGGCATTTTCCAGCAATGATTTAAGATCCTCTGATTCTTCAGCTGAACATATTGGATCGTTGGTTCCTGCCCCGATAAAGACTTTTTTGCCGGAAAGATCCGGCAGTTCAATACCTCGTCTTGGAACCATCGGATGATGCAGAATCGCGGATTTTAAAGCATCTTTGTAATGGAATAGCAGGCTGCCTGCGATATTGGCGCCGTTGGAATAACCGACGGCTACAATATTATCCCGGTCAAAGCCGTGTTCTTCGGCTGCTTCATCAAGGAATGCGTTAAGTTCTTCAGTGCGGGCGATTAAATCGTCTTCGTCAAAAACACCTTCTGCCAGTCGTTTGAAAAAGCGGGGCATGCCGTTTTCGGAAACGTTCCCGCGCACACTCAGCACATTAGCATCCGGATCAATTTCGCGTGCGAGCGGCAATAGATTCTGTTCCGTGCCTCCTGTCCCGTGAAGCAGCAATAGTGTTGGTTTTGTCTGATCATTTCCTTTTTGAAAAATATGTTTCATCATAAGTCTCCTTCTCTGTTTCTGAGTTCTTTTTCCGAGGTTTGCGTTTTGCCGAGTTGTTTCATAATATCGATGACTGTTCTTTTTTCCTCATCTGTTATATCCTGAAAAATCTCTTCGATGGCTTCCTGATGCTGTGGGAAAATGTTATCCATCAGCTCTGTTCCTTTTTCAGTGATATGGATATAGACAACACGCCGGTCATCGGAGCAGGCACGCCGTTCGGTTAACCCTTTCGACTCAAGTTTGTCAATCACATATGTCATCGATCCGCTATTAATCAGAACTGCTTCCGATATCTGCTTCACAGTCAGGCTGCCTTTGTGGTATAGCGCCTCAAGCACTGCAAAGTCAGTTGTTTTCATATTGTAGCGGTTAATATCTTTTTTGACGTGGTCGGTGACTGATTTAGAAGCTTTCATCAGCACGACAAATGCTTTTAGTGATAAATTTTCTTCCATAGTAATCGCGCCTTTACTTTGAATTTAATTAATTTGAATTCAAACTAATTGTAATATGCCTGCAGAGGAGTGTCAATTGAATCGAACTTTAATAGATTTCGTCAAATGCTTTGTTGCTTTACGACGGCAGTTGATATACTATAAACAGCAGTACTGCTGTAAGTTTTCCCGATTTTTATAATATGATTATCTAAGACAGCCTGCAAGTAAGAAGGAATCGTTCAAAAATTCGCTATTGCCATACTTTCATATTCATGTTTAAATGTATAAAATATAATTAAAGAGGTTGTTCAAAAAGTCCGGTAAAAATGACACGTCGGTGTTTCTGGTTGGCTTGCTTTTCCGTTCCTCACGGATTAACCGCATACGTTCCGGTACCGGGAGCTTCGCCGCCTCGAACTTCTCGGTCTTTTTGAACACGCATTTTAATAGAAGGGGTGATCACATGGAAGATAATGTATCTGTCGGTTTATTAGGTGTTGGAGTTGTCGGCTCGGGTGTCATAAGTCTGATTGAGAAGCATCAGGCCAAGCTTGCTCATCAGCTGGGATGCAATGTACATGTTAAAAGCGCGCTTGTCCGTAATCCCAATAAAGTACGTGAGGTGGATGCCGGCATTAATGGAACAGCGCTCACAACAAATCGGGAGGATGTATTAAATGACCCTGATATAGATGTTGTGGTGGAAGTTATGGGGGGCATTGAGGAAGCTCGCGAATCCATTTTAAAAGCGTTTGAAGCGAAAAAGCATGTGGTCACAGCCAATAAGGATTTGGTTGCCCTGCATGGTGCTGAACTGCATGAAGCAGCAGCAAGAAACAAATGTGATTTCTATTATGAAGCAAGTGTTGCAGGCGGAATTCCAATTCTACGCGGGATTACCGATGGATTTGCTTCAGATCATATTGAACAGGTAATGGGTATCGTGAATGGCACGACGAACTACATATTAACGAAAATGAATAATGAAGGTGTCAGCTATGAAGACGCGCTGAAAGAGGCGCAGCAGCTTGGGTTTGCTGAGGCTGATCCGGCAGCTGATGTTGATGGGCTTGATGCTGCCAGGAAAATGGCCATTCTCGGACGGCTTGCTTTTTCCACCTATATTGCCCTGGATGATGTTGAAGTTACCGGCATTAAGGATATTGAACTGACTGATTTGCAATATGGTGATAAACTGGGACTGACGATGAAGCTGATTGGTTTTGCAAAATTTGACGGCAAGGAAGTTGAAGTGAATGTCCAGCCGGCTTTAATATCCCAAGAGCACCCATTGGCAGATGTCAAAAACGAATACAACGCTGTTTATGTTTACGGTGAGGCAGTCGGAGAAGCCATGTTCTACGGCGCCGGTGCGGGAAGCATGCCAACTGCTGCAGCTGTCATCTCGGACGTTGTTACTGTCATTAAAAATATGCACAGGGGCGTAACAGGCAGCCAATTTGTCGAACCGCGCTTCAAAAAGGAATTAAAATCAGAAAGCCAGCGGTTCAGCCAGTATTATGTCCGTTTTCATGCTAAAGACGAGGCTGGTGTGTTCTCAAAGATTTCGTCATTGTTCAACAAGCTGGATATCAGCTTTAAACAGATTCTGCAAAATCCATCACAAAACCCTGATACAGCTGAAATTGTCGTTATCACACACACGGCATCACTTCAAAATATGAATGAGGCTTTGAGTGAGCTCGAAAAATTGGATGAAGTGATTGATATAAACAGCTTTTATAAAGTAGAAGGAGATGCTGACGCATGACGTGGAAAGGTTTAATCGACCACTACGGGCACTATTTGCCGGTTACAGAAAAAACACCCAATCTCTCGCTGCAGGAGGGCAATACACCGCTTATCCATTTTTCGACACTGTCAAAACAGCTCGGAATTGAATTACACGGCAAGGTTGAAGGAATCAACCCGACCGGTTCATTTAAAGACAGAGGGATGGCTCTTGCGGTCGCCAAAGCAGTTGAGGAAGGAAGTAACGCTGTCATTTGTGCTTCGACCGGAAACACATCCGCTTCAGCTGCCGCTTACGCAGCCAGAGCAGGCATCCGGGCGATTATTGTTATTCCTAAGGGAAAGATTGCACTTGGAAAGCTTGCGCAAGCCGTTATGTATGGCGCTGATATTGTGGAAATTGACGGCAATTTTGACGACGCCCTGAAAATAGTCCGGAAGATCAGCGAAAATGAGCCTGTCACACTAGTTAACTCGGTTAATCCATATCGTCTTGAAGGCCAAAAAACGGCGGCATTTGAAGTCTGTGATGTGCTAGGGTCAGCTCCTGATATTCTGGCAATACCGGTTGGCAACGCCGGCAACATCAGTGCCTACTGGAAAGGCTTTAAAGAATATGACGAAAAGCAGCAGGCAGGTCTTCCGCAGATGTTCGGTTTTGAAGCCCAAGGCGCAGCGGCTATCGTCCGGAATGAAGTGGTGGCGGATCCGGAAACAATCGCAACAGCCATCCGAATCGGCAACCCGGCTAGCTGGGAGCTGGCCGTTAAAGCACGTGATGAATCGAACGGTCGAATTGGGTCGGTTACGGATACGGAAATAGCTGATGCCCAGAGGCTCCTGGCAAGGAAAGAAGGTGTTTTTGCCGAGCCGGGATCGTGTGCTTCTTTAGCCGGTGTCATTCAGCAGTGCCGCAATGGAACAATCGCTGAAGGGTCAAAGGTTGTAACGGTTCTGACCGGAAATGGGCTGAAGGATCCGCAAACGGCAATCGATCAAATCGATGAAGATCCAGTTGTTTTACCTAATGATGAAGCAGTTGTGACCGATTATATCGGGAAGCTGGTGAACGTATGAAGTCATTTGGAATACGAGTTCCGGCAAGCTCGGCAAACATCGGGCCGGGCTTTGATTCCATGGGGCTTGCGCTTAATTTATACTTAACGCTGAAGGTCTCCCCTTCAGATAAATGGGAGATTACACAGCATTCACCGAATCTCCCTGAACAGACGGACTATGATAATCATTATATTATACAAGTGGCTCGCAGTGTGGCGGCAAACTGGAATCAGGAACTTCCGGCATGCAGTATAACGATTGAAAGCGAGATTCCTCTGGCGCGAGGTCTGGGGAGCAGTGCCTCTGCCATTGTTGCCGGTATAGAACTGGCTGATCAGGCATGCAATCTGAATCTGACACAAGAGCAAAAACTGGAAATAGGGACTGAGATAGAGGGTCATCCCGATAATGTTGCGCCGGCATTGGTAGGCGGATTTATCATTTCCACTGTTGTCAATGACGACGTGGATTGGGCATCACTGCAGGACCCTGATTTGGAGGTGATCCTTTATATTCCGGGGAGTGACTTGAAGACGGAAGAAGCGAGAAGCGTTTTGCCTGAAAACTACACCAGGGAACATGCTGCATCGGCCAGTGCAATCAGCAATGTGCTGATTGCGTCACTTGCTGCCGGTGATTACTCGCTGGCAGGCAAAATGATGGAGCAGGATGTGTTCCATGAACCATATAGAGCGTCAATGATTCCAAATTATCACGACATTCGCCGTGAAGCTAAGCAGCAGGGGGCGTATGGAACAGTTATCAGCGGAGCCGGCCCGACCATGATGTCGTTTGTTCCAAAAGATAAGGGTCAAATGATTGTCGCACATTTTCAGGAATTCCTGCCTGACTATCAGGTGGTCTTGCTGCAGGCGGATCATACAGGATCATCAATCATAAGCAACTTTTAACCACACAGCGCTCGTTCAGCTGTGTGGTTTTAATTGTATGAAGCTAAGTCTCTTTTTCAGTCAGCTCAAGTTTGAAATCGCCAACTGTCCCTTCCACATATAAATTGGTGATGGAAGTCGAATAATTGCTGATTGCTGCCGGAAATTCGAGGTTCTCCCCGGGGACTTTTACAGTAAAATCATTCTCATAAAGCAGTGTTGTGACATCATGAGACTCTTCATGTGTGACTTTAAACTCGAAACTTATCCTGGTTAACGTTTTTCCATGTCGTGTGACTGAATCTATCTGTACATTAGATGCGTTAAATTCCATATCATTAATAAAAATTGTTTGATTCATGTTCTCACCTTCTGTAGTTTAATTTTCCGGAGTTTGTGGGTTCATCGTTTAAGCTTCCTACAAATTTAATCGTAACAGGTTTGATTATGTTCTGCCATGTTTGGGTTCGTTATCAGCCGGCAATAGCGGTTGCAAGTGGAATAAATCATGAGCGTGAGGGGGAAAATGAATTATTAGTTGATTTAGTCAGGAAAGGAGAAAGCATTCATGGCAATTACGCGCGAAAAGGGCATGGATAACACACATCGATTATTAATGGAAGGTTTTCATTATATACCGGAAAGACGCCGGAAGTTTCAGTCGAATATTTTCCAGACAAGGCTGCTCGGGCAAAAAGTCATATGCATAGGGGGAGAAGAAGCGGCAGAAGTTTTTTATGACGAGGGAAAATTTAAGCGAAAAGGAGCTGCACCAAACCGTGTTAAGGAAACGCTGTTTGGCAAAAAGGGCGTCCAGGGAATGGATGATACCCCTCATAGACATCGCAAACAGCTGTTTATGTCGCTTATGACCTCCGAACGTCTTCGTGAACTGAGAGAAATCACGCGATGGCAATGGCAAGTGGCACGTGATAACTGGCAGCAAAAACGGGAGATGTCACTGTTTCATGAATCTGAAAAACTGATGTGTCGTGTTGCCTGTGAATGGGCCGGGGTTCCGTTGTTTGCGAGTGAGCTGAATCAGCGCACACGGGATCTTGCAGCCATGATTGATGCTTTCGGGGCAATCGGTCCGCGGCATTGGAAAGGGCGAACAGCACGCAACCGATCTGAAAAGTGGGCACGAAGTCTTGTGCAGCAGGTCCGGGAAGGAAAGCGCAGTCCGCGTGAAGGCACAGCTTTAAATGCGATCGCATGGCATCGTGATTTAAATGGCAAGCTGCTGAGCCTGCAGACAGCAGCAGTTGAATTGCTGAATATCCTGCGCCCGATTACAGCAATTGGAAGATATGTGACATTTGGAGCCTTGGCAATGCATGATTTTCCGGAAACAAGTGAAAAACTTCGGAGTGGTGATGAAACATACAACAGGATGTTTGTTCAGGAAGTACGCCGCTACTATCCATTTGGGCCGTTTTTAGGTGCAAAAGTCCGTCATAATTTCAATTGGAGCGGTCATCATTTCAATAAAGGAACATTGGTCTTGCTCGATGTGTATGGCACAAATCACGACCTGGATTTATGGGAGAACCCCGATGAATTCAGACCGGAGCGCTTTAAGGAGTGGGGCGGCAGTCCGTTTGATTTTATCCCGCAAGGCGGCGGTGACTATGATATGGGACATCGCTGTGCCGGTGAATGGGTAACCGTTGATGTGATGCAAGTCAGCCTCGAATATCTGGCGAATCACATTGACTATGAAGTACCAAAGCAACATTTGTATTACAGCATGGTGCGGATGCCAACATTGCCGAAAAGCCGGTTTATGATAAGTCGGGTTACACCCCGCTAGAGATTTGATCAGCGGTTTTTGAATTTACAGTCTTCACGAAATAGGCAGCGGCAAAATAATGTCGGTTCCGGTATTTCATAAGCCACAATATATTTGTAAGGCTCTTTTTGTGAATTTTGGTAACTTGCAGTTGATATAAACTGCGACATAGATATTACGTGAGCTCTCTGGCAACGCAGCTGATTTGGCAGAAGGTTTGCTCGTCACTTTCCATGGGCTCAGTATGTTCCTTGCTCGGGCCGATGTTTCCGCTCTCCGGCCCATGTTTCTGTTCTTGAGTGGTTACTGAGACAACCACCCAATGAATAGAATGGTATGTGAGAGCATGCAAATTGGGGGGAGAGGATATGCGGATACATGTCGCACGAAACGGTGATTCGCTATGGCAGATAGCACAAAATTATGGGTCAGCTGTTAATCAGATTGTTTTGTTGAATGAATTGGATAACCCGGATGTGCTGGTTGTCGGCCAGACATTGGTTATCCCGGAGCCTGGTCTTGAACATGTTATCCAGCCTGGCGATACGTTATGGCAAATAGCCCAAATGCTTGAGGTGACGGTTCAGGAACTTACGGCGGCCAATAATATTACAGACCCGTCGTTGATATATGCCGGGCAAATGCTGAAGAATCCTTATTTCACGCATATTGTAAGAGCTGGGGAGTACATTTGGTTGATTGCGCAACAGTATGGTGCCAGTCCTGAACAAATTATTGCAGCCAATGATATTGAACCGCCAGGCCTTATATTTCCGGGTCAGACGCTAAGAATTCCTGCTACAGCAAAGCCTGTAACCGAAGTGAATGCTTATACGACGCGGGTGGATGAACAGGGTGTCCCTGATGTATTACGTGTGGGAAGATATTTGACTTATCTGTCCCCATTCATGTATAGCATAACGGAAGATGGATCGCTTACAATACTTTCAGAAGAACCGGTTCTTCAAGCAGCGAAGGCTAATAACGTGGCACCGTTATTGGTGGTGACTAATTTCACACAGAGTGAGTTTAACTCGGATTTAGCGGCAGCTGTCCTTCGTAATACTGAAGCACAGGAGCAGCTTATCAGTGAACTTTTGGAGGTTATGCGTGCAAAAGGCTATGCGGGCGTTAATTTTAATTTTGAATATGTTTACCCGGAGGACCGCGAGAACTATAATCAATTTCTAAGGCGTGTGGTGGCGCGTCTTCACCCGGAAGGTTTTCTCGTTTCAACAGCTTTGGCACCAAAAGAAACTGCCGGCCAGGAGGGTTTGCTGTATGAAGCACATGACTACCAGGCACATGGGGAAATTGCTGATTTTGTGGCGTTGATGACATATGAATGGGGATGGGCAGGCGGTGAACCATGGGCGATTGCGCCTGTGAATAAAGTAAGGGATATACTCGATTATGCTGTCACCGTTATGCCCCGCGATAAAATTCTTATGGGCGTTCCTTTATATGGCCGTGACTGGGAAATCCCGTGGACAGAGGGTACCATTGCAAGTACCGTGAGTCCGAAAGAAGCGGTGCAGCTGGCAGCAGTAAACGGGGTAGCCATTCAATATGATGAAACGTACCAGTCCCCATTTTTCCGATATACGGATGAAACCGGACAGGAACATGAAGTATGGTTTGAAGACGCGCGTAGTATGCAGGCCAAATATGATGCCGTAAAGGAATATGGCCTGAGAGGTGTCAGTTATTGGGCACTGGGAACGCCATTCCCGCAAAATTGGCCGGTGCTTCAGGATAATTTCAATATCAGGAAATATTAATTGGAGCCCTTTGAGATGGCGGTGGCCGTTTCAAAGGGTTTTTAACGTGCTCGGCAACAAGTCCCCTTCGAAGACCCCCACTGATTGAAAATTCACTTTATGCTATAATTGTCCTTTATATTTTGAGTATAACGATCATAAATGGAAGGGTGACTATCGCTATGAACAATCAAATTGTATTGGATGACATGAAAAAAACAGATTGGAATCAGGTTTATCATATTTTCAACGAAGGCATTCAAACAGGAAATGCAACATTCGAGACGGAAGCTCCGACCTGGGAGTCGTGGGATCGTGATTATTTCTCGGTTTGCAGGCTGGTAGCACAGAAAGGTCAAGAAGTTGTCGGCTGGGCGGCACTGACCCCGATTTCAAAACGTGAGGCGCATTGTGGAGCGGCTGAGGTAAGCATTTATATCAGCAGCACGAGTACGGGAAATGGGGTTGGAACCAAGCTGCTTGAGCGTTTGGTGGATGTCAGTGAAGAATGCGGATTCTGGTCATTGGAAGCGGATATTTTTAAGGAAAATGAAAGCAGCATTCTCTTACATAAAAAATGCGGGTTCAGAGAAGTTGGTACTAGACGCCGTCTCGGAAAGTTAAACGGTGTATGGCGTGACGTGGTCATTCTGGAAAGACGGAGTGATGTTGTTGGCATGGATTAGCGTGTTTCTTCAAGTGTTTTCCGGAACAGGTCGTGGAATTTCAATTCATCCTCGTGGCTGAACGCTTTAGGCCCCTTTGTCCGCTTTCCGCTTTTACGTGCCATTGCATTCATGTGCCGTGTTTGCAGCAGATGATCGATATTCTGATTCGTGTAGGTGAACCCTTTATGATGCAACACGGTACACCCTTTGGAAAGTCCCAGCGAGGCAAGACCGTAATCCTGCGTGACGATGATATCTCCCTGGTTTGCCAGTTTCATAATCCGGTAATCTGCAGCTTCGGCACCTGTATCCACATAAATTGTCTCGACACCGGGCTGTTCGTTATCATGCGAAAAATGGGAAAAACTTTTCACAAGTATGACCGGTACATTGAATTCACGAGCAACAGATGTGATTGTTTTTTTAACCGGACAGGCATCCGCATCCACGTAAACATTCATCAGAAATTCCTCCGTATTGTATATACCATAATTCTAGCAGAAGTTGTGCTATGGGACCACTCACATATCGTGAAAAATGGCTAACGCGTTTATAGAAAATCTCCCCTGCCAAAAAGCAAAAACAGAAAAGTCAACCTTGAGGCTGGTACAACAGCGTTTTCATTGAAGAAAAACCCGAACTAACGACGGCCGCTCGGAAATATACTTCGCGTTTCGCGGGCAGCTGGTGAGCCTCCTCGGGCTAAGCAATAAGCGGTCTCATCTATGCCTCCCGTCCCGCAGAAGTCTCCGTATATTGCCTTCGCTAAAAGCTGCGTTTAGTTCGTCTTTAACATCACTCGTTTTAGTTATGTCCCAGCCTTTTTTAACCTCTTGTTTTTTCAGCACATATGTAATATACTACATTACATAACTAATGCACTAATCTGCATAAAGGAGGCAAGCTTGATGATCAATCCGGATAGCGCCAAACCGATTTACATACAGATTTCGGAATGGATTGAGAACGAAATCCTCAATGAGAACTTCAAACCGGACGAAAAAGTACATTCCCAATACAAGCTTGCCGATATGTTCAACATTAATCCTGCTACAGCGGCAAAAGGGTTGACGTTATTGTCTGAGGAGAAAATTCTTTATAACAAGCGCGGACTCGGTAAATTTGTTTCGTCTGATGCCAAGGCCATCATTACCGAAAAACGAAAAGACAAGACTTTAAAGCGGCTTATTCAAGAGGCTGTGCTGGAAGCCGAACGATTACATGTGGATGAAAAAGAATTAATGAACATGATGAAGAAAACGATCAATGAACGTAAGGGGGATGCAACATGAAAGTGATTGAGTGTAAGAACTTGACCAAATCATATGGACGTCAGAAGGCATTGAATGATCTGTCCGTTTCGATTGAAGAAAATAAGATAACTGGCCTGGTTGGGCGAAACGGCGCTGGAAAGACGACACTCCTGAAAATACTTGCGGGATTTTGGCGTGAGTCAGCCGGGGAAGTGAACGTTTTTTTCCGCCGGCCATTTGATAGTCTGTTTGTTTCGGCCAACACAATGTTTATAGATGACCAAATGAACTTTCCAATGGTTCTGACGCTTAAAGAAATCTTTGAAGAGGCTGAACGGTTTTATGAAAAATGGGATGCTGAACTGGCAGATCGACTGTTTGATTACTTTTCATTTCGCCCCGGTCAGAATTATCATAGCCTTTCCAAAGGGAAAAAAAGCACGTTTAATATGATTGTCGGGCTATGTTCACGATGTGCGCTGACGATTTTCGATGAACCGACAACAGGGATGGACGCAGCGGCACGAAAAGATTTTTACCGCGCACTGCTGAAAGACTATTTGGCGCACCCCCGCTCGATTATCGTATCAAGCCACCTTTTGGATGAAATAGAGGAAGTGCTGGAGGATGTGCTCTTGATTGAGGGCGGTCAAAATTATTTGCATATGCCGGTTGAGGAGTTAAAAGAATATGCGGTTGGTTTAAGCGGGTCATCTGAAGAAATACAAAAATGGACGCTGAATCGGGAAGTGCTTCATACGAAAATGATTGGCACTCATAACACATATGCTGTCGTGACCAATGATTTTAAGGAAAATGAATTGGATCAGATCAGGCTGTCGGGCATCGATATATCATCTGTTTCACCGGCTGATGTATGTGTTTATCTGACAGGCAGACGACAAGGAGGGATCGATGATGTCTTTGACAAAGCCTAGCCTGGTCAAACTGGTGCAGAAGCAATTCCGCTTCAAGCTGAAAAATTTCTCCGGCATGTTCAGTACCTTAATCACGCTGCAGTTGATTGGACTTCTGTTCTCCCTTGGGGCAACGAGCAACTTTTATAGTGGGGGAGCTATTGTTGATCTGGAAATAAGTTATTATTCCGCTGACATCGTTTTCGTATTTACAATACTATGGGGTTTTATCAGTGCTGTTCTTATGAAAACAAAAGCTTACCGAGAAGATGATTTTGCTTTTGTGACAAATCGTCTCAGCAGCAATTTATCCAATATTGCTTTTCTGTTCTCGGCCAGTATCGTCGGCGGTGTGACAGCTATACTATCAGGCTATTTACTGAAAGTGATTGCCTATTTTTTCTTTAATTTCACGCCCATTATTCAAACCGGTTTAGTTGATACGCCGATGGAATTGCTGACCGGGATGCTTTCGGCGTCACTCTTTATTTTCCTGTTTGCCAGCGCTGGGTATTTGATTGGAACATTAGTGCATCTTCATAAGTCTTTTGCTTATATTACACCTGTGGCTGTCATTGGGTTGCTTATAATAGGCGACCGGGGAAGCAGTGGCCACTTGTTAATAGAAGCAGGGAATTTCTATTTTAACGAGACCTCATTTTGGCTATTCGCGTGTAAAATTCTCATCACAGCCGGCCTGCTGCTAGCCGGTTCGTTCGTGGTTTCTCAACGATTGGAGGTAAGGACATAATGAATTTTGTAAACTTTGTGCCGATGATATTGACGATGCTTATCCTTGGCGCCGTTGTATTTGCAGCCTTAAAATTCACGCCAAAGAAAAGTAAGAACAACAGTTATGTCAAGTTAATGAAGTGGATGCTTGGCATTTACATAGCAGTGCTGATCGTGTCTGTGCCGTTGGTGATGCTGCTGCCGAAAGATGCTGATTTCGTTGTTGATTCGGCGCATAAGGCGTCAGACTATCCGTCATTACATGAGCTTGCTGCAAGTGGTAACATCGAAGAATCCGGGAGCGACTTTCAACAGAAAACATGGGAAGAGACGATGGAAAATCAGGAGATTCATGTGCGTACAGCAAACACAAATGGCCCATCCCCTTCTCTTTATGTTGAAAACGTAAATAAGCAAGGAAATAAGGTAGAAGTGATCCATTACCGTACGCCATTTATAGTCAAAGGAAATGATATGACACACAGGTTGAACCCATTGAAAATTAATTTTTCCACTGATTCAATGACGATCCGTCCGCCTGTTCCGGCAAGGATAAACCTTACCATGTTTCAACAGGAAATTCCAACCGCGCAATTTACGGGAGAACGCAGGATTGCCAATGTTGATACAACAAACAGTAACGGGCTAGTATATTTGAAGGTGCCTGAAAATATAGAATTGAGCTCTGACAGCGGCGTACATTTGAATCATGTTGATGCAGATAATTAGGTATGGTAATTGGCACGGTGCCATGTTGAAAAGGAGAGTCACCGATAGCTGGATGTTCTGGTTGCGTGTAAAAATTTAATAAATAGAAGCGGAAACGGGGAACTTAAATTATAAACGCAGCGTCATGAATCGGGAATGCCGCTTATCGGTACAATTCTTGGCATGGGCAGGCCTTCCAATCGAGGTTTTTTGGGCAGGCTAACTTAAATGATGGCCCGGGAGTGCGACTTGCATAGCAGGCCATTTTTTCTATTGACGATTCTCTTCAACGAAACTATAATTAAACACTATGTTTGAAATAACACGAGCAAGCTGATGGTTTTTAGAGAGATAGAGCAGATAAATGGTTCGGGCAAAGGATAATCATTTTCCATCCAACGGTCATTCATAACAGCTTAAGACACTTGCTCCTAAAAAATGGAGGCAAACTTTGCAGGAAAAAGAAAAAATTAAAACGGATTGGACCGTTTTTGCCGTCAGCGGCGGGTTTTTAATTTTATTTATTGTATTATCGTTCTTAAACAGTGAAGCGGTTAGTGAGTGGATCACGCGATTATTTGATTACTCTGCTGATTTGTTTGGAGCGTATTGGCAAGTATTGCTGTTTGGTAATTTTGCAATTGGCATTTATTTGGCTTTCTCCCGATATGGGAGGGTTCGATTGGGGAAAATGGATAAACCGAAATATAGCTATTATCGCTGGGTTGCGATGATACTCGTGACACTTCTGGCGAGCGGTGGTGTCTTCTGGGCAGCTTCAGAGCCGATGTATCACTACATGACAACGCCTCCTCTGTTTGGCGGCGGTGAATTCAATAATATATGGGCTGCTTTTGCGCAAGGTTTTATGCATTGGGGCTTTCTGGCTTGGGCGATCCTTGGGACACTGGCTACCATTGTGATGATGTATGTGCATTACAGCAAAGGCTACCCAATGCGGCCTCGGGCACTATTATATCCGATGTTTGGAGAGAAAATCTTTCATAAAAGTGTACTCGGGTCTACCGCTGATATTTTCTCTATCATTGCAACAGCTGCCGGAACATTGGGACCGTTAGGCTTTCTAGGTCTGCAGATATCTTATGGGCTCAATCATTTGTTTGATATTCCAAATACGGTAACTGTCAGTATTCTGGTCGTTGTTGTTCTGTCGGTCATTGCTGCGATTTCCGCTGCAACAGGGGTGGACCGCGGAATTCTTTTGCTGAGCCGCGTCAATGTCGGTATGACGTTTGTATTAGGCGGGGTTATACTCCTGATTGGGCCGACGCTGTTTATTATTGATGCATTTATCGGCGGAACAGGTACGTATTTACAGAATTTCTTTGCGATGAATTTTTACCGCGGTGATAATGCGTGGCTTGGGTCTTGGACCATCTTTTTCTGGGGCTGGTTCATCGGCTATGGCCCGATGCTGATTATTTTTATAAGCCGAATCTCCCGCGGCAGAACAATCCGTGAATTGATTATTGCTGTATCGATTGTCGCGCCGCTTGTAACCAATTTCTGGTTTTCCGTTATAGGCGGGACAGGCGTATTCTATGAAATGGAGAACCCGGGGTCGATTTCAGGCGCGTTGAATGAGGCGGGAATGCCTGCCGCTGTCATGGCGATTATGGACCAGTTGCCGTTGGGTACTGTGATGGCTGTTCTATTTCTTGCTATTTCAATTGTGTTCGTGGCAACAACAACTGATACCATGTCATATACTGTATCTGTGACCTTGACGGGGAATGATCATCCTGCCCGCTGGCTGCGTGTCTTCTGGGCGCTGATATTTGGCGGAACAACAATGATGATCCTCACGATTGGCGAGGGCAGTATCACGGCTATCCAAAACTCAATTGTCATAACGGCTGTTCCGGTTTCGTTCCTGCTGTTGCCGCCGTTATGGAATGCCCCGCAGATCGCCAGGAAAATGGCGCTTGAACAAGGGCTTATGTGGGAGAGACCGAGGAAAGGCAGACCAATTAAAATCGACCATAGAAAGTAGATGGGGTACTTCAGGGTACTCCCTTTTTTTGTTTGATGATTTTCGTATAATTTACGGGTCATTTTTGTTATAATGGAAATGCTATTAAGGGAGGCGTCACCGTTGAGTGAAGCGAAAAAGTTGCAAAAAGATGCAAATAACATATTGAAACAGACAAGCCGCACATTTTACATACCGATTACGCTGCTGAAGTCTCCGCTGGATCAGACGGTGGGCTCAGCCTATTTATGCATGCGTGCTGTTGATGAAATAGAAGATCATGAAGAATTGGAATCAGAAACAAAACAATATTTGCTCCGCGCGATAAGTGAATTATTGAAACGTGACACCTTTGATGAAGAAGCTTTTCACGAATTAGTACAGCCTTATGAAACGATTTTGCCTGAGGTGTCGTTACGGCTTGGCGACTGGGTTCGCCTTTGCCCGGATGGGATTGCCGGTAAGGTAAAAGAGTCAACGGGCGTTATGGCTTCCGGTATGGCAGACTGGGCCGAAAAAGAATGGCATATCAAAAACGAGAATGATCTGGATGATTATACCTATTATGTAGCCGGTCTTGTCGGGGTTATGCTGTCTGATATTTGGCAATGGTATGACGGGACACAGACCGACCGGGGGCTTGCGATTGGCTATGGCCGCGGTCTTCAGGCTGTTAATGTTTTACGGAATCAGGATGAAGACAAAGAACGCGGTGTCAGTTTTGTTCCGGACGGATGGACGCGTGATGATTTGTTCGCCTATACTGAAAAAAATCTGACCAAGGCGGATGAATACCTGAAGGATATCAATACCCGGACGATAAAGCTGTTTTGCCGGATTCCGCTTGCATTAGCTAAGCGTACTTTAAAGGCATTAAAAGAAGGCCGTGAAAAGATTTCCAGGAATGAAGTTGAGACTATTGTTGAAGATATTAAAAATGACTGAAGAAAAGCCACCGTTCGCATCGAATGGTGGCTTTTGTTATATCTTCTCCGAGGCTATCAATAACAGGAAAACGAGACCGTTCCTGGCAATTGGATCTAATAGCACTGGAATGACTGTATATTATTTAAGTCGACACCATAGTAGACCCATCTGTTCTGCTGCCACCTAAAGCCTGCAATCGACTGTCTGCCGATAAAGACCGGGAAAAACCAGAATGAATCCCATCTTAGCCAGATATACGTGAATCGAAATAAGCATCTCTGGATTGCCCCCGGATCGACTGCAAATACACCGAAGTCACCTTGTACCTGCTGTGTTTGTGGCTGTTGTGGTGTGAATGACGGAGGCGGGGATGAGGGTGCACTGACTTGCTGCTGTCCACCCGGAAATCCTGACGGTGGTCCTCCACCAGACTGTCCGGGTGGCCCACTGAATGGAGGACCGCCTCCTGATTGTCCGGGTGGTCCGCCGAATGGAGGCCCTGACCCGGGACCGCCATCTTGAAACCATGGCAGATTAAATATTCTTGCATCGTCATATGGTGGCTGGTTATGATTCATATTCAATTTCCTCCTTATTTTTCTTTCTCTTTAGCATATGGCTATTCGTCTATTGTTGTATGGGCGTATGATGCTGGTGATTTTGTCTTTTTAAATAATAGAGGTTGTTCAAAAAGTTCGGTAACAATGACACGTCGGTGTTTCTAGTTGGCTGGTTTCTCCGCTCCTTGGAAAAGAAAACTACTAATGCTCGCTTGCGATGCGGATTCAGGGAAGCATTCCTTGTGCTCATGTATCTATAGGCATACATTCCACTGCTCGAAACTGCGCCGCCTCGAACTTCTCGGTCTTTTTTTTCCGCATATAATGAATCAGTAACCCGCCAAACAACGGCGGCTAACTGACCATAAATGCCCGATTCTGTTCAATTAACATTCAACGGAAAAAATCATTCCGCTGAATGAAGCTTCACTTTATCCTCCTTTTTGAACAAACACTAATACGGATTTAATTTCAGTCATCCCCTATTGACTCTAACGTTACGTTATACTTTACAGTAACAATTGAAGGGAGGTCATATTGATGAAAGTAAAAGAAGTGGCCGGATTAGTCGGCATCAGTGTGCGCACACTGCATCATTATGATGAGATCGGTCTTCTGAAGCCGGAGCAGACAACAGAATCAGGCTACCGGATCTATTCAGAGAAGGATCTCGAAACATTACAGCAGATACTGTTTTTTAAACAGCTGGGCTTCCCTTTGAAAAAAATAAAGGAGATTATCAATAGTCGATCATTTGACAGGGAAGAGGCACTTCGGGTCCAGCGTAAGATGCTGCTGGAGGAACGTTCCCGTCTCGATAACATGATTGCGACAATTGATAAGACGATCCGGCATGCGAAAGGAGAGATTGAAATGAGTGATAAGGAAAAATTTGAAGGAATTGACTTCAGTCACAACCCATATGAACAGGAAGCACGCGAACGCTGGGGTGATGAGGCAATTGATGAATCAAATGCTAAAATCAAGCAGATGTCAAAAGATGAACAGAAAAGAATGGGCGAAGAATTTGATCGAATTTATCGGGATATTGCAGCTGTCCGACATCAAACACCTGACTCGGATGAAGCACAAGCTGCCATAAAAGTCTGGTATGATTACCTGAATAAAATTGGCAACTACTCACTTGATGCTTTTAAAGGACTCGGACAGATGTATGTCGATGACGAGCGCTTCACGAAAAACATCGACAAATATGGTGACGGTCTGGCTGTGTTCATGCGGGATGCGATGGCTGAGTATGCAGAGCGGAATACAAACTAAATGATTAAAGTTAACAAAAGGGGATCACAATCTTTGGTGTGGCACCATCTATAATAAATTACGAAAAAATGGCATAAAAGTTTCATCAAACCGAATTTGGCTGAAGTTTTCACAGAATCTGCTTAAGTTCACAATTTGTTCGGTAAAATGTGAGTGAGCCGATATGATGGGTTATTAAACAGTTTGCTTAAATGGAGTAAAGCAGAATGGGAAAAGACGTTTTCTTTTCCCATTCAAAGCTTCCTAACAGCTTCCGTCACATTGCCGGCCAGGGTGATGGCTGAAATGACAGCAACGCCATCCGCTCCGACGTCAATGACGGAGACCGCATTTTCTTCAGTAATCCCGCCGATCCCGACAATCGGCATGTTGGGATATTGACGCCTCAATGTTCTGATCCATTCCAGTCCGACTGTTTGTTCGGCATCGTCCTTGGATGGTGTTTCGAATACCGAACCGGCCCCGAGATAGTCAGCCAGCTGAATGGAGCTATTGTCGACTTCGGATTGATTTGACACAGATAATCCAATTAGTTTATCAGGATACATCTCCCGCGCTTTTTCAAGAGGCATGTCATCCTGTCCAAGATGGATGCCATCAGCTTCCAGCGGTTCGACCAGGTCAGTATCATCATTTACGAAAAATAGGACATGATGACGGGTGCAAATGTCACGCAGCCTCTGTCCCAGTGTCAGCTTTTCTTGTCCGGTTAAAGCGCCCGTCCCTTTTTCCCGGTACTGGAAAGCGGTAATGCCGGATTTTGCCGCTTCTTCGAGAATATCTTCAGGTTTTCGGTCACAATTCTGACTCCCCATGATAAAGTATTTTCTGAGATTCATAAGTTATGTTCTTTCCAGTTCGGAGGGGTCAAGTGACAGCGCATCGATGAAATGGGGGAGGAACGTTCCCGGACCATTGACATCTGTTCGCCCGGCAGCATGTTCTGCGGCGCACCCGTAAAATTTAAGTGCGGTTAATGCCTGTTCCCCGATGGACTCGTTTGTTGTCAGGCAAGCTGTTAAAATTGATCCGAGCAGACAGCCGGCGCCGGTAATTTGACCTAATATCGGGTGGCCTGTTTGATTCTGCAAAACCTTGTTGCCAGTGCAAATCACATCCGTTTTTCCGGTGACAACAGCAGCCGTTTGATATGTTTCAGCCACTTTAGTCGCAATCTCATCGGCATTGCCGTCACCGACTGATTCGACACCCTTTGTTTCCCAGGGAATTTCTACCAGGTGTGCAAGTTCCCCTGCGTTTCCTTTAATCACAGTCGGTTTCACTTGTTCCAGAATATTTTTCACAGCTTTTGTTCGGAACGGGGTTGCGGCAACACCTACAGGATCAAGTACAACCGGAATACTTTTTTCGTTGGCGGCGACTCCTGCATGGATCATCGCCGAAAGTTCATCGGCTGTCAGCGTCCCGATATTGAGCAGGACAGCATCGGCATTGGAAGCCATATCAGCTGCTTCTTTTTCAGCTTTGGCCATGACCGGTGCAGCACCGAACGCCAACAGCCCGTTAGCTGAAAAATTCATGACAACTTGATTGGTCAGATGATGGATGAGCGGCATCGTTTCGCGTGCTTCTTGAATAATGGTTTGTTTCATTTACTTCACCCTTTCTATTCGATGTGCCCACTGATTGGTCGGACCGCTCCCTTGTCCGACGGAAAATGAATGGCGGATAGCTGCCGTTATAAAATCTTTTGCCTTTCGGACGGCATCCGGCAGCTTGTAACCGTGGCTTACATAAGCCGCAATGGCTGCTGAATAGGTACATCCCGTTCCGTGTGTGTTTGTCGTATCGATGCGCTCGGTTGAGAACGTATGCAACTTTTCACCATCGTATAAAAAGTCGACTGCTTCATCCGCCATATGACCGCCTTTCACGAGCGCAGCACCTGCGCCGAATTGATGAACAATTTGCTTGGCCGCCTGCTGCATGTCTTCGGGTGTTTTTATTGTTTCTCCGGTAATCACCTCTGTCTCCAGGATATTCGGTGTAACCAACGCTGTCATTGGCAACAGATTCTTACGCAGGTACGCGCGGGAATCCTCTGCGATTAACGTATGTCCGCTTGTCGTTACCATAACCGGGTCCATAATATAAGGAATATCCAATCCGGAAATTTTTTCTGCAACAGCGTCCATAATCTCGATGTTAGCCAGCATGCCGGTTTTGAATGCCTGGAACGGAATATCGGAAATAACCGATCCCAACTGCTGCTTAATCATTGGTACCGACATATGCTCTGCATCCTGAACGCCTGTTGTATTCTGGGCAACAACAGATGTAATGACCGACATGCCATACGTTTTTAATTCCTGAAATGTTTTAAGATCAGCCTGAACGCCGGCGCCGCCGCTTGGATCGGTACCGGCGATTGTTAGGGCTGCAGGTACTTGGTTCATAATAAAACCTCCTTATACGTGATTTTCCAGTAAATTCGCCTGTTTCACTTTCGAAACGATAAACCAGCCGATTAATGCACCCGATATACTGCTGACGAGAAACGATGGCATAAAGAAGAGCGCGCCGGCTGAACTGCCCAGCAGAATACGGGCGAATGGAACGGCGAACAATGAACCGAAAATCCCGGTGCCTATTGCTTCACCGAATGCAGCCAACCCTTTTTTGTCAGTCAGACGATAGAGATAACCAGCCAATAAAGCGCCGATCATGCCCCCGGGAAACGCCAGCAATGTTCCAAGGCCAAGCATATTGCGGAGAAGACCGATCATAAAAGCAATGATGACTGCCGGTCCGGGGCCAAGTGTAACTGCAGCCATGACGTTGACCGCGTGCTGTACAGGATAGGCCTTGGCAACGCCTGCCGGGAACCATAGAAGCTGTGCGCCCAGTGTTCCAATCGCCACAAAAACGGCCATTGTTGTCAGTAAACGTGTCCGGTTCAATTCAGTCCTCCTCTCATTAGGGGCGGAAGGAAATTTAAAAAGCCAGATCCATAGTCTGGACCTGGCTCCTGAAATAGCTGATATCAAAATTGCTGTCAGACTACTTCCCTACGCTGGTGTTAGCCAGATCAGGTCCGTAAGAGTCGGAAAGCTTGTAGACGCCTTTCCTCTCAGCCCGCGTTTTTTGGGCACCCCTAGTAGTTATAAAATATTGTTTTATTCATTCTAAGTGTAACAAACGGATACGATTTTGTCAGGATTTTATTAAAATTCCAAATTGACTTTGATAGAATGACAGTCAGAAAAGAAATGAGCGAATGAAAATCTGGCAATGCTTTATGGATCCCTTACAGCCAAAATCTTTGTACAAGCCTACCAGCGCTATGCCGGAGTGCCGTATAATCAGTATTGGGACATAATAGCACTGATTAATTTTCTGGACGGCCCCCGGAGGTTTATCCTAGGTGGGAGGCTTTGGGTGTGAGAGGATTGACTCGCTCATTAATTGAGGAAAGATTGGACGCGTATGTGGTACAATTAGTAAAATATAGAGACGTTGAATAATTCATTGAAAACGTCGCATAAGATAACGAAGATGCAAGGGAGGAGAAATTTTAATGAGCAGAACAGGTGAAGTTGTATTAAGCATTATTGGCGCACTTATTTATGGTTTTTTCGCACTAATGGGAGCCACGATGGTATGGTTTTTTAATAATGAAGCGCTTTGGAATGATGCGAGCCAGGAAATCCAGCAGCAGCAGCCGGAATTAGCACAAGCTGACATGGAAACTGTTCTCAGTTTTTTCCAGGGAGGCGGCTGGTTTTTAATTGTTCTTTCGCTAATTGCCGTCGTTCTCGGTATTCTTTCAATCGTATTCATGACAGGTGATAAAAAGCCGAAAGCAGCTGGAATTATTTTGATTGTAGTGGCAGCTGTAAGCACCCTTGCGACATTTGGAGGGCTGATATTCGGCGGTTTATTCTATCTGATTGCCGGAATTATGTGTTTGGTACGAAAAGCACCGGCACCGGCAACCCATGAAACAGTCGAATAGGATGCTTTAAAAAGAGCAACGTAAGAGGTTGCTCTTTTTTAATTTGTCTCAAAAATCCCGGTTTAATTTTTCGAATATTTACAATGCGCTGTATTATGTTATATTATATAGAGAAAAAGGTCGTAAAAAGTCTGGTCGTGGAATTTTGATGTAACAAGGGGATGATAGTATGCAGGAAGAAAATACGGCTAAAAGTGATCCACGCTATAAAACAGCCAACCGGGAAGCACTGATCGGCGTTGGACTGGTTGTTTTTAACTTCATCTGGTGGTTTGCGTTTGCATATGGTCTTGGAGGAAAGGATCCTTCAGAGTACACTTATGTCTTTGGGCTGCCGGCATGGTTTTTTTACAGTTGTGTGCTTGGTTTTGTGGTCATGGCAGTACTTGTGATTATTGCAGTGAAAAAATGGTTTGTGGAAGTTCCGTTTGATGAAGAGGGAGAGGAATAATGAATTGGCAGGCATTAGTTCCATTAATTGGTGTTATATTAATTATATTTGGCACAGGTGTGTGGGCAGGTAAATATATAAAATCGTCCAACACATTTATGCAGGATTATTTTCTGGGCGGAAGAAGTCTTGGCGGGTTTGTCCTGGCAATGACAATGACGGCTACATATGGCAGTGCCAGCAGTTTTATCGGCGGGCCGGGCACTGCTTACACGGAAGGTCTTGGCTGGGTGCTCTTGGCAATGACTCAAGTGTCAACCGGCTACTTTGTGTTAATGGTCCTTGGTAAAAAATTTGCGATTGTCACCCGTAAATATAATGCACTGACAATGGTCGATTTTTTGAAGGAACGATACAAATCGAAATGGGTTGTCCTGATTTCGGCATTCAGTATCATTATCTTTTTATTTTCAGCGATGGCAGCCCAGTGGATTGGCGGAGCCCGTTTGATTGAATCTCTGATCGGAATCCCTTATACAACGGCACTATTCATTTTTGCAGTATTAGTGCTTATCTATGTTGTTATTGGCGGTTTTCGGGCAGTGGCACTCACTGATTCGATTCAGGGATCAATCATGTTTGTTGGAACACTTGTATTACTGATTGCGACGATTATAGCAGGCGGCGGTATTTCCAATATTGTTTCGGATCTAAGTGCGGAAAATCCGAATTTGATTACACCGTATGGCGCAGAAGGGACACTGACACCGGCATTTGTGTCGTCATTCTGGATTTTGGTCGGTGTCGGCGTTGTAGCTTTGCCGCAGATCACGGTGAGAGCGATGTCTTATAAAGATTCCCGTTCGATGCACCGTGCGATTATTATTGGTACCATTGTCGTCGGTGTGATTATGTTAAACATGCATTTGATCGGTGTATTCGCCCGTCCGATTTTGCCGGGGATTGAAGTTGGTGATAAAGTTATGCCGCTGATTGCCCTGGAAGTGCTCCCAAACTGGCTGGCAGGCATCGTGCTGGCAGCTCCGATGGCGGCTATCATGTCAACGGTCGATTCACTCCTCTTGCTGGTGAGTTCATCCATCGTAAAGGATGTTTATTTGAATTATGTTGAGCCAAAAGCATCACATCAGCGCGTGAAAGGACTGAGTATCGGTGTCACCGCAGTTCTCGGTGTCATCGTATTTCTTATGGCACTGAATCCACCTGATCTGATTATCTGGCTGAACCTGTTTGCCTTTGGCGGACTTGAAGCAGCTTTTATTTGGCCGATTGTGATGGGTCTCTATTGGCAAAAAGGCAATAAATACGGGGCGCTTGCTTCAATGATTACCGGGGTCGGCCTGTACATTCTATCGGATAGCTTTTTCCCGCAGCCGTTCGGTCTGCATTCAGTCGTCATGCCGGTTGTAGTGTCGTTCTTTGCCTATGTATTCGTAAGCCTGGGCACTCAGGAAAAAGTGGTTGGACAGAAGACGTGATTCCGGATTGAGTGGATAATCGCTGTAGATTGTTCGAAAATCGCTGTAGATGGAGCGGGAATCGCTATAGATCTGCCACGAATCAACAGAAAGAATTTAGTAAATAGCGGGGAGATGTATAATGGACCGAATCATGGTGGTGGGCGTTTCAGCAGGTGTGGGGAAGTCCACGTTTGCCCGTGAATTGGGTGAACGGCTGAATGTAGAAGTCTTTCATCTCGATGCATTACACTGGCGGCCAAATTGGGTGGAAGCACCAAAAGAAGATTTTAAGAGCGCACAAAAAGAGATTGTCACCCGCAAGCAGTGGATTATCGAAGGCAACTACAGCAGCACGTATGATATTCGTGCTGAAAAGGCCGATACCATTATATACCTTGAGCTGCCTTTGATTGTGTGCCTCTATAGAGTAACTAAACGTTGGCTGACACATATCGGCAAAACCAGGCCTGATATGGGGAATGGATGTAAGGAAAAGTTAGACTATACGTTTCTGAAGTTTATCTGTACCACCTATCGTTCACGTAAGAAAAAGATGCGAGAGAGGCTTCAGGCTTTTCAGGAAATGGGGCCGGAAAAGAATGTTATTATGCTTAAGAATAAAAATAGAATCCGGACTTATCTTGAAACACTGAATAATATGCCTGCATCCAAATAGATTCGTTTAAATAATCCTCCAAAGGGATTTGAAATCTGAAAGCGGCTTGCAGAAATATTTTGGGAAGGCGCAGTAAACTATTCACTGGCTGAACAGGTTCCAAGTCTTAGAAAGTTAATAGGAAAATAGATATGTAATTCGCATTAACATCGTCATAGTGTTTGTAATAAATATTTTTGGGGGGAGTGCTGCTTAAATGACGACGATCGGATTTGTCCGTCATGGTGTTACACAATGGAATAAGGAAGGAAGAGCACAAGGGAGCTCAGATATCCCCTTGGATGAAGAAGGCCTAAGTCAGGCTCGTCTTTTGGCATACCGATTGGAAGCAAGTGAATGGGATGTCGTCTATTCCAGTGATCTATTGCGGGCGAAGCAGACGGCTGAAATTCTGAATGCTAAGCTTGGAACACAACTGAACTTGGATTCCAGGCTCCGTGAAAGAGGCGGAGGGCTTACTGAAGGAACAACAGAGGAAGAAAGGATCCAGAGATGGGGCCCCAACTGGCGTGAACTGGATATGCAATTCGAATCACATGACAGTATTATTTCCAGAGGGAACGCGTTTATTGATGAGATTAGTGAAAAACATGTGAACCAAAATGTATTGATCGTCAGCCACGGAGCATTCATTAAGACGCTTTTAAAAGCACTTTGTCCCGGTTCAAATATGGATGAATCCTTGAAGAATACGTCACTAACTTCCCTGATAAAATGCGGGCGCAGCTGGAACTGTGAACTCTATAATAGGACGGAACATTTATTGGAGGGCGATTCACTTAAAATGTAAACGTGCAAAAATTTCAGGCCGTTGATGCGAGTATTGTTTCAAAGAAGAACGCCACTCCGTTTTGATGTGGCATTTTAGAATGAAGGTGGGGAGAGGGTAAAGTGAAATTACTGACAGGAGACAAAATCAAACTGACCAGGTTTAAAGAACATGATATATCTATATTAGAACAGTGGCATCAGGACGAGGAATTTATCCGATTGATGGATTCGTCTCCCGCTTTTCCGAAAACCGAAGAGGAATTAAAAGAATGGTATTTGAAAAAGCTCAAGACGAATGAATTTTTATTTGCTGTACGAACATTGGAATCGGATGATTTAATCGGCTTTCTGGAGCTGGATTCAATTGATTGGGTGAATCGGAACGCGTGGCTGTCACTTGGAATAGGAGACCAATCAAATTGGAACAAAGGATATGGTCAGGAAATTCTCAGGTTGGGGTTGGCCTTTTCGTTCAGGGAGCTCAATCTGCATCGTGTGCAACTGACGGTGTTTGAGAGCAATAAGCGGGCGATTGCTGCTTATGAAAAGAGCGGTTTTAAGCATGAAGGCGGTCAACGGGAATATTTAACACGCGACGGTGAGCCTGAGGACATGCTTATGTTCGGTATTTTGCGCCGGGAATGACAAGCGGCACTAGTCTAAAAGCCTAATTGAAATGACTGGACGTCCAGTTGTCGAATGGATGTGAAGGGATGAAAAAAGAAAAGCTGATCAGAAAATACGATAAACATGTCAAAATGTATAAGAATATCTGCAACAATCGTCACTTGGAACGCTGGAGAAGGCTTCTTTTAGCAAATGCCAACGGAAACATCCTGGAAGTTGGTGTTGGCATTGGCGCTAACTTTCCCCATTACAACAAGGAAAATGTTCACGTTACAGCAGTTGATTTCAGCCCTGAGATGATTAAAAGTGCCAAGCAAACTGCTGCAGATTACCAAATTGATGCGGAATTTCTGCAAAAGGACGCCGAGGAGCTGGATTTTGAAGCGAATTCATTTGATTGCATTGTTTCCACGTTGACGATGTGCGGCTATCCTCATCCAACGAGGATATTGAATCAATTTAACCGTTGGTGCCGAAAAGATGGCACCATCCTGTTGATGGAACACGGCATCAGCTCAAATTCGGCATTGTCGTTTGCTCAAAGAATAGCGGATCCGTTGTTCAAAAAGGCAGCCGGATGCCATTGTGACCGGAACATGATGAAAATCGTTGAAGAATCTGATTTGAAGATTGATTACAAGAATAGTTATTGGACAGGTATTATAAGTCTGATTTGGGCAAGTCCATCAAAGTAAGGCACCTTACTTATAAATAGTTGTTTGGATTAAATCCCGTTCGCAGTTTCCTGTCCCAAAATCGCATTAGGGGATGTGTATGATAGCTGTAAACAGGGAATGGCCCAGACTAGGAATGAACGATTATGGTTTACGGTGGTTAAAGGGCATCATGCCGCCCATATGATAATACCTTATATACACCTGAAATTTCCTGACATCCCTGTTATTAAGAGGTGAGCCTCAATGGAACTGAAACTGCGGAATAAAATGAACGGGAAACGTGGCTTATATGTATTCCCATTGCTAGTTACAGTGCTGTTGTTTGTGAATTTTTATATGATTATAAATCACAAATCAATTGTTACGACAACGATAGCAATGATTTCTGCAGCACTTTTGATAATTTTATTTTTTATGTCCATCTGGTCCATTGTTAAACAAACAATCAGATAGTTGGTTTTAAAATTTCATAGCGACCAGCTTATTAGAAAAGAGGATGCCGAAAATCCGGCATCCTCTTTAATCACATAAAAGACTGGTTTTTTTCTAGAAGCTTGCTTTGGCTTGATCATTTGCAAACTGGATAAAATAATCAAGTGAATCCTGATTGCTCAGTGACCCTTTATTGACCACTTCACTTACCGGTTTGCCCATCAAAATCTTTTTAATTGGTATTTCCAGTTTTTTGCCGTTCAATGTTTTTGGAAGATCCGGCGCTTCGTAAATCCCGCTTGGAACATGTCGAGGTGAACAGTGAGTCCGGATCTGACTTTTGATTGTTTTCTTTACATCCTCGGTCAATTCCTCGCCATCTTTCATCAGGACGAATAATGGTGTATAAGAGTCTCCCTCGCCTTTTGGAACATCCACGATCAGACTGTCACTGACTTCGTTCACATGGTCAACCGCACGATAAATTTCACTTGTTCCGATTCGGATTCCTCCCCGGTTGATCGTGGCATCAGAACGCCCATAGATGACGCATGTATGCCGGTCAGTGATTTTCAAGTAATCCCCGTGTCGCCAAATACCCGGGAACATATCGAAATAACTGTCATGCAGTCTGCTGCCGTCCGGGTCATTCCAGAAATAAATCGGCATAGATGGGAATGGCTCAGTCAGGACGAGTTCACCGACTTCTTCAATGTGCGGATTGGCATCATCATCAAAGCTTTCTATTTTTGCACCGAGACCACGGCACTGCAGTTCCCCTGCATGCACCGGCAAAATAGGAGCCCCTAATATAAATGCTGTGCAGACATCGGTTCCGCCGCTTGCTGAGGCAATCCAAAGATCCTCTTTCACATTGTCATAGCACCATTGGAATCCTTCCGGCGGCAGTGGGGATCCGGTTGAGCTGATACTCTTGAGATGACTCAAGTCGTATTCCTCAGCTGGCTTCAGTTTTTCGTCTTTCATGCAGGCGGTAATATAGCTCGCACTGGTACCAAAGACCGTCATCTTCGTATCCTGGGCAAATTTCCAGAGCATCCGTTTATCCGGGTAGGCCGGGTTGCCATCGTATAAAATAATTGCACTGCCGGTCAGCAGTCCGCCAACAAGGAAGTTCCACATCATCCAGCCTGTTGTCGTATACCAGAAGAAGCGATCGTCTTTTCCAAGGTCTGTGTGGAATGTCAATGCCTTCAGGTGTTCCAGTAAAATACCGCCCTGGCTTTGAACAATCGGCTTCGGTCTGCCGGTCGTACCGGAGGAAAACAACACCCAAAGCGGGTCATTGAAGTTAACGTGCTCGTAAGTCAGAGTTCCTGACTCAGCAACCGCATCTTCCCATAGCGTGACATTTTTCATTCTGCTGGTATCCGGTTGTTTGTTCAAATATGGAACAGCAATAGTTGCTTCCAAAGTCGGCAGTTTTGACTGGATATTTTCCACAACATCAATCCGGTCAAAATCTTTTCCCCCGTAACGATAGCCATCAACGGTTACCATCACTTTCGGTTCGATTTGTTTAAACCGGTCAATCACGCTTTGTGTGCCAAAATCCGGCGATGCACTCGACCAAATCGCGCCAAGGCTTGCAGTCGCGAGGAAAGCCACAACAGTTTCATAGATGTTAGCAACATAGGCCACGACACGGTCACCTTTTGCAACTCCAAGATTTTTAAAAGTTTGCTGCATAGCGGCTGTGTCCTGGTACAGCTTCTGCCATGTTATTTCTTCTGTTCCGCGCAATTCTGACGAATGGATGATGGCCGGCTTATCATTGTCCCGGTCTTTGAAAATATGTTCGGTGTAGTTGACGGTTGCTTCCGGGAACCATTTAGCCCCGGGCATCTGATGTGATGTCAGAACCGTTTCATACGGGTTTTTCGCCTGGATATCAAAATATTCCCAGATTGATGTCCAGAAGTTCTCCAATTCGTTGACAGACCATTTCCACAGTGAATGATAGTCGTTAAATTGCAAGTTTTTATGTTCGCTTAACCAATTCATATAATCATAGATTTTAGATTGCTGTTTTCGTTTTTCATCCGGCTCCCATAATAGGGTGCCTTCTTTTATATCACCCAAATTGCTGCCTCCTTCACTTGTAACACTTATACCTATTATATGAAACCGTTTTCTGTATGTAAAGGGTGGGAGATGCTTTTATACCGGGATGAACATGATGAATAAGGATTAGAATGAATGTTAATCACGCTTTAGGTGGCTGTTGAATTGGAATCTTTAAAGAAGTTCGGAAGCTGGGGTGACTTTTTGTAGAGCAATTACTTTTGTCAGATGCGGAGAAACTTATTTTGCTCTAATAGGTATTCAGATTTGTTGATTTTTCCAATTATTTACATTAATTTTTCGTAGTGCATCCTATAAATTTCTTAGCTTTGTTTCATGTTCAATGGAGCGTAAGGCGAGGGTTTCCATCGATTTATCCTGTCTTTGACTGCTTTCTGATAACGCCTGCAGTTTTTCTGAATTTATTGCAACCTGATTGAAATTTCGATTGATTTGGCTGTAATTACGATCTATTTTTGCTGCATTATCATCTATCTTTGCCGCATTGTCATCTATTTTTTCTTTAAGTCTCTCTTCAAGACGTTGGATGTCATCTTTTGTCGCCATCCCCGATAAGTCATCTTTCGTCGCCATGTTAATCTTGATGTCTTTGATATCATTGACTAACTGCTGTAAAATCGTTTCCAATTTTCTCACCTCCTCTTATTGCGGTGAAACTTGTTTAAACTATATCACGCTATATTACAGGGCGCAACTTTAAATTAAGCGGAATTAAACCAAAGAAAAATGCCGTTTGTGAGACGAAATCATAATTATAAAAGATATTGTCAATAGAATTTATTGTTAAAGGAATGCAAAATCAAATAATTATGTTATATCCAAGAATTTTTTGCATTATATTTTTAATTTGGGACATACGTATTATCCCACATGTAACTGGCAGCCATCCATGAATCAAAGATTCACCAATTAGGATGAAAATGGTTTTATATTGTCTATACTGGACATTTTTCGTGCTAACTAACAGTGGATTTTCATGGGAGTAAGACCTTCACCTCAAATGTGCGCGTATACGATGAAGCTTAGGAGGGGGTTCAATTGCCAGTAAATGTCCGATTCGTTCATCTAACAATCAGAGGGGAAAGAAAACCCCCACTGATTGAAGATTCACTTTATGTGCAAGCGATGAGAATCCGGAAAATGATTTTGTGGGTTACGCTGTCAGAGTGTAATCCGTACGTACAAAAACGCTCCGATATGAGTATTACCCGAAGCGCATTTGATGCAATGTGTTATAACGATATATCGCATATGACACTACTGCCGGCTATTGCGATCATGTTCAGCAAACTTCACAAAGGTCAGCTCATCTTCAACCAGCCCGCATGAACCGCATTGTATTTTATACTCCGGGCCAGAGTAGGTAATATGAAAAACTTCCGGCTGGCCCTCTGTATAATCATTTAATAGTTCCCCGGTTTGCGGGTCCAATTTCACCGACTTTGCCACTTGTTCGATAATGTTAAACCGGGAACGATTTGTTTTGCAATTCGGGCAAAGGTATTGATGCGTCATATCAGAGACACCTCCAGCCCTTATTATTCCAAAACTGTAAATTGTTATTCGAAATCATCGCAGCCGGAGTTGTCAGTCGTCTTTTCGGAGATTGGTGTTCATCGATTCTTCCACTTTTTTGTAATACAGATAATAACCGATCCAAAACAGGACGTAAATGACGATAAAAACTAAGAAGCTCAATAGAATAGCTGATAAGGTAAATGGAATCCATTTGGCAATAAACAGCGCGATGATAAAGTAAACGGCAATCGACATGATGAAGTGGATGACCGTTGCTTTCAATTCACTCCACCCGTTATCCTCAAAGATGAACGATGCCAAACCAAAATAGATACCAAGAATAAAGGAACAGAGCATATAAATCCATATTTGCGAAACGGAAACATCTGTATCAGTAAAATTCACAATCGTAAGTGCAATGAATGTAATAATACCACCAAAAGCTATCCCCATTAAGCTTCTCCTGATTGCTTCAACGATCATCTGACTGCCCTCCCATCGCCAACCTGTTTTTGATTGGTGCCACATATTTTCGTGTAATATATTCTTTATTTCCGGAGTGGAAGTAAACACAAAGGTTTCCGTTAAATGACAATTCAAAGCGCTCAATTTGATTAAGGTTGCCAATTACAGATTTGGAAAAGCGCATGAAGTCATAGGGGGCTAACATATCTTCCACTTCAAAAAGTTTCATTCGTATCTCCACTTTTCGATTACTAATACACGCAAAAATTCTCCTTTTTTCAGCATACACAAAATCAATATTGTTAGGGTCAAGCAGAACGGTTTGATCGGATTCAACCCCGAATAACCGCTGCCGGTTTTTTCGTTTAATGATAGCAACGATTTCTTCCAGTTCCTCAGACCATTCATTCGTTTGAATGGAGATGGATGGTTCCGTGTGCTTATCATCGATATCGATGTTTACTTTCATCATCAACCCCCCTGTTTTCTCTATCCCTTTGCCCGTTTTAAAAAGTTCGGGTAGCCTAACAAGGCTGCTATAAATCCTGACAGGCCAAATCCTGAGAGAATAAGGGATATCTGTAAAAAGTCAGCAAATTGCAGCGTGCCTGCCATAGCATCCTGAAAAGCCTGGTGTCCCCAGTACTGTGGTAGAAATGCGCTGATTGTCTGGAGGATATCCGGCATCATGTCCACCGGCATCCAGAGTCCGCCAAGCATTGCCCCGCCCAGAGCGATGACTTGTGTCAAGGCAATCCCCATATTATTGGTTTTGACAATCACAGCAAGCGCCAATCCAATTCCTGTGACCGTAAAAGTTAACAGTACGGATAAAAACAATAAATATACCGGCTGCTCCAGTGGAATATCATATACTGTTTTTCCAAATAAAAGCAATATCATAATTTGTATCATCACTATATATATGAAAGGGATCCATTTTCCCAATATATATAAATACGGTGACAGCGGTGTGCTGGCGATTCTGGCAACCATGCCTTTGTCCCGGTCTTTAATAAACGATTCTGTCATTGATATCATAATAAAGAAAACAAACATAATTGTATACCCCGGGACTATAGATGAAATGACTTGCCGGCTTTCTGTTTCGCCTGCCCCGGATGTGAAGACAGCAATAAATAATACAGTAAATACAATCGGCAGTATCAACGTCCAAAATAATAGGCCGCGATCCTGGAGATTTTTTTTCAATTCCAAACTCGCAATGGCATTCATCTGATATCCTCCTTTATTTGGTGGCTAATCCCTCAGTTGGGTTCCTGTTAATGCAAAGAAAACCTCTTCCAGACTCGGCTTGGAAAGTTCCAGCCGCTCTAGCCTGCAATCCTTCATCCTGCTGAAATCGATCAGTTTTTCCATTACTTTAAGTGGGTTGCTTGTTGTTATTAAATAGCCATTATCTTTGCTTGTGACTGAACCATATTGATCAATATCATCAGGGAGACCATGTTGCCCTTTAACATAAACAGCAGGAATAGCATATTTTTGCAGCAGACTTTCAACCGGGCCGTTTTCCACAATTTGTCCATGATCCATAAATGCTGCTTCATCACATATTTGCTCGATTTCTTCCATGTAGTGGCTGGCATATATAATGGTACAGCCGTTTGCTTTAAGCTGCTCAATCATTTGAAAAATGTACTGGCGTGATTGCGGGTCGATACCAACAGTTGGTTCATCCGTGATGATCAGCCTAGGCTTGTGCATGAGCGCACACCCTATATTTAATCGCCGCTTCATTCCACCTGAGAAGGTCAGCACCTTGTCTTTTCCGCGGTTCTCAAGACCTATTTCCGATAAGACCTGATTCGCCCGCCTATTTAATACTTTTCCGTACAAGCCGTAAAGTTTGCCAAAAAAATACAGATTATCGTATGCTGTTACCGTTTCCTCCAAAGAAATCTCTTGCGGGACATAGCCGATTTGGAGTTTGTTATTGGAAAACTGAACATGCCCATCAAAATTATGAATGACCGATGCGATAATTTTGATCAATGTTGATTTACCTGCCCCGTTTGGACCGACAAGCCCGTAACAAATTCCTTCAGGGATGTGTAATGAGACATTTGACAATGCATGATTGCCAGCATAGGATTTATTAATATTGTTTATAGTCAGCAATACAAGCACCTGCCTTTCGTTGTTTTCTTGATTATGGCAAAAAACCGCATTAATGTCGCCGGAATTTGTATAACACATTGGATTTTATGTTTGAAATAACATAAATGCCGTATGTAAATAAAAAATCATCACCCATAATAATGAGTGATGATTAAGGAAAAATTTGGTTGAGTCAAACGCATTATGCAAGCTATGAGAGCAATCGCTTGATTTTTCCGAAGAAGGATTCATTTGTTTCAGTGTTTTCTTTCGTTTGGTTATCTGTACTATCATCAATAAAAATATCTTCTTTCTCAATCGCATAATCATACGCAAGGACGGCGCCGATGTCTGTATCGGCATCCTCATTGGTGACTTCTGTATAAGGAATATTGTATTTATTGGCCAGATCTTTTTCTTCCTTCAAAAATTTATGTGACACATCACCGTTCATAAACAGTTTGGCATCTTTGTTTTCTTTCATTGCCTGATCGAGGTGTGCCAGTCCTTTATCTGACATGACCTGTCCTTTTGTAAGCGCGATCACAATGCGTTCTCTGATTGTTCCCAGGAATTGTTTCCGTTCAGATCGTTTCGTTTGCCGGGATCCGTACATCCCTTCCGTCAAATAGTCATCAACATTCTTTTTCGCCATGCTTGCCACCTTCTTTTTTAGGTATTCATATGATATTTTAAACGATGACTGACTCTTAGGCAAAATTGCGGTTTTAAAATGAAAGAAAGTGCCCCAGGGGGTCGGGGGCACTTTCCTCAAGTCTGACTTCCCGGCTTCTGACCTCTGAAAAGACGAGGTGGCAGCCGGGTTTTTATCAGGATCTATTGTTTTTTACGCGTTTTTCAGCTGCACGTCTTCTGACTTGAGCTATTTTGTCGTTGTGATCACCAAATTCCTCGGAAAACTCAACTGCTTTGCTGTCCGTTTTCGCATATTGCGGCGTTTGTGCCAGACGAGCTCTTCCTCTGCGATTCGTGCGATGTTCATCTCTTCCCATACAATCCACCTCAATCAAAATGGCTTCGCGGATAGTATGTGCGAAAAACACCGATATTATCCCGCATGTAAAGGACAGTAACCCGCCTGAGAACGGCGGTTAACTGTCCCTAAATGTCCGATTCTGCTCTACTAATATTCAGTGGGAAAGAGCATCCCACTGAATAAAGTTTCGCTTTATCCCGCATGTAAAGAACGGTAACCCGTCTGAGAACAGTGGTTAACTGTCCTTTAATGCCTGATTCTGTTCATCTAATCATTTAAAGAAATAAAAACCAATTTATCTGAATGAAGTTTCACTTTATTAGCGCCGGTCACCGCCAAACAGGTTATATAATCCGCCGGCAATGCTTCCTTCACCTTTGTCAGAACCGCCCTCCTGAGGGGCTGAAGCAAACACTCTGCTGGCGAGACGGCTGAACGGCAGTGATTGCACCCAAACTGTACCAGGGCCGCGCAATGTTGCAAAAAACAGTCCTTCTCCACCGAATAAAGCTGTTTTGACACCGCCGACAAATGCGACATCATAATTGATATCCTGTGTCATCGCAACGAGGCAGCCTGTATCAACCCGAAGTGTCTCGCCGGGTGCGAGTTGTTTTTTATGCATGGTTCCCCCGGCATGGACAAATGCCATGCCATCACCTTCAAGCTTTTGCATAATAAAGCCTTCACCGCCGAAGAAGCCGACGCCTGCTTTTTTCTGAAATTCAACCCCGACCGATACACCTTTGGCAGCAGCGAGAAAAGCATCTTTTTGGCAAACCAGCTTGCCATTCAGCTCGCTTAAATCCATTGGCATAATTTTACCCGGAAATGGTGAAGCGAAGGAGACGTGTTTTTTGCCGGTTCCATCATTTGTGAATGTGGTCATAAACAGACTTTCCCCGGTAATGACACGTTTTCCGGCACCGAGCAGTTTTCCCATAATCCCGCTGCCCTGGTTGGAAGCTCCATCACCAAATATCGTTTCCATTTGGATTTCTTCATCCATCATCATAAGACTGCCCGCCTCGGCAATCACCGTTTCCTGCGGGTCGAGTTCAACTTCGACGAATTGCATGTCATCCCCGTGGAGTTCGTAATCAATTTCATGGTTATTCACGTTTTCCATCCCCTTTTACAGTGTTAATAACTAATACGTGGAAAATCCTGAAAAGATTCACCTATGTATGAAATAATTATATGTCTTTTTCATATACTACGAAAGTATACTTATGTATAAACTTTAATGGAAAAGAACTTGACAGGAGGATTTCGATGCCACTGAATATCACCCAGAAATTGATAAAGGACCATCTTGTCACCGGTGAAATGACCCCTGGTGAAGAAGTTGGGCTGAAAATTGATCAAACATTGACACAGGATGCAACCGGAACGCTGGTCATGCTGGAGCTTGAGGCAATGGAATTGGACAGGGCAAAGACTGAGGCTTCAGCACAGTATGTCGATCACAATCTAATTCAGGAAGACAATAAGAACCCTGATGACCATCTGTTTCTGCAAAGTGCAACAGAACGGTTTGGCCTGTATTATTCCAGACCGGGAAATGGGGTTAGTCATCCCGTACATATGCAGCGGCTGGCTAAGCCCGGGAAAACGCTGCTTGGTTCTGACAGCCACACATGTGCCAATGGGTGTATGGGGATGCTTGCGATGGGGGCAGGCGGGATTGATGTCGCGATGGCCATTGCCGGTGAACCATTTCATGTGAAAATGCCGAAAGTATGGGGCATCAAACTGACAGGCGAGCTGCCTTACTGGGTCAGTGCTAAAGATGTCATTCTTGAGCTGCTGCGCCGGCATGATGTTAAAGGCGGGGTCGGATTTGTGATGGAGTATTTTGGCCCGGGAGTTGAGAAGTTAAGTGCCATGGATCGTCACGTGATTGCGAATATGGGTGCGGAACTTGGCGCAACAGGCTCGATTTTCCCATCTGATAAAGAAGTGAAGCGATTTTTGAAAGCGCAGGGCCGGGAAGATGATTGGATTGAACTGGAGGCCGATAAAGACGCATTGTATGATGTGTTGGAAGAAGTTGATCTGTCTGAACTGGAACCGCTTATTGCCAAACCATCCAGCCCGGGAAATGTTGTCCCTGTGAGAGAACTGGCAGGCAAACCGATTTACCAGTCATATATTGGGTCATCTGCAAACCCGGGGTATCGGGATTTTGCGATAGCGGCAGAAATGGTTGATGGCGAGCAGATTGCTGATGGCGTGTCATTTGATATTAATCCGACATCACGTCAAATGCTGACTGATCTGGTAAAAGAAAGCCATGTTGCAAGCCTCCTTCAAGCCGGTGGACGAATGCATCAGGCAGGGTGCAATGGCTGTATCGGGATGGGACAGGCGCCGGCAACAGGCCGAAACAGCTTGCGCACGACACCGCGGAATTTTCCCGGCCGCTCCGGGACGAGAGAAGACAGTGTTTTTCTATGCAGTCCGGAAACGGCAGCTGCATCAGCATTAACAGGGAAAATAACCGACCCGCGCACAATCGAAGCAGATTATCCCAAAATTAAGGAACCAAAGCACGCAACGGCGAATATGAATCTCTTGGATGCGCCATTGCCATATGAACAGGCAACAGAGGTAGAACTGAATAAGGGACCGAATATTGCTTCAATTCCTAAAATGGATGCCATGCCTGATCATATGGAGCTGCCGATTCTTTTGAAAATGGCCGATAATATATCGACTGACGAGATTTTGGCTGGTGGCGCCCGTGTGCTTCCATACCGGAGCAATTTGCCGGAAATCAGCAAATTTACATTTGAAATTATCGACGATACGTATTATAAGAGGGGGAAGACAACGGTTGATGAGGGAGGTCATGCCCTTGTCGGCGGTTTTAACTATGGTCAGGGGTCCAGCCGTGAGCATGCCGCACTTGCACCGAGATATTTGGGCTTGCGCGTGGCACTTGTAAAGGATTTCGCACGCATCCATTGGCAGAACCTCGTGAACTTCGGTGTGCTGCCGCTGACATTCGTTAACGAGGAAGATTATGATTTACTCTCGTCCGGTGATACCCTTGTGCTTACCGATTTACGGAATAAAATTCAGCAAGGGAATGAATTTTCAATTGATGTCAAAGATAAGAATGAACAAATCAATGTCAGACACAGCCTTTCCGAACGTCAAATTGAGATCATGCTGAAAGGCGGCATTATCAATTGGGCAAAAGACCGTCAGCAGTTAGGAGGATAAATCATGGCTCGCGATAATATGTGCAAAGCCTGTGAGGGTACAGGTATGCTTTCTGATGATGAGGGGTGGCAGTACCAATGCAGTGTTTGTTATGGGGACGGGACACGTGATATTGAAGATATCTCCCGCTCCGCCCGCATCATGTCCGTCGATGAAAACAATCGTCTGCTCGACTGATATGATTGGCCAAAGTGTCAGAGCAAATAACTTAAAAACACGATAAAGAAGGAATCGGTTGTTTTACCGATTCCTTCTTTTTGACCTCGCTTAAGTTAGTGCGGCATTGTTCCCTGGCTTGGTGCATAGCTTTGCTGAAATGCCTGCATATCCTGCTGCTGCAGTTGAGGCACTTGGTAATATTGATTTTTGTTTTGATAAAGGAATACTTCATAGGCCATTTCAATTAAGTTTGGAACGCTGTCTGCCAGCACACGACGCATAACGGGATTGGTCATCTCCAGCGAAGCACTTGTAAATGCTGTTGCAGCTGATTTCAGCGAACCCATCATAAAGCCGGAAATCTTCTCGTCATTGATTTCACTCACCGACTGAACAGGTGTTGACGGCTGTGACGGAGGCTGCATGCCATACGTAACAGTATTGTTCTGGTCCATTTTATAGGACTGGGTATCGACAGCCGGATCCTGTCCGGATTGATACGTATCAACGATGGTGTTATACAGCTGGTTGCAGAAAGCGCGGTGCTTTTGTGACATTGTCTGCAATTCCGGATCCTGAATATATTGGTCGTAGAGTACGCATTGATCCATGGCACCTGTCAGTGATGATAAAGCTTCATGTCCATCAAACATGTCATGTCCGCCATAATGCTGCTGCGGTGGCAGTTGCGTCGTGTCCGTAAAATTTTGCTGCTGGTTTTGCATCAACATAACCTCCTAAAAGTATTCACTGTTATTTTGGTATGAAATTGGCTCATTATGTATCGAATAGCCGGTTTGTTATTGCCATTTTTTATAAAGTGGCGTTTAATTTTGGTGTTTTGCACCGAGCATACGCGAAGGTGCAAAACATCAAAACGATCGAGAAGCCCATCAAAACGATCGAGAAGCCCATCAAAACGATCGAGAAGCCCATCAAAACGATCGAGAAGCCCATCAAAACGATCGAGAAGCCCATCAAAACGATCGAGAAGCCCATCAAAACGATCGAGAAGCCCATCAAAACGATCGAGAAGCCCATCAAAACGATCGAGAAGCCCATCAAAACGATCGAGAAGCCCACCATCCACCATAGTTATGGAGCATTTTTTCAGTTATGAAACCTTCTGCTTCCCATTATCGTAGTACCGGCAAATGCAGAGGGGGATATTTCTGTGAGACAATCAGCATTTATTTTATGTTTGATTATTTTCATACTGGCAGCGGTTGCCGGGTGCAATGGTGATGCTAATAATAAATCTAAGGAGAGTGCGGCTGTGAATGGCAAATGGACAGGAGCAATTGAAATTCCCGCGCAGCAGCTGGATATCATTGTTAATCTAACCAACGAAAATGACTGGTCCGGGACCATCAGTATTCCAGTTCAGGGCATTAAAGATTATCCCCTGTCTTCGGTTAATGTTGATGGGGAAAATGTCGCTTTTTTTATGGAAATACAGGGACAGCAGATTTCATTCGATGGGGTTTTCAAGGATAACGTGATTGAAGGTGATTTTAGTCAACAGGGGCAAACGTTTCCATTTAAGTTAACGAAAGGTGGTCCTGTCGATGAAAATGATGAGAATTTCTTGAGTGTGGAAACGAATGAAGGAACACTTTACGGCGAGCTGGAGAAACCTGATGGCAGTGGCCCTTTCCCGGTGATGCTGATTATCCCGGGGTCAGGCCCGACTGACCGCAACGGGAATTCAGCCGGCATTCAGGGAGCGAATAACAGTCTGAAAATACTGGCTGAGGGATTAGCCGAAAATGGAATTGCCAGTGTGCGCTATGATAAGCGCGGTGTTGGAAAAAACCTGGAAGCTTCCATTCCGGAAAATGAACTCAAGTTTAATCAATTTGTGAATGATGCGGCGGCCTGGACTGAGTTGCTTGCCCGGAGTGAAGATTTTTCTGACATAGGCATTATCGGACACAGTCAGGGCTCACTTGTGGGCATGCTGGCTGCACAGGAAGGGCATGCAGATGCCTTTATTTCACTTGCCGGTACGGGTCGTTCGATTGATGAGGTTCTTCATGATCAACTGGAAAACCAACTGTCTGAGGCGTCATTACAGGAAGCGGAGCCAATTCTTGAAAAGCTGAGAGCAGGCAAACAAGTTAAAGACGTCAGCCAGGAACTGCAAAGTGTCTTCAGACCATCTGTTCAGAATTTTATCGCGTCATGGATGCAATATGATCCTGCCGAAGAAATCACTGAACTTGAGATGCCGGTGCTTGTTGTTAGCGGTGGCCGTGATTTGCAAGTTGCAGACAGTGAAGCGGAATTGCTTCATGAAACCAAGCCGGATGCTGAACGAATGGTTCTTGATAAAATGAATCACGTGTTAAAAGATGCACCGGAAGATGAACAGGGGAATATGGAAACCTACAGTAATCCCGATTTACCGCTGGCAGATGGACTTATGGAAGGGATTGTGGACTTTTTGAACAAAAATGGGTTTAAATAACTTTTTTGAAAGTCGTTTTCTGCCGGTGGATTGTTGTATAATATGGAGAGGAACTGATGAAGGGGGGGAGTGGAAATGGAGGATAAAAAGCCGATTCAACTGGATGAGCGTATTCACTTAATCGATGGATTTGATTTGGGTGCAGCTGAGCGCACAGGTACATATGTGATTGACGAAAACGACCTGACGCTGATCGAAACAGGACCAAGCCCTTCAGTGAAATACATCAAAAAAGGCCTCGATGAACTTGGTTACGCTTTGGAAGATGTGAGGTATATTATCGTGACACATGTGCATCTTGATCACGCCGGCGGGGCTGGCTTGCTCCTTCAGGATTGTCCGAATGCCACAGTCGTGGTTCATCCGAAAGGTGCCAGACATTTGGTGGATCCGACAAAGCTTGTTGCAGGAGCCAGAGGTGTCTATGGTGAGAGCTTCAGTGAGTTATTTGATCCAATCATCCCAGTGCCGGAAGACCGTCTGATCGTTAAGGAGGACGGTAAGAAACTTAAAATTGGCAGTAACTGTACATTGGAATTTCTGGACACACCAGGCCATGCGCGGCATCATTTCAGTATTTATGATCCGATCAGCAATGGATTGTTCACCGGGGATACAGTTGGGATTCGCTACCAACAGCTGATTAATGAGGGTATTGATTTCTTTTTGCCGTCAACTTCCCCGAATCATTTTGATCCGAACGCCATGCGTGCGTCAATCGACCGCATCCGCAATATGAGCCCGGACAGGATTTATTACGGGCATTTCGGTATGACGGAAAATGTTAATCAAGCGTTTGATCAAGTTTCCGAATGGCTGGATATTTTTGTTGATATCGGTGAAGAAACGGTGTCGGAAGGGAAAGGGTACGATGTACTGGCATCCCGCATGCTGGAGCAGGTTAAAGGTGAATTATCGATAAGAGGATTGCGGACCGACCATGATGTCTATATTATACTCAATTTGGATATGCAGGTCTGCGCGCTTGGTATCATTGATTACTTCAAAAAGCTAAAACAATAACTAAATGCCTGTCACGAGCGGTGGCAGGTACTTAGTTATTTAACCACTTTTTGATGATATGATCGACCTGTGCTTTTTGAGCTGCGTCTAATATATAGTTCATGTCCATCATTTCGGAATCATCCTGGTGGATTTGAAACATTCGCTGTGCCCAGTGGTAATCATCTGTCCAATTCGGATTCTTGGGATGTGAAACAACGGCGGATTCAAGCCTGTGAATAATCAGATCCTCGACACCGATTACATAGATAATGAGCCCGTTTTCTAATTCCATTTCAACGACTTTTTCCTTATCACCTTCCAAATGGTTATTTGGAAGGTGATAAGGAAATCTCTAATTCCTGGTGGTACCAGCTTCGGCCTTCCTTGTTAAATCCGAGTTCATTGGTAAACAATTTATCGAATTTATCACGTCCATCACTTATTAAATCGATATCATAAGTTGTATAATTGTTTCTTGTATATAACTCCACAGATAACCCGCCAACGATTATCGGATGAATGTTTTTTTGCTGGAAGTACGCTGTTAATAGACCGCAAACTTGTATCATCCTTTCATGTTTTGAGAAAGAATTGAGTTCCTTAAAATGCTGTTTCAATTCATTCAGACGGATCATAATACATCCTCCGATTACCGATTATTTTCATTTTCCCTTCTCGTTTAGCCCGCTCAACACTAGCCTTTGTGATTTCGGTTAAAGTTTTTTGTTCATCTTCTGATCGTAGTCTTGAACGCCGGATTCTTGGATTTTTAGCTCGATCTTCATTCAATTGAGCGTTAACCTTTTTACGGTTTTTGGCGATGTTTTTGTTAATCCGAGTTATTTTGGCTGACCGCATGAAAGCACCACCTTTATTTTGTTATTATAATCATTATAACCAAAATTTTGGTTTAATGTTCGATACAATTTGAAAATCATAAAAAAGCTGCTTTCTAAAAGTCCGTTGTTTTTGACATAAAATCCATAAAGTGAAACTTCATTCAGCGGAGCGCACTTTTCCGCTGAATGTTAGTTGAACAGAATCGGGCATGGGCCGGAAAACAGATACATAGGCGCGAGAGGAGAAACATGGGCTCGAGAACGGAAATATCAGCCCGAGAATAGAAATATGGGCTTCAATGACATCACTTGCAACACGACGAGGGCCATGTATATTCCAGCTGAGTCGCTAGAGAGGCTCACGAAATATCTGTGTCGCAGTTTACATCAACTGCACGATTAAAGAACAACAAAAGTTAAGAAAATAGCCTAAAAATAAAAAAGCCAGGTCTTACCCGGCTTATTGCTTCTTTGCAATTTTTAAGGCGAATATGCGGTACAAGCTTTTTCATATTTAAGGGCTCTTCCGCTTTTAATTTGGCTCAAACTGTCACAAAATCTGAAGTTCACAATATTTTCGCTCAAGTTCACAACAATTAATCCCCGTCTTCCGTTCGCATAAACGTCAGAACTGCAAACAGTGCAAAGCTCAAGAGCAGAATCGAGCCGCCGACAATAAAGAAAACCGTCACCAATCCATCAGCGAGGCCAAACGGACGAATATAATAGAGCCACATACCGGCAGTCAGACCGATTGAACCGATAATTGCTGAGTAGACATGCAGTGTGGCGATGATCGTTTTGGCCGGGGTGAAGATTTTATAATAAACAGCCCAGGCAAATAGCGTCAGCCAGCCGACAACCAGGATGTGGGCGTGCACGGTCTTAAACGCCAGGCTGCCTGCACCTGCCATATGTGAACCGATGAAAGCACCCAGCAGGGCGAATAAAGCGGAAAATCTAAGTAAAACTTTACTGTGTCTTTCCAATAGTAACTCTCTCCTTTTGTTAAATAAACAAACTGTCATTCGATATCTATGTTAAGTATATGGCATGCGTATGAACAGAAGATGAACACACTATTTCAATTCATGTATTACATAGATTTTGCCTTTTGAGGATACATCTTAAATAATTCATTTTCAATTTTTGAAAAGGCGCCTTCCATATCGGTGGTTTCAAAGATTTTTGTTTTGTCTTTCAGATATTTTTCGAACATATGTGTATATTTCGGATCATAGTAATATTCAAGCAGCAGCCGGATAGCCTGGTGATAATTTTCTTCCTTTAAATCCTCATCAATCTGTTTGGCAACTGGTGTATGAATGCGTTTTTTGATACGATCGAATGCTTCGATGAATTTTTCCGGCTGATTCCAGGGCTGGTAGTCGTCCAAAATGTTCCGGACACGTTGTTCCACCGGCAGATTGATGAACAGCTGTGTGCTTTGTTCTTTCTTATCAAACAAAAATTCAGGCATTGTGACTTTGCCGATCCGTTTGCTTTCACCTTCAATTAAAACAAACGGCGCATCCCGCAATTTGCGCATTGATTGCACAAGCTGGGACTCAAATTCTTTCTGGATATTGGGTTCAACCCCGATGTGTCCGAAAATGGAACCTTTGTGCCCGGCCATTCCCTCAAGATCGATGACCGGATAACCTTTTTCAGCCAGTTGATGAAGAAGCGTTGTTTTGCCTGTTCCGGTATTGCCGTTCAACACAACAATATCAGGCGGGAAGTCGGCTTTTTCCAGTTCGCTCACGACCCATTGGCGGTATGCCCGGACGCCGCCTTGAAGACGGGATACATCAATTCCCATTAAGTCAACGACTGTGGCGGCCGTTTTGCTGCGCATGCCGCCCCGCCAGCAGAACACAGTCTTTGGTGTATCAATCTCCTGAAACCTGGCAATGAATTCGGGAAGTTTGGCAGACATGATTTCCAGGCCGCGTTCTTTCGCCGTTTCTTTGCCGACCTGTTTATAAAGCGTGCCGACTTCAGCACGTTCCTCATCTGAAAACACCGGAATGTTGATGCTGCCCGGTATGGTTGTTTCGTTATATTCTTTCGGTGAACGCACATCAATGATCGTGTGGTTTTCGTTATGCTGTTGTTTAAGCAATTCTTCTAACGTTATGTCATGAAACATACTGTCATCACTTCCTGACTAATTGACTGTAATATGACCATTATTGCCATCTGAAATCTCACCTATAATTTCTGCTTCCACACCTTTTCTCTGCAATTCAGCAAGGAGAGATTCGGCATCACTGCTGTCTGCTGAAATGAGCAGTCCACCCGAAGTAATCGCGTCACACAGTATATATTGATCCAGCTGATCAAGCTCTTCCGAGAACGATACAATGTCTTTTATGTGGTTAAAATTACTTTTTGTGCCGCCAGGAATGACACCGCCCTCAGCAAGTTCTTTCACACGCGGGAGGACAGGGACTGATTTTGAATCAATCTGTACTTCCACATTACTTCCAGCTGCTATTTCTGAAGCATGGCCGAGTAAGCCGAACCCGGTCACATCAGTGCTGGCATTGACTGTGAAATCGTTCATCGTTTCGGAAGCAGTTTTGTTCAACGTTGTCATAACGCGTGTAACCCGGTCAATTTCATCCTGGTTCAGCAAATCCCTTTTCAGGGAACTGCTCATGATGCCGACGCCGATTGGCTTTGTCAAAATCAGCTTGTCCCCTGGCTTGGCGCCGGTATTCGCTTTGATCTCGTCCGGGTGAACGGTTCCTGTAACAGCAAGGCCAAACTTTGGCTCCTGGTCATCGATCGAATGACCGCCCACAAGTGAGACACCGGCTTCTTTCAGTTTATCACCTGCACCACGCAAGATTTCAGCCAGTATGCTTTCATCCAATGTTGTGATAGGGAACGCCACGATATTCAACGCTGTAATCGGTGTTCCGCCCATGGCATACACATCACTGATGGCATTGGCGGCAGCTACCTGACCAAAATCATATGGATCATCGACAATCGGTGTGAAAAAGTCGACGGTCTGCACGAGTGCAAGATCATCGGTTAACTTATAGACGCCCGCATCATCACTTGTATCAAGCCCGACAAGTAAATTAGGATTCGTGACTGATTGCGGTAGCGAATGGAGAACATTTTCAAGCTCGGCCGGACCAATTTTGCATCCGCAGCCGCCTTTAGAGGAGAGCGATGTCAGTTTAACGGCATTTGGCATGTCAATCATCCTTTCAGTAAACTCGTACTGCCTATTTTATCATACACGCTGGAGATTTGCTTTTTGACAGTAAGCTGTGACCGCCTTGAAAATAGACAGCATCATGAAAACAATCTGCCTTTAGGAAAAATGGCTTCAAGGTAATCAGAATTTAAACCCAGCTATTGACTTTTAGGTGTATTAACCATATAATACATTGCATAGGATGTATTGTGCGCTTGATACACATTTTTTTGACTAAAGTGTATTAACCTATTAATACACTCGTGTTCATCTGAAGAAATGGGAGCTGTGATTATGAATGTAACATTTAATAAGCGGGACCCGGTGTATGTGCAGGTTATCCGGCATTTTAAGGAACGGATTGCGACCGGCACATTTGAACCTGGTCAGGAAATCCCGTCACGGCGTGAGCTGGCAAATCGATTGAAAATAAATCCGAATACTGCACAGCGGGCTTATAAAGAAATGGAGGATGCAGGCTTGATTACGACGGAGAGAAACTTGCCGAGTAAAATAACACGGGATGAGAATGTGCTCAAATCGGTACGAAAGGAATTGATCACCGAAGCGGTCGATGATTTTGTCCACTCGGCTCAATCAATTAATGTTCCGGTTGAGGAAGTGCTGGAACTCGTTAAAGAAAAATATGAAGACAAACGTGATGATAAGGAGGTTAAGTATGATTGAGGTAAACGACATTAAGAAAAAATTCGGCCGAAAAAAAGTGCTTGAAGGTGTATCGTTCACCGCTGAAAAGGGTGAGATCACCTGTATTATCGGCATAAACGGCGTCGGCAAGACTACGATACTGAATGCGATTATGAACCTGACACCACTTAATGGCGGACAGATCCTGATGAATGGTGAAACCATCGATAAACGTAGCTATGAAAAAATCACCTTCATTCCGGATGCGATTACCATGATGCCAAGCATGACCATAGTTGAGGCGATGCAGTTCATGAATGATTTTTATCAAAGCTGGAATCAGGAACGCGCAACGGAATTACTGGATTTCTTCAAATTGAAGGAAAGTGAAAAAATCAATGATTTATCAAAAGGGAACAGATCCAAAATTAATCTGCTCCTTGGACTTGCATTGGACGTTGACTACTTGCTGATGGATGAACCGTTCTCCGGGATTGATATTTTCAGCCGGGAACAGATTGCTGAGGTGTTTACAAGTCACCTGGTTGAAGACCGAGGCGTTATTATTACGACGCACGAGATCAATGACATTGAACATTTGATTGATAAAGTGGTGCTTCTGGATGACGGGAAAGTGTTAAAGCAATTCAACAGTGAAGAGGTTAGAGAGGAAGAAGGTAAGTCAGTTGTTGATGTGATGCGGGAGGTGTATCAGCCATGAATCGTTTTGTGAAATTATTGAACTTTGAATTAAGCCGTTTTATGAAAGTTTATCTTGCACTGATTGTACTGACGGTCATTGTACAGGTGACAGGAATGATCGTGAAAGCAAATCAATATATGAGCAGAGCCAATGAAGCCATTTATGAGGATATGATTCCGCCGGCACAATTTATTGAACAGAACGGGCAAATGTCATTTTTGGAGGTTGCCAGAAGTTTGTGGTTTATGGGACCGATTGCGTTTTGTGCTGCAGCATTAGGTTTTTATATTTTCCTGATCTGGTACCGCGACTGGTTCGGGAAAAACACGTTCATCTACCGGCTGCTGATGCTGCCGACTGCACGGCTGAATGTTTACCTGTCAAAAGCGGCATCCATCGTTTTAATGGTACTTGGACTTGTATCCGTTCAGCTTATAATTCTGCCTTTGGAAAACGGCGTATTGAAGTGGATGGTGCCTGCTGATTTCAGAGCGGATATGACAATCTCCCAAATCATTAGCTGGGATTACTTGGCAATACTGGTCCCACAGACGTTTACGGAATTCATCCTGTATTATGGTGCCGGATTCATGGCGGTGTCGATTCTGTTTACAGCCATTCTATTCGAGCGCAGTTTCAAATGGAAAGGAATATTCGCCGGAATCGGCTACACTGCCGTTTCAGTTATCCTTTTTGTATTGCCTGAACTGCATATGGTTATTTTTAACCGGAATTATTTGTACCCGCTTGAATCGCTCGGTCTGCAAATCGTAATGGGGTTAATCGTGACCGCTATGTCGATTTGGCTGGGGAATTACTTGCTGAAGAAAAAAGTGACGGTATGAGAGGGGTTATTACATGAGACGATATGGAAAATTAATTGCCATTATAACAGTTGTCGTTCTTACCATTGGAACATTTTACGTCCAGTCAGCGTTATCTGCCGGCAGATATCCGGAAGTTGTCATGAAAGAAGTTAAGGGCGACGAGAAGGAAGCAAACCCTGTTACATTATACGGACAATACAGTGTTGCATCCGGGATGAACAGTGCAGGTGTCCGGGTGACATCAGATGGGTCAACCTATGAAGGGGAGCGGTCATTTTTCGATCGTATCCAGCGAGGTTACTACAGCGAGGAAATCCGTCAGCTGCAAGAAAAATATCGCAGCTTCATGCGCGGTAAACGCAGCAACGTTGCCTCCTACTTGGAAACAGAAGATACCCTGGCATATGCCGGGGTACGAAATCAGTCTGTCCGAGGATCTGACAGGGATATGGAATTTGACATCTCTGTTCTGGATAAGGCGGATGATGAAACGACATCATTTACGATGCCGGTACCGAACAGGGCAATGTACAATTCAGTCATCATAGAAGACGTTCAAATGCTGGATGGTGAATTAAACGTCATGACGCAAAACTATTTACGAAATGGCGGAAATGCGACATACGTTTATCAGATCGACATTTCCGAACAAGAAATAACCGGAGAAGACACCATTGCATCTGCTGAAGAACAGGATGAAAACACAAATGTTTCTATGCGGCTGCTGGCCAGTTCGGATATATTGGGCGATCACAATTATGTCCTGTTCGCTAAAACGACGGAACCAGTTGTACGGCAATCGAGTAATAGACAGGGCAATGTTGCAGAACAGATTTCGAATGAAGGTGCGGACGAATATATTGTATATAATCTCAAAACGGGAGAGAAGAAATCCTTGGCGCTGCCTGAATCGTTAAAAGGTAAAGACGACCTTTTTTACGAGAATACCACACTTTATTTTACGGATGACAACATAAGTGAAATCACCCGGTATAATTTCGAGACAGGGAATGTGGAAGGAAAACTCGATATCCCTTCAGAAAACATTGATGCCATGCAGCAGGAATCAACCCCCGCTGTTGAAATAGCCAATGGGAAAATGTATTTACTCACGAGACCGAATGATCCTGCAAGTACGCAAAATTTGATTGTTATGGATACCGAATCCGGGGATGTCTTATACGAAGGTGAAGTGACAACCAACGGATCTGTTGATCAAGAAAATACATTATTGATTTATGATATGTCTGTTCAATGAGTGTTCGGAAAAAATAATGATAAGCTGTATGTGCTCACAGAGGCAAACTATCAGGGAAACACGCCTCAAAGCTTGTTTATGCTTGATACTGAATCAGGGGAACAAAGGCTAAGTACTCGGGCATCGTGTGCGGGCGCCTTTCGTAACCCGCGTCCTGCAGGCCCGAACCGATTCGGGCATTTAGGGGCAGTTAGCCGCCGTATTTTGGCGGGTTACATGCGTGATAAACAAACACCTGCTTCTGATTGGGAAGCAGGTGTTTGTTTCGTTTTTCAGGTTAGGAGGTGTGTGGCCGGGCCATCTTACAAAAAAATAAATCTTTTATCCTGGGATCCAAGTTGTTTTACAAACCATTAATTATAGTGACAGGAAGTGATTTTAAGCATTGGAAAGCCGGTGATCAAACGGCTTTCCAAGGGTAAAAATTCATGGGTATGAACTCTCAACAAGACTTGTATCGATTACTATATAGTATGCATAGCGCGTCAGGTCGTATCGGCATTTCTACCAAGTGATTGGCACAGATTATAGCTTTCCCGGTAAATGCAGGAGTGCTTTAAAATGCATATGCATTCGTCCCAAGTCATATTATGTACAGGGACGTCATATGTACTCCTGCTAAGTTTCAGTTGATCGGAGGAGCCAAGTTGAGGGATATAACCGCCATCCTAATTCATTATTCTGTTCAGACAGCACTTTCAAAAGCTTTGGTGTCGTTAAAATCGGTTAGCTCCAGGCTAAATGCAGTTATCGTTTTTCAACAAAGGGCGAGTGCGTTTAAGCAAGTGCCTGATGTTGATTGGTCTGACCGGATTCGATTTGTCTCGATTGAAAAACAGGACGAAGGGGAGGTATTGCAGGAAACCATCAACACGATCGACACGACTTATGTGTTATTGCTGAGCGGTACTGATTATCTGTCGGCTGTCTTAACGTCTCCTTCCCTTCAATTAGCCGGGAATCATTCCGTTTTAGGAACGTTTGTATATAACCGGGGCATCTCGACTCGTCAGCCTTTACTCGTTCGCACGTTATTTCTAAGACAGCATCCCTTTATGCTATCTTACGAGTTGCCATTTAAGGAGGCGCTTTTTTCAGCCTGGCTTGCTACGGTCAAATCGCCTCATAAAAACTTTCAAGAGAATCTAGTGAAACAGACCAGGAAAAACAACTCCAAGAATGTGATTGAAAGACAAAAAATTATACAAAAATATCATTTGGAAAAAACAACCTCTGATTATCCCAGCCTTTCGATTATCATGTCAGCTTACAATATGGAAGCATATGTCCAAACGGCTGCTGCCTCCTGCCTGCTGCAAAATGAACAAGCGGAACAGCTGCTTATCATGGATGATGGATCAATGGATAATACACAGCAGCGGCTTCAGTGTTATCGTGGTCATTCTCGGGTGAAAATGTTCAGCAAAGAGAATGGAGGGAAAGCAAGAGCCTTAAACGCATTGCTGCCACACGTCACATCTGATTTTATATTGGAGCTTGATGCTGATGACTGGCTTGATCCTGATGCTGTTTCCACCATCAAAAAACACTTGGCGGGTTTGCCGGAGGATGTCTCAGTACTGTACGGCAATCTCAGAAAATGGAAACAATTGCAAGATGACGTCATGTTTAAAGGACATGCCAACGGTACTGTTGTTAGAGGAAAGAAGGAACTTTTATCCTACCGCTTTCCGCTCGGTCCACGCATTTACCGCACCTCTTTGTTAAAAAAAGAAGGCGGCTTTCCGGTTATTGATTTTGCAGATGGCAGGCTTTATGAAGATGTCAGTGTATTAAACCGTCTATTAAAAAAAGGACGATTTCAATATAGCGATTTCACCGTATATAATGTACGGGAACATAAAAAAAGCATCACTAAACAAAACCTTGCCAGCTGGAATGGTTTTCTGAAAACACTCGAATAGCGTTGAGAACAATGGCATTTCCTAGCCATTGTTCTCCAGAAAACCTTTTATCGTTTTAATAATATAGTTCTGTTCTTGAAAAGATAGCATCGGAGAAATTGGAAGTGCCACTATTCTTTCGGCCTTTCTTTCAGCAACCGGGAAATCTCCTTTGTTATAACCGAGATAGTCGAAAGCTGGCTGTAAGTGCAATGGAACAGGGTAATAAATCGCTGAATCAATGCCATTTTGTTTTAAAGCCAATGCAAGTTCATCCCGTTTATCAGACTCAATGCAATATTGATGAAACGTATGCTCCCGATGTTTGACAATCGGCGGTGTTTTCAGAAGATGGGACAGGCTTTCGGTATACCTTCTGGCGATTTCCATTCGGTTATGCAGGAAAATATCCAAATAATATAATTTCACAAGCAGAATGGCTGCTTGCATTTCGTCAAGCCTGCTATTCATCCCGATCTCTGAATGATAGTACTTCTCCTTGCTGCCATGGTTTCGAAGCTGAAGAATCTTTTCATATATATTCCGGCGGTTGGTGGACACCAGCCCGGCATCCCCAAATGCACCCAAGTTTTTGGATGGAAAGAAGGAGAAACAGCCAATGTCTCCAATTGCTCCTGTTCGCTTGCTGTTATACTCTGTGCCAATTGCCTGGCAGGCGTCTTCAATCACCCATAACCCGTATTTGTCTGCAACCTGCATAATCTCCTGCATATTTGCGGCCTTGCCATACAAATGAACAACTATGAGTGCCTTTGTGTCTGTGGTTACTGCCTTCTCAATGCTGTCCGGGTCAATGTTATACGTTTCTTCCTCAATATCAGCAAAAACAGGCTTTGCACCGACTTGCACAATCGCTTCTGCCGTGGCAAAGAAGGTGAAAGGAGTTGTGATCACTTCATCCCCCGGTCCAATGTCCAAAGATTTCAGAGACAGTGCTAAAGCGTCAGTTCCGCTTGCAGCTCCAATGGCATAAGTGGAACCGACATATTGGGCAGAAGCCTTTTCCAGCTGCTTGCCCTTTTCCCCCAGTATATAGTCACCGCTGTCTAAAACATCGGTGATCGCCTCTAGTATAGGTGATCGGATGATTGACAGCTCTTTTTTTAAGTCAACCATTGGTATATGACTCCATTCATTCTGTGTCATGGGCACTGCCTCCCTTGGTTTCCGATCGACTCATACGTTATCCCAAGCCGTGAGATTTCCTGGCTGTTCAGTTTATTTCTTCCGTCTAAAACGAGCTGACAGTTTGTGAATTGACTAAAGTCAATTTCGTTGTATTCCTCATGAAATGACTGCAGGATCACAGCATCGATTTTTGAACAGTTGTCATCATATAATGATAGCGGAGCAGCCCCGTGCTGTTTGATTTCCCGGTCGGAAAAGAGTGGATCGTTAACGAATGGGTTTGCTCCTTTTTCCAGCATCCGGTCAATAAGAACTAGTGTGGTTGATTTAGTTGGTTCCTTCACATTTCCACGATACGATAACCCAAGGATAAGGGTATTTTTATTCTTTAATGACCCGATCTGTTTTTCGATTTTGCCAATGGCATAATCCGCCATGCTATCATTGATTTCTCGCGATAATGGAGTGAGACCTGTACTTAATCCTTTGTTAATAAAAAAATAGGGATAGATTGGAATACAATGCCCCCCAACGCCAATTCCGGGCGAGTGTATATTGGAGTAGGGCTGGCTGTTGCTGGCGCTTATCACTTCAGCCATACTGACGCCTTTATCCTCTGCGAACATGGCCAATTCGTTGGCCAGCGCAATGTTGACATCGCGATAAACGCACTCGGCAACCTTCGAAAACTCAGCTGTTACCAGTGAACTAACTTCAATTAACTTACAGCCAAGAGCATTTTTATAAAAGGCTGCAGCGCTTTTAAGACTCTTTTCATTTATTCCTCCAACAACTTTCGGGTAATGTCCCAAATCGTGAATAATCTGATTGGAATATACGCGTTCAGGACTATATGCGAGATCAAAATCCCGGCCAGGACGCAGCCCCGAAATTTCCTCTATTTTTTTACCAAACCGATTTTCGGTATCTCCGGGCGGGAGTGTTGTTTCAAAAATAACCATTGCATCTTTTTTAATGCCTTTGGCTATCTCCGCGACTGCGCGATCAATCAATTGGTAATCAACCTGATTTTGTTCGTCTGTTAACACTGGGACGATTACAACGATAATCTCTGCCTGAGCTGTAGCTTCGGCAGTGTTTGTTGTAGCTGATAACGTATTATTTTTATGAGCGGTTAATACCAGCCGGTCCAATCCCGGCTCGTTTTGAATGTGGGATATACCTTGGTTTACCGATGCTGCGACATCGGGATTGATATCTGCACCGAAAACATTGTAACGATGATTGGCAAAGACAGCGGCTAATGTCAAACCTATTTTGCCGAGACCAACGACTGCTACATTCGGTAATGATGCGCTATAACCTGTCATGATGATGTCAAACCCCATTTCTGTCGTCATAAGATGTTTATTGTATAGTCTATGGGAGTGAAAGTAGTAACGATTGGACTGACTAATGAGATTCTAAAAAATAAGCAGTCCAATTCTTAGTTTTCCGGACTGCTTATAACTTCTTATAAATGTCAATATAGCGATTTGCCACTATGGGAGCGTGATGATGCTTTTCAATATATTTTCTTCCTTTTATACCGAGATCTTTCCATTTCTGCGGGTTTTGGAGGAGATTTTTTAAAACAGCGGTTATGGTATCGGGATTCGCATTGACGACAGGCAGCCCCCGCGGGTACTTTGATACAAGATCCTGTCTGATATAACATATGACAGGTTTTCCAAAGGCCATGGCTTCCGAACTGATATAACCACTGGCACCAATAAGCAGCTGATCGATGACGAGATCTGCCTTGGCTATAAGATTTTTGGCTTCCTCATTCGAAACGCCTTCAATTAATTGAAATTGGAATGATAAGCCTGAACGCTTCAATTCGTTCACTGCATTAAGGATGAATTCCGTCCCTTTAATATGCCGAGATGACGGAGCGTGTACAACAAGGGGAGGTGTGTTTTTTGGGGATGGATAATGTGGTGTATATTGATTGGCATCAATCGTGTGTGGAATAACGTGGACATGTTTATAGGCAGTTTTAATATATGATTCCAATTCATAATCCTGAACAATCGCATGAGCGATATAATTTGCCAGCGTGCTGTTACGTCGATTGATCTTTTCTTCAGTCCATTCAGGTTTTATCCGAACGTAAGGGTTATTTGTTTGTGCAGCGGATTTAAGTCTGATTTCCGAACCGTGATGATGAACAACCATCTTCTTTCCGGCACGTTCCAGCATTTTTAGGTCGCTTTTGTCAGCAAAAAAAGTTTCGCCGAAATGAAAATGAAAAATGTCATACTGAAGCATCGATTCCTTTAAAAATTGCTTCAGCTTTTTTGTTTGTTCCTGATTCGACAGCGTATTCAGCTGCAAACAAATATCAGGCTTGAATTCAAACGGGTGTTCATTGAAATGGCATGATGTCGACTGAATGCCTTTTGACCGCAGTGCATTGGACAATTCAATCATAGGCGAGCCATAAGGCAAATGTAATACCCGCATCGTGACCATCCTTTCCTAGTCTTGTGATAATTGACGATAAACAGTGAACAACCGCTTCTCCATGTGTTCCCAGCTATACATGGTCTCCATGATGTTGCGTGCAGACGAGCCCATCTCCCGGATTTTGTTTCTGTCTGATGCCGCATGGATCAGCGTTCGCACATAATCCTCGGCGGTGGCTTGCTGTTTTTTGACAGTGTAGCCGCAATTATATGCTTCAATAAAATTTTCCATATCTGTGCATTGATTGACGATAACCGGCACACCGTTATTCAAATAACTGAAGAACTTGTTTGGCATCGCAAAGCGGTTATTCAAGGAATTGGCAGCATCTAAGTCGATCCATCCGATATCAACATCTTTCATGGCTTCAGGAATTGCTTCATAGTTTACCCAGCCAGTATACGTAATTTTCTCTTTAACGTGTGGGTCCAGTTGCTGGAGGTAATCTCTTTCGAAATGCTTGCCTCCTCCAATGATTTTGACTTTCATTGGAAAATGCTGCTGGCACTTCTTCAATATGTGAATGAGTTTTCGGAAATTGCCCCTTTTGCGATTCAAACTCCCTTCATATCCGAGGACAATTTCTTGAGTGCCACCCTTGTCGGGGTTGTATTCGGATGCTAAAGGGGGAGAATTATAAATCACTTCGATGGGCACATGAGGATTTATGGTGCGGTGCCATGTCTTAATGGATTCCGATACGGTTATCACATAGTCAAGTTCGCTTAGCATAAGTTTTAGCATTTGCTTTTTAATATTTTGAGTATTGCGGGGTTCATTAATCAAAGGATCGGGCTCTAATTCGTGGCTGTCATAGATCAACTTGCATTGCCTTCCGCTTGCCGTTAAAGCCCGTTTGATTCCAATGCCTGCATATAATGACATAAACTCGTGTGCATGATAAATATCAGCCTTTTGATCAATGCCAATCCTTGTCAGGGGATGATTGTAACGGGAATGGTCCCCGGAACGAAGGTGATGGTACAGTGCTTTCATGTGCTTCTCCAGTTCCAACTGTTCATATGTCACAACATTGATACCTTCATGACTAAACGTCTGACTTAAAAACGCCTCCTTAAAAACACTTCCATCTGTAGCAAACAGGTATCCTTGTCTTCTGGGTACGACCATTGTTACTTCATATCCTTGTTTCAACAGGCTTTTTGCTTGTTTTTTAAAAATCCTGGCGTCTAAAAACGGATGTTCAGACACTAAGAAACAGACATTTTTTCCCATGATTCCCTCCTGAAATTGGCTAAAGCACTACTGCTAACGTATTAACAACTTTCCGGATTTATTCATACAATTAGGAAAGTAAGTGTAAAGCATTGATTTCGGGGAGGAGAGAAGATGGAGCTGAATCTCAAAGGAAAGAAGGTGCTGGTAACCGGAGGAGCAAGAGGAATTGGAAAAGCAATTGCACAGGCATTTCTCGCTGAAGGCGCACAGGTTGGCATTGCAGCCAGATCCCGCACCGAACTTTTGCAGACAAAAAAAGAGCTGGGTCTTCATACAATCTACCAGAAAGATCTATTAAAACACGAAGATAGAGAACAGCTGATTGCTGAATTTATCGATGATTTTAATACTATTGACATACTGGTTAACAATGCAGCGACCAATCATGGCACGTCGATCGTAAATACGCCGCCTAGTGTATTTGAAGACACAATGGCATTAAACTTGATATCGGCAGTCCATTTAAGTCAGTTAGCGGGTCATAGCATGATAGAAAGTGAAAAGGGAGTCATCATCAATATTTCGTCCATATATGGGAAAGAGTCCGGTGGCTCGCCCTCCTATAATGCCTCTAAGGCTGCATTGATCAGTTTTACTAAATCATTCAGTTCAGAGGTCATTAAAGATAATGTTCGGGTCGTCGGCATTGCCCCCGGTGCAGTTTATCATCCCAATAAGGAATGGGAACGGAGACTTGAGCGTAATCCGGATTATTTAAAAAACTATGCCCGGGAAAAAATTCCGGCAGGACGGCTTGGAACACCGGAAGAGATCGGTCATACGGCTGCGTTTTTAGCGTCTGATAAGGCTTCCTGGATAGTAGGGTCGACGATCACGGTCGATGGCGGGCAGTCCCGGTTGAATTTTTAACGAATTGAAAGGAATGAAGGAATTGGAACGACAGTCAATTACAAATAGCAATGTATTAGTTGTAGGTGGCGCCGGATTCATCGGAAGCCATCTGGCAGATAGGCTGGCAGAGGAAGGGGCAAATCAGGTTGTCATTGTAGATAGTCTCTTTATAGGGAAAAAGGCAAATATTAAGAAGGCCTTAAAGAATGGTGCAACGTTCTATGTGGATGATGCCGAAAATCAGGAAGCACTGGGTTATATTATCGAAAGGCACGCGATTGATATTGTTTTCAACTGCGCCACAAAGCCATTGAACTATTCATTTATCAACCCTTCCAATACGTTTTTGACCAATGTGCAAGTCTTAAAAAATCTGCTGGAGTTTCAACGGCAGAAGAAATTTCAGACATTATGCCACTTTTCCTCCTCGGAGGCATATGGTTCCTCTCAGTACGAGCCCATGGATGAAGAGCATCCCCTTGACCCTGAAACACCTTATGCAGCCGGAAAAGCTGCGGCGGATTTAATGCTTCGGACATATGTGAAAATGTTTGGCCTGGACGCCTTTATTGTACGGCCATTCAATAATTATGGTCCGCGGCAGAATTTTGCAGGACCTATGGCCGGTGTTATCCCGATTACCATCAAAAAAATCCTGGAAAACGATTATCCTGAGATTCATGGAGACGGCAAGCAGACAAGAGATTATGTTTACGTTGAAGATACTGCTGATATGGCAATAAAAGTTTTCACATTTATGTCTCGCGGTGAATCCGTTAATATCTCCACGGACCAAAAATTATCAATTCAATATGTTGTGGAAACAATTGAAAGCGTTATGAATTACCAGGGGAAAACTTTAAGAAAGCCCCAGCGGACAGCAGATGTCCAAAGCCATAGAGCCTCAGTCAATAAATTACACAACATGATTGGCCAATATAATAAAACCCCTTTTAAAGACGGGGTGAGCAATACGGTCGATTGGGTAAGAGCTGCGAAAGAAGAGAAGGACGTATGAGGATATTAACGGTTGTTGGAGCCAGACCACAATTTATCAAGGCCTGCATGCTGTCGAAAACTTTGAAGTCGTATACCGAAGTGAAGGAAATCATTGTTCATACGGGGCAGCATTATGATGCCAGTATGTCCGATATCTTCTTTGAGCAGTTGAACCTTCCCGAACCGGACTATTATTTGGGGATTGGGTCCGGAACGCATGGGGAGCAAACAGGGGAAATGCTATCAGAGCTGGAATACGTTATGATTTCCGTTAACCCGGACATTGTCGTGGTATATGGCGATACGAATTCCACACTTGCCGGAAGCCTGGCAGCATCAAAACTGCATATTCCGGTTGCCCATATAGAGTCCGGGCTGCGCAGTTTTAACCGGAAAATGCCTGAAGAGGTTAATCGGGTGGTGACAGATCATCTTTCCGACTGGCTGTTCTGTCCTTCTCCGGCGGCAGCTGAAAACCTGAAACGGGAAGGAATTAATGAGCGTGTATATGTTACCGGCGATATTATGTATGATGCCGTTCTCCACTTTAGATCATACGCTGTACAGCAATCCACCATTCTGCAAGATTTATCGTTATCCGAAAATAATTATTACCTGGTCACGATTCATCGGGCGGAAAACACAGATGACCCAAGGCGCCTCAAATCCATTCTTGAAGTATTCCAGCGATTTGCGAAGACGACTGTATTGCCATTGCATCCCAGAACGAAAAACAAAATTAACGCATTCCAATTAAATGATTTAGTCGATGCTCCTCATATTAAAATTGTAGAGCCATTAAACTATTTTGACATGTTGAGCGCTGTTTCCAAAGCAAGTATTATCTTGACTGATTCCGGAGGGTTGCAGAAGGAAGCGTATATGCTTCAGGTGCCTTGTGTCACACTGAGGGATGAAACAGAATGGACAGAAACTGTGGAAACAGGATGGAACCGGCTGGCAGGGGCGAATCAGGAGGCAATAGCGGATAAAGTTATGAAACTTCATACACCTGAAGAATCACCGCCAATTTTCGGGGACGGCCATGCTGCACACCAAATTGCAAAGACTTTGGTAAAGAAATGGCATGAAAAAAGCTGAGCCGGATATAGATCCACTCAGCTTTTTTCGACGGTTATTCAAATTGTTTTTCCTTTTAAATATTCTTTCCACCTTTGGAGGGCTTCGTTCATTTTCAGATCTTTTTCAATCGAATTTATGGCAGCCAGCAAATGAATATGCCCAATATGATACCCCCAGGTGGCAACGTTCGGGTAGCCGCCATCAGTTGTATAATGTGTCAGATCATATGCTGTCCGGTGTCCTAAATCGTAGAGTGGAAGCATTCTTTTCAAAGTGGCAATTCCTTTGTCATATAACCAATTTGCCTCGCTATTGCCTGTTGATTTGAATAAGTCATATAATCCGATTAATGAAAACATGAACCCATTTAAAATATAACTGGGCGGATCTGTCGGACATTCTTCATAGAATAGATACTTGTTTTCAAATTTAGCCAGCACACCATTTCCGGCAGAAGGGGTTTTAAATAGTATCTTGGCTTTTAAAGCACATGAACTGTATTTGCTATTTTTTGTCAGGAACGATGCTCGTGATAAAACCGACATAGCCATACCCAAACCAATTGCTGAATACCATGGTGCCTTCAGTTTATTCAGTCTGTCTGGAAAGAAATCATGGTTGAATTGATAGGCCCAGCCGCCATGGGAATCTTGGTGATTTACAAACCAATCTGCTGCTTTCAGGAATTTATACTTATTCGATACGTCATTCGTTTTTAAATATAGACTGTAATGCTGCAATCCGTATTGAGCGATAGTGGATGGGTTAAAGTAAGCACCGTGCGGGTATATGGTTTTGGGAATTCCTTCGCGAGTGAATGTTACATTCCAGTTTTCTACCTTATTTTTGTCATAGTGCAAGTAATTTCCCATGCTGTCGTAATGGCTGATATCGAACACGTTCGCATGTGTCTCCTTTAACTTTAATGTCTGTGTTTTTTCGTTCCATTGTTTTTCCAGATTTAATCCTTTGTCGATTAACGAAACTGGTATAAATAGCTCATCACCTATTTTTTTCCCTTCTAACTCAAACTCATCATGCAGGGTTACGTTAATATTACGAATCGGTTCAGATTTCAAAACGCTGCACCTTCCTTCATGTATTGTAAAAAAACAGCACATTGATTACATGGATTAAATGTTTATGTTGCGAAAAGTGATTGATAAATAGCGAACAGCCGTTTCTCCATGTTTTCCCATGAATAGAATTTTTCCATGACATGACGGCTATTTTGGCTCATTTGCTGTAATTTGTTTTTATCCTGGTGAAGCGAAAGAAAGGCATCGGCAAAGTCATGTGATGTTGCATTCGTTTTGTCGATTACAAAGCCGCAATGATGTCTGTTGATAAATTCCTTCATTTCTTTGCATTTATTAACCACCACTGGTACACCGTTGTTCAGATAACTGAAAAATTTATTCGGCAATGCATAGTCCCGGTTAAGTGAGTATTCGACGCCTTCTAAATCGACCATACCCACATCAATATCATGCATTTGCTTTGGAATCGCATGGTAATCGACCCATCCGGTTAACATGATTTGATGCTTCAGATTGGTTGGTATATTAATCGAATCGCCATACCGGCTTCCTCCGATAATTTTGAATTCAAAATCCAACTCTTTTGAACATAATTCAGAAATGTCGAGAAACTTTTCCATTCCGCCCAGGCTGGTGTCAATATTACCTTCGTAGCCAACCGTTAGCCCATTCGAGTTATATGCTTTCGGTTTATGATGTTGAGCTAGCGGGGGAGAATTATAGATAACGTCAACGGGCAGGTCCGGTTTATGGGATAAGTACCATGATTTAATCGAATGGGAAACCGTTATAACATGATCAACTTCATCAAGCATTGTCAAAAGCTTTTGTTTCAAAAGATCTCTTCGTTCCTCAGTATATCTTGGATCTAAAGGGTCTGGCGTCAACTCATGACTGTCGTATATTAATTTGACATCTTTTCCTTTCTTTTTCTTCATCTGCCGCTTAATGCCAATTCCGGCAAACAGCGAGAGATACTCGTGCGCATGGTATATATCAGCGTCTTCCTGAATGGCAAGCTGCGTGAGGGTGTTATTAAACCCTTTTCTTTCCCAGACACTTTCATTACTTAATACAGTACTTAATGCCTTTTGACTGCTTTCGGAATGGTACGTGACAATTTTTATGCCTTCATAGGTAAAAACTTTATTTCGGAATTGTTTTCGATAAGGGGTGCCATCAATGTCAAACAATTTTCCGCTTTGTCTCGGGACAATCATGGTGATATGATAGCCTTTTTTCTGTAAGCTTTTTGCCTCTTTCTTAAAAATTCTGGCATCTGTAAATGGATGGTGAGCAACAACCATACAAACTTTTTTGGCCATTACAATCCACCTTTCCTGCTGGTTTGTTTGCTTGTTGAGAAAGTGAGTCGGGTATTACGGCGAAGTAATGGTGTCCAACGCTATTAGTCACCATTGTGATTAAGCCTTTTAGCAGGAACCCCTGCAGCTGTTATATTATCTTCTATATCCTTCGTAACAGCAGCGCCGGCGCCGATTATACTGTCGCGGCCAACTGTAATTCCAGGAAGCAATGATGCATTATTGCCGATTTTTGCTCCTGTTTTAATATACGGTCCGTTCAGGGTGAAATTTTTAGCGCCCATATATTTATCATTCGACATGGATACACACGGGCCGATAAAGACATTGTCTTCCAATGTCGTATCTCCTGTTACATATGCCAGTGTCTGAATGGTGCAGGAGTCTCCAATTAAACTGTTCAATTCAACGATTGCAGCTCTGCCGACCACAGATTTATCACCAACCGACACATTTTCTCTGATGCTCGCATGATCACCGATGAACACATTTTTACCAATGTTGGTTCCGGTATAGATGGATGCTATATGCCCTATTCTTGACCCGGACTGGATATTCAGACGGCCATCTTTGTCAGCTTTTTTCCGCATCAGCTGGTTTCCGGACGTTTTAATCCCAAGGACACAGTTATTGCCAATGGTGACATCATCACCTATTTGGGTCCCTTGCAGGATTGTTGTGTTATGGCCAATCGTGACATTCTTTCCTATTACTACATTATCTTCTATAACAACATGTTTTCCGAGCTGTGTACTTTCAGGTACGGAAGACAAGTGAATCCCTCCATTTTACTGTTCAAGTATTTTTTCGATGCGTTTGATAAGCTGCTCTGTCCGTTGTTGAACAGTGTGACGTTCATGAACGAAACGATAACCTTGATCGGCAATTTGTTGTCTTTCTGTTTCTTGTGCTAAATAATATGCAGCCTTTTCTTTGAAGTTGTGTTCGTTTATCGGAATAAAGTGAAAATTGGGGATAAAACCTAAATCCTCCAGTTCCTTAAATGCAGGTGCCAGAAGAAGAGATCGGCAGGCAAGCACCTCAAAATATTTGATAACCGGGTAATTCAATGTCGATGGGCTAGTGAAGAAAATCTTGGATCGGTTGAGCTCTTTTGCATACGTTTGGCCGATAAAATGTTGGCTTTCTTCTTCTTTGGAAAAATACCGATACCCCGGGTGACTGTGATAGATAAAATTGGCATCACCCTGATAGGCATTAAGAATCGTTCGCCTTAGTGGATAAATATCATTAACGGCGCCCATCATTAATAGATTAATATCTTTAGCCAGGCCATAGTCTTTATAGAGAGTTGTGTTGACAAAGTTTGGAAGCCATTCCATTTTCATTGCAAACTCCGGATATGTTGTTAAAAATTTTTCCCGTACAACGGTAAATAGACGATCAATGTCATTTTTTTCAATGAAGTTTTTCCGTAACTTCGTCAAGCGGTGAACATCATTGATAAATAAGCCTGTTGGAATATCAATGTGGGCAAGGCCTTTAATCATGGGGTACATTTTTTGGTCCAGATCGTTTAACAGCAGGATAAAATCAGGGGTTCCTGAAAGCTTTTTTAAAATATAGCTGATATGACCTGGTTTTCGCCACAACGATAAATAAACCTGTTTCGCCAGTTCTTGTTCCAAATAATAGAAGTTTTTATTCAAATGTTCTGAAGTATCTTCGGCAATAAGTAGAATATGAATCAAGCTTTCACCTCCTCGTCTAAGCATTTCTGCAGGCAGAGGCCAATTTTCTCCTGATTGGTATGATAGTCTAGCTCGTTTTATAGCTGACGCATAAGATAAAGTAAAACTTCATTCAGTGAAATGGTTTTCTTCACTGATTGTTAGTTGAACAAATCAGGCATTTAGGAACAGTTGGCCGCTGTACTTGGGCGGTCTACTGTCCATTAGATGAGTGGAAAAGTAAAACTTCATTCAGTGGGGTGCTTTTTCCACCCGTTAAGGCGGGATAAATTAGTATTTTAAAAAAAGAGGAGATTGTCTATGAAAGTCGGTGTGATTGGAACTGGCAATATGGGAGAAAATCATGTACGTACGTATTTATCGATGGATGATGATTGCCAGCTTATAGGTATCTATGATGATGATGTACAGAAAAGGCGTCAGGTTGCACAAAAGTATAATGTTAAACCGTTTCAATCCGTCGATGGCCTTCTCAAATCAGTCGATGCTGTGAGCATTGCAGTACCGACTGAATTTCATTATGAGATTGGTTTGGAATGTGTCAGGCACAACGTTCATATGCTGATGGAAAAACCGCTGACTGCTACCGTTGCAGATGCCGATCATTTAATCAAAAAAGCATTTGAAACAGGTGTTAAACTTCAGACAGGACATATCGAGCTATACAATCCGTTCATTCAGGTACTGCTGGATTTGCTCAAAGGTGAATCTATAGTCGGCGCAGCTTTTCACAGAATAAGTCCGGCAAATGCAAAGCTTAGTCATGTAGACGTTGTGAAAGATTTAATGATTCATGATATCTATATTTTAAATGAATTGTGTCAGGGTAATGCTCTGGAAGTCAATGCTTTTGGGAAAGTCATTAAAAATATACCAAAACATGCAGCTGCCGTCATCAGAACGTCACAAGGAGTTACTGCACAATTTACTGCAAGTTTCATGTCAGGAAGAAAAGTCCGTACCATACAAATCCAGACAGAGAGCGCATTTATTGAAGCAGATATACTCAACCATGAAATCAATGTAACACGAACGTTTAGCGAGGAAACTGGCAATCATCCGATTTCGCTCTCGCAAAAGGTACAGGTCGGGGATTCGGTGCAGCCGTTATTCCTCCAGTTAACGGATTTTATCAATTGTATTAAGGCCGGCACAGAGCCGTCTGTTTCCGGAGAAGATGGCAAGCGGGCACTTATGATTGCTAATCAGATAACGGATTCGATCGATACACCTCATTAGCAATTTGTATGCCGGGTAAAATTATTTTATTGCTAAAACAAAATGAAACAGCAAAACATCCCCCTTGGATTTCCAAGCGGGGATGTTTTATTACAAAGGAAATACCCCGGCTGTAAATAAGCCGGGGTATCGGTAAACAATGGTTTAAGCGGCTGCAGCAGGAAAGCGGACGAAGTTGATAGCATCTATTGACAGGTATAGTGTGGTATTTTCCCCATAACCACCATTAACCTCAACAACAAGAACTAAATCTGCGGTTACGGTGGAGAGGATGCCTTCTATCAAGTTGTTGTCGGTAGCTACTTCGACTCTTGAACCAATACGTGTGGCTAATTCAGCTGCAAACGTATCCTGAAACATTTGAATTCCTCCTTTATAATTCACTGACCAATTCAATGTTTGCGAATGGAATAAGCACTTGTGATCCATCGGCTTCAACTAATACAACATAGTCATTTTGAACTGAAATGACTGTACCGGTTACCGGGCCAAATGGGTTGTTACCTCCACTTGTTCATTCTGTAATTCCAGCAACACATCCCTTAGCGTTTCAGGTGTCGAAGGTGATGGGTCAGCGGGGGTATCTGTTTCATCATTTGTGCCAAGATCCAGATTGAGTCCGGCATCGAAGTCAACGCCCGGTAAATCAACTGAAAAGTTGTGGCTCAAACCGTTATCCGTATTATCATTAACTAAGTTTTGCGATAATTGATTGGCCAGACGCAACAGACCTCGTTGACGGTTTGTCAGGTTAACCATTTCATTCATTCCTTTCGTTATCGATATTTTATGCTCTTGTCCTATTTTGATAAAAAACCAAAGTAGGACTTGAAATACAGACCTCCGGGGAGGAGGAAATGAAATATCTCCGCTTCTTTGGTTTACTCCCCATCCCCAGAAATTCTTTTAAGACCATTACAGAATATCCAGGCTGGCAACAATTGCAGCGAGAATCTGGAATAACAATTGGATATTCACAGCTACATCTGTGTCCCTTGTGGTAATTTCAATATCCCTTGATTGTTCAACAATTGTTTTTTGGTGGTTCCCTTGTCTTGTATTGACCATTTGTCTAATGCCTTGTGTTACGTTATCTGATTGTGGTCCGTTCCCAACAGAAATATTGATAACGGCTCCAATCGCTGCTTCAATAGCAAGCTGTAAGGAGACAGCGGCCTGTCTGTCGGTAGTTGTGACATCAATATTCTCGGAGTCCTTAATGATAATCCATTCATCTGAAATTTGCTGATTGGACACAGCCTGGTTCGCATCTTGCATCACGTCTGCATCATTTTGGTCACTTGTTCCATCACAATGGTCAAGTGCACGCCATTTCGTTTTTGTCATATGGCTCATAATTTTCCACTCCTTTCATTATTTTTATAAAACGTCAATCATTACAACCAGCATTAGCAACAATTGCAGCAGAACTTGGATATTGATGGCCAGATCTGTGTCTCTCGTAGTTACATTAGCGTCTTTAGTGTTATAGATGAAGATTTTTTGTTTATTGATTTGGTCGGAGTCAAAAGACTGCATAAGGTCTTGTGATATGGCTTCACTTCTTGCTGAATCCGCAATGGCAATATTCACTACCAGGGATATAGCCAGCTGTAAACTAGCCTGAAGTGAAAGCCCGATCTGGGTGTCTCTTGAATCAACCTTAATATCACAGGATTCCTTTACCCAAATCAATTCTGCTGATTCCTGATCCATAAAGGAATATTGACTTGCATCCTGTGAAGCAAGTGCGCCCGAATCGACCTCGACCATTTCAAAGCGGTCATGCTGGTTATGGTGGTTATGATGCGTCTGTTTATCCCTGCATCTGTCACATTGGTTGGATTCAGAGGAACAGTCATTGGATCCACAACTCTGACAGCGGTGGTGATGGCCATGTTTGTGTTCTTCTCTTTGGTCACGCTGCTTATATTCGTCTCTGCATCTGTCACATTGGTTGGATTCAAATGAACAATCGTTGGATCCGCAATCCTGACAGCAGTGTTGATGACGGCGTTTTCGTTTATCCCTAAGGTAAAAGTATTTGCTTTTGTTGCCAAAGGGGTTCATGGTACTGTGTCTCTTTGGTGACATTTATTAACACTCCTTTCTTGAGTTAATATTACTCTATGGATATTCCTACTAATCAGATTGTACACATTCACTAAATTATCGTTTTTTGCCAAAATTAAAGAAAACACCTATCAAATGGGTGTTTTCTTTAATAGACTCCTATTCATCTGTTTTCGTCGTATCTTTTTCTCCTTTGTTAAATTGATCCACCTGTTCTTTTAGATCTTCAACCATTTCTTTCAGCATTTTTTTCTGGTCATTCGTCATATTATTTTTGATTTCTTCAGGGTTTACATTGTTTTTCCGAAATATTTCATCAACCATGACTTTTGCAACTTTTTCGGGGATAGCGTTGTGATTGGATGACTTGTCGTCCATCGTAATTTCACCTGCTTTCTTTAAGCTTTAGTGTATTTTATGGCTAATGACAACTTTTGATTGTATTGCTGTCTATGTTTTTAGGGATCATGAATCGTCGATAGACTATTATCCTATGATAGGTATATAAGAGACAGAAATCCATCGTCATTCAGCGGAAAGGGCAGGGAGAGTAAGACGATAAAAAAAGGCGCAGTTAGGGTGAACTGCGCCGCTATGCCAGACAGGGTATTACAAATTAAGTTATTTTAAGAATTTCCTTTGTAATAAAGATTAAACTGCCGCCAGTCAAGCGACAGTTTTGCATTAAATGTTATTAAACGGAGGAGGTGGGATTCGAACCCACGCGGGCGTTAACCCCTAACGCATTTCGAGTGCGTCCCCTTCAGCCGGACTTGGGTACTCCTCCAAATAAAAATGGTGCTGGTGAGAGGACTTGAACCTCCGACCTGCTCATTACGAGTGAGCCGCGCTGCCAACTGTGCCACACCAGCATGTTACATGCAACTTTTAAGTCCATTAAAAATGGTAATATAAATTGTTTTATTGTGCAATGAATTTGACTGGAAATTCTTCTATGCTTAAATTTGCAAGTACAGGGAACAGTAATTACGGAGGTGATCTCATGACTGCCGAGGGTTATATCAGGTTAGGTTTGGGCATCGTTATTGTAGTGATGATAGCAATCATTCTTTACCGGTTCAATGCGGGAAAAGGCACAAGAAGACGTACGTCACTGGAAATCATGAAAGAACGTTATGAAAAAGGTGAGATCACAGAGAAAGAATACGAAAAAGCTCGGAAAAAGCAGGGGAAATAAATAAGACCGCTGCCACCTGCCTAAAGGTACCCGTGGGCGACAGCGGTTTTCTTATAAGATGAGACGTATATCATCAATGAAATCAGCTAATTCGCCGGTTTCTTCAAGACTGACTCCCGGTCTCTGACCTTTGAGAAGATGTGGTGTCAGCCGGGTTTGTCTTAACGCTATTTTGAATCAGTTGTTTAATCTCGTTCGTTTGCCCTTTATGAAACCAATCGACAATCCTGCTTCCGATAATGACACCCCCGCAGCTTGCGGACAAGTCTTGTGCCTGTTCAGGCGTTGACACACCGAAGCCCGCGAGCACGGGGGTGTCTGTCATCCCTTGCAAATTTTGCAAATAAGCTTGGACATTGCTGCCGTGTGACGTGCGCGCACCGGTTGTTCCTTTGACTGAGACGGCATAGAGGAAACCTTCTGTACGCCGGGCAATTTCAGTTAGCCGTTCATCAGGACTCGTCATGGCAGCCAGCCGAATATTGGAGATGGAATGTTGTTTGAGAGAATCAGCTATCAGACTCTCCTCTTCCAATGGCAAATCGGGTATGATGACACCATTTACGCCGGCAGTCACACAGTCTGCGGCAAATTTATCCGGACCGTATGCGAACACCGGATTGATATAGGTCATCAAAATAACCGGAATCGACCGTTTTTCTTTAAACGTTTCCAATGCCTCCAGAACGCCCTTGAGTGTTGTGCCGTTTTTCAAAGACCGCTGTCCTGCATCTTGGATAGTCGGGCCGTCTGCGGTCGGATCGGAAAATGGGATGCCAAGTTCCACAGCTGCCGCACCGCTTTCTTCAAGAAATATCAATCGCTCTTCAAGGATATCAAGCCCGCCGTCCCCGGCCATAATGTATGGGACAACAATGTTCTGACCTGCTGAACGTTTGTTTTTCAATGTTTCATCTAAAAATTGATTACTCATCAGCGTTCCCTCCCAATACATCTTTCACCGACTCCACATCCTTATCGCCACGACCGGATAAACAAATGACCAGCGATTCCGATTCATCCATTTCCTTTGCCAGCTTCACTGAAAATGCGACAGCATGCGCACTTTCCAAAGCCGGGATAATCCCTTCTGTTTGGGATAGAAGCTTAAAGGCATCGATGGCTTCTTCGTCTGTGACTGACGTGTAGGTTACCCGTCCGCTGTCATGAAGGTGGCTGTGTTCAGGCCCCACCCCGGGGTAATCGAGCCCCGCAGAAATTGAGTGGGCTTCTTCAATCTGCCCATGTGAGTCCTGCAAGAGATGTGTCATCGTGCCATGCAATAGACCGACACTTCCGGCTGAAAGTGTTGCAGCATGTTTGTTTGATTCGATACCACTGCCGCCAGCTTCCACACCGTACATATCAACCGATTCATCCTCAACAAATGGATGAAACATGCCCATCGCATTGCTGCCGCCGCCGACACAGGCAATAACCGCATCCGGCAGTCGTCCAGTGGCATTCCGGTGCTGTCTCTTTGTTTCCCTGCCAATGACAGACTGGAAATCGCGCACCATTTTAGGAAATGGGTGCGGGCCGACAACCGAACCGATAATATAATGGGTGTCTTCCACATGGCTGACCCAGTACCTTAATGCCTCATTAACCGCATCTTTCAATGTGCCGCTTCCCTGGGAAACACTTTCAACCTTTGCGCCGAGCAGTTCCATCCGGAAAACGTTCAGTTTTTGCCGGCGGATGTCCTCTTGGCCCATAAAAACAACACATTCAAGTCCAAGCAGGGCACAAACAGTTGCAGTTGCTACACCGTGCTGACCAGCACCTGTCTCGGCTACAACTTTCTTTTTGCCCATTCGTTTTGTCAGTAACGCCTGGCCAACGGTATTATTGATTTTGTGTGCCCCTGTGTGATTCAAATCTTCGCGTTTTAAGTAAATGGAGGGCCCGCCGAGTTTGCGGGAGAGGTTTTCGGCGTGAAACAGCGGTGTCTCCCGCCCGACATAGTCATTTAAATAGTAGTTAAGTTCATTGATAAAAGCCGGATCATTCATTGCCGATTTGTACGATTCCTCCAGTTCAAGCAGTGCCGGCATCAATAGTTCAGGGACAAAACGTCCGCCGAATTGCCCGTACCGTCCTGCCGCATCCGGGAATTGATAGGCTGTCATCGTGATCATCCTTTCATTTTGCCGTTATTGATAAATTGGCTGATTTTGTTAAGGTCCTTTGCGCCGTCTGTTTCAACACCGCTTGATACGTCCACCCCCGCCGGTTTGGCAGTCAAAATCGCTGATTGTACATTTTCAGGATTCAGTCCTCCGGCGAGAATCATTTTTTCAGGATCCAGACCACTATTGGTCAACCGGGTCCAGTCAAATGTCGTTCCATTCCCGCCTCGGTTGGGACCTCTGGGGCTGTCGATCAGGTAATAATCACACGGATAAGCCTGTATTTCGGCTGCGTCATGTTTTCCCATCCGGAACGCTTTGATGACAGGATGTGGAAGCGACTCAGCAAATGCCGCCGATTCATCGCCATGGAGCTGAATGACATCAAGTCCAGCTGTTTCAACAGTTTGTATAATCGTATCCTTCGTTTCATTGACAAAAATACCGACTTTCTTGGCTGATGACGGGAGTTCATTACTGATGGCTGCCGCTTTTTCAGGTGTCAATTGCCGTTTGCTCGGTGCAAATACGAATCCGATGAAATCCGCACCGGACCTGACAGCCTCCTGTGCTGCTTCCGTCGTTGTCATGCCGCAGATTTTAACGTACATCAGACCGAACTCCTTCCTTCAGTGGGGACTTGCAGCTCGCTGATCGTTTTCGGCAAGTCATCAGCACGCATCAAGGTTTCACCGACAAGGACGGCGCTTGCTCCATTACCGGCAGCTTGAGCAACATCCTCACGCGTTTTAATCCCGCTTTCGCTGATCAGGATAGTTTCAGGATTTGTAACCATTGATGCCAGCAATCCCGTTGTGCTCAAATCGACTTCAAATGTTTTCAGGTTACGGTTGTTGATACCGATAATGTCAGCATCTAAGTCCATGGCTGTTATCATTTCATCATCGTCATGAACTTCACAAAGGACATCGAGCCCCTGGTCTTTTGCATATGTGTACAGTTCACGCAATTTTGATGACGAGACAGCTGCCACGATTAATAGAATGATTGATGCCCCTGCTGCTTTGGCATGATCAATTTGTATCTCATCTATGAAAAAGTCTTTACAGAGCAGCGGGACATCTACCATTTTACTTACGGCACGAAGATCATCCATCGAGCCTTTAAAAAATGTTTCATCGGTTAGAACCGATATGGCCCCGACACCATTTGAGGCATATAATGTTGCCTGCTTTACCGGATCAACATCGAGGTCAATTGACCCTTTGGAAGGGGAAGCCCGTTTGATTTCGGCTATAATGTTCATATGTTCTGTATTATGAAACGTCCGGGCAATGGATGGTACCTGGCCGGTTGCCGGCTGGACTTCAGGGATTGGCTTTTTTTTCAGTTGTTCAACTTCTTTTTTCTTTTGCTGGACAATTTTATCTAAAATGGTCATGTTATATCGCCTCACTTGTGATTTTACTGCTGTAATCAGCCAAACGCTGCAGTTTTTCCTTGGCCGAGCCGCTTTGAATACTTTCTTCGGCCTGCTTGATGCCATCTTTAATTGATGTTGCTGCGCCACCCGCAAACAAGCCAAGGCCGGCATTGAGCAGAACGGTGTCATAGTAAGGGCCTTTCTTGCCGTTTAAGACGTCCAGCAGAATAGCAGCGTTATCTTTTGCGTCACCGCCCCGGATGTCGTTATTGTCATATACCGGTAAATTAACTTCGGATGGGTGAAGCGTAAATGACGTGACTTTTCCTTCTTCCATCAATGAAATATGGTTTTCACCGGCAAGTGATGCTTCATCCATATAGCCTGCACCGTTGATGACAAGTGCACGCTTACGGCCGAGCTGGTGGAGAGTTTCGGCAAGCACAGGCAGCATATCGCGCCGGTAAGATCCCAATAGCTGTGTGTCCAGATTGACCGGATTTGTCAACGGACCGATCAGATTAAAGATTGTTGGGATGCCCAAATTTTTCCGGACGGTCATAAACCGCTTCATACCGGGAAGGACATGCGGTGCATAAAGAAAGGCGATATTATTTTCCTGAATCATTTCTTCCACATGTTCCTTTGAAAAAGATAAGGATATGCCCAAATGCTCCAATACATCAGCGCTTCCTGTCTTACTGGAAACACTGCGATTGCCGTGCTTAGCAACTTTAACACCGGCACCGGCAAGCACAAACGCCGCTGTTGTGCTGATGTTGAAACTGTGTGAGCCGTCTCCGCCGGTACCACAGTTATCCATCACATTTGCTAATTCGTTTGTGGTCTGGCTTGATTGTGTTCTGATCACTTCAGCTAGCCCGGCGATTTCTTCAGGTGTTTCACCTTTGGCCCGTAATCCAGTCAAAAATGCAGCAAGTTCACTTTCACTGATGTGCTCTGAAAATGACGTTGTGGCAGCATCCTTCATTTCCTCCAAAGTCAAGTTTTCTTGTTTGAGCAGTTTTTCAAGATAATGCTTCATGATAAAATCCCTCCAAATTATTAAGTGAAAATTACGCCTCATGTGACACTTCATAATCTTTAACAGCCATTAAAGCTTTTGCCTTGTGCATTGTTTCGTTGTACTCGGCTTCCGGGTTTGAATCATTGACAATGCCTGCGCCGGCCTGTAGGTATGCCTGGCGGTCTTTAACGATCAGTGAGCGAATCGCAAGTGCTATGTTCAGATTGTAATTGAAGCTAATGTATCCAACGCCGCCACTGTAAACCCCGCGCTTGACATCTTCCAGTTCATTAATCAGTTGCATTGCGCGGGTTCTTGGTGATCCTGATACCGTCCCGGCAGGCAGACAGGCAATCAGAGCATCGATACTGGTATAACCTTCAGCCAATTTACCGTGGACTTCCGATACTATGTGCATCACATGCTGATAGCTTTCCACTTTCATATAAGCTGGCACAGTGATGCTATCGGGTTCACAGACCCTGGCAAAGTCATCCCGGCTCAAATCAACAAGCATTTCATGTTCCGAGATTTCCTTTTTATCCGTTATCAATTCGCTCCTCAGGGCTTCATCCTCATCTTTTGTATTGCCGCGGGGACGTGTTCCTGCTATTGGATTTGTCATGATGTTCCGGCTGCTTGTTTCAATTAAACTTTCCGGGGATGCCCCGAGGACGACATAGTCATCAAAATCGATATAAAACATGTATGGTGATGGATTGGCTTTCCGTAACTTCCGGTAAAAAATAAATGGATCTCCATGCATCTCGGCTTTCATTCGCTGGGATAATACGACCTGATAAATATCGCCGTTTTTGATATTTTCCTTAGCCAATTCCACGTTTTCCATAAAGCGTTCTCTATCCATTTCAGGGTGAAAGAAAACATCCTGATCAATTGTGACGTCAGTGGTCGGAAATGGAATCAATGCTTTTTTTAAAGAGGCCAGACGCTGATCAAGAACGTGTTCCGGCTGATTGTTAAGGTTTGTGGCGACCAGAAACACCGATTCATCACTATGGTCATAAATAATAATGTTTTGATAGAGCATCAGATGAACATCGGGCATGTCAATCTCATCAGGAAGTGCTTCGCCAATGTTTGCATAGCTGCGAATAGCATCATAGCCAATGTAGCCGACCGCCCCTCCAAAAAATGGGAAAGGAGGTTCAATGTCCATTTTTGGAATTTCATTTTGGAAAGCGGTTAACACAGGTTCATTCCGGTCTTTATCTGTCCCTTGTTCATGATTTATAATGTTTGTCTCCTCATCACTGCCTTTGAATTCCTGAAAAGGATCAGCTCCGATAAAGGAATACTTGCCTTTTTCCTCATGCTGGATTGAGCTTTCAAGTAAAAACTTTTTCCTGCCATAAAGGTTCTCGAAGATCCCAATCGGCGTTAGCGTATCGGCGTTCAACTTGATGTACTTATAGGGAAGTGTTTTTGTTTGCATCGTCAATACTCCTTTCGTCAAAATAAAAAATCCTCTGCAAACACACATGAAATGTGAATGCAGAGGACGATTGTGACCGCGGTGCCACCTCTATTGGAGACGATTAGACATCTCCATCCTTATTCGAATACGGGAAAATTTCAAATCCCATATCCTATCCGTATAACGGCGGAGCACCGGGTTTCCGTACTGTTATTCAGGAAACCTCTTGTAAGTCCATTCAGCAATGATCCACGTACCGGTATCTCACCGCCACCGGCTCTCTTTAGTGCTTCAAAAAAGCTTACTCCTCTTACTCAGGCGATTTAATGTATGCAGTTTTAAAGTGAAGCTGGTTTTGCACCGAGTTTACGAAGGTGCAAAACACCAACATGAGCGGGAGATCCGCACGTTTCAACATAAATTTGAAAAACCGCTTTACTATCCTTGGAAGACGAAAAGCGTGACAATTTGTGCTAAAATACAAAAAGGTTCCCCATCCGAAAAGGACGAGGAACCGTGGTACCACCTTTATTAGCTGAAAAACAGCTCACTTTGGCCATATTAAGCAGGCATGCTCAATAGTGTCTCGTGTAACGATGAGACCCGGTCGCCAAAGCCTACTGCAAAATTGGTTCGGTCTGGAAGCTCAGAAGTCCATTCATTTGTCTGACACGCCAGTTTGCACCTGCCACTGGCTCTCTTGAGTGAAGAAGACAAATTACTACTCTTCATCATTGCCTGATTCGAAATTTATTATTGTTATTCATCATAGTGGTGTTTTCTTAATATGTCAAGTGGTTATTGATAAAATTTTAAAAATACTGTTTCAAACATGCTGTCATGTGCTATTTTAGATATATACAATTTAAAAGGGAGTTCTGGAACATGCCGAAGAAAAAAGTAGGGATTGTTTTTGGCGGGAAGTCGGCTGAGCATGAAGTGTCATTGCAATCAGCCAAAAATATCGTCGATGCAATTGATAAAGATAAATATGATGTTGTTTTACTCGGGATCGATAAACAGGGGAAGTGGCATATCAATGATGAATCTTCCTATCTGATTAACGAAGAAAATCCGAAATTGATTCAATTGAATAAATCGAATGAGGCGGTCGCTATCGTGCCGGGTGAAACAAACCACCAGCTCATTAAGGCGGCCGACGCAGGAATGCTGGACCAGCTCGATGCGGTATTTCCGATCGTCCACGGCACGCTGGGTGAGGACGGCAGTCTGCAGGGAATGATGCGGATAGCGAATCTGCCGTTTGTTGGAACCAGTGTATTGGGTTCGGCCATTTGCATGGATAAAGATATTGCCAAACGATTGCTGAAGACAGCAGGCATTCATGTCGCAAACGGCGTGGCATTTTCACGTGCCAGACGTCGTGAGATTGATTTTGCCTCGGTAAAAGCGCAAGTAGGCGTACCGATGTTCATCAAGCCGGCCAATCAGGGGTCTTCTGTCGGTGTGAGCAAGGTTTCAACGGAAGAAGAATTTGCTGAAGCGATTGACCAGGCATTCCAGTATGATCAAAAGATTGTGATTGAAGAAACACTTAAAGGCCGGGAAATCGAGTGTGCAGTTCTGGGCAATGAGGATCCAAAATCGTCGGTGCCGGGTGAAATTTTGCCTCAGACTGAATTTTACTCGTATGAATCCAAATATATTGATGAAACCGGTGCAATCCTGGAGATGCCGGCTGAACTGACGGGTGAAGAAACTGAGAAGCTGCAAAAAACGGCAGTCGAGGCATTCAGAATTCTTGAATGTGAAGGGCTTGCCCGTGTCGATTTTTTCCTTACAGAGGATGGCGAGGTTTACGTGAATGAAGTCAATACGCTGCCGGGCTTTACCCGCATCAGTATGTATCCGAAGCTGTGGGAGCTCAGCGGCATCACTTATCCGGAGCTGATTGATCAGCTGATTGAGCTGGCAATCGATCGTCATCAGAAGAACAGCTTTTTAAAGAGCGCTGTCTGGGATGAGGAATAGGTGCTGATTAACAGCAAAAAGGGAATGAATCAGCAGAAGCGCGGAGATAACAACAGAAGAGCAGGAATATCAATATAAGAGTGGATGTATCAGCAGAAGAACGCAAATATCAACAGAAGCGCATATACATCAGCACAAATAGGCTGCTCCTTAATGGAACAGCCTATTTTAAATTTGCTAGCCTTCAAACCTTGTGAACTTCTCTGCAGCTGATATACGGTCTTTTTTGGCAGGTTTTTCATCAAAATAGCCAAGATGGAGAAAGCCGACGATTTTTTCATTTTCCCCAACGTCAAGAAGCGCTTTAACCTTTGAATCATAAATGTGTGAATTGGTTTTCCAGACAATACCCAGCTGTTGTTCCCAGGCAAGCAGCCAAAAGTTTTGGATCATACTGGCTGTTGCACCGAAATTTTCATCCCATTGTTTGCGGCTTTCCGGTTCCTCCATGACAACGATCAGAAAAGCGGTTGGTTCGCTGAGATATTCAAAGCGGTCTTGCTGTCTGTGTTCCGGATAGGTGGCGGCTACTTTTTCAGCAAAGTTTTCAGTCTCTTCCGGTCCGATGAAAATGAACCGCCAGGGCTGACGAACGCCATGAGTGGGTGCCCAGACAGCATCTGCCAGAAGCTCTTTAACGGTTTCTTCTGAGACATGTTTATCATTATAATGCTTTTTCACAGCACGCCGGTCGCGGATGACCTGTTGCAGGGCTGTTGGCTGTTTTGTCTTTTCCATAAACTGTTCCTCCTCTGGTCACAGTGCATTTAATCTATACGTTCATAATTGATAATTGTTTTCAACTATGATTGTAGCTGATAGGGTTAAAAGAAGCAACGATAATTAATTCTGAGGGCTTTTTCCGCTGCAACAGGTTACAAAGGCTAAGTCCTCAGGCATCCGTTTAGAAAACAGCTTTTAAGGCATCATTTATTGAGCAGTTTTGTTATACTTTGGACAATAACCATAACAAGGGGAGGGATGTGTGATGGATCAATTTATGGAGCGGGCGGTGGAACTGGCAGCCGAGAACGTCCGCAATGGCGGGGAGCCATTTGGTGCTGTTCTTGTGAAGAATGGCAAACAGGTTGCTGAAGGTGTCAATGAACTGCATAAAAGTTTTGACGTCACAGCACACGCTGAAATTCAGGCAATGCGCAAAGTACAAAAGATGATGCATTCACAAGTATTGCAGGGGTACACGATGTATGCCAGCGGTGAGCCATGTCCGATGTGTCTGACAGCGATGTATTTTGCAGGCATAGATACGATTTATTACTGTAACTCGTCTGAGGATGCCGTTGAGTCAGGTCTCGGCAAGGCAAAAGATATTTATGAAGAACTGCAAAAGCCGAAACGGGAGCGGCAGATGGAGATGGTCCATATGCCGTTAAAAGACGGTCAGGAAAACCCAATGCAGTTGTGGAAAGAACGTTCTTAATCAGTCAGCTGATGTTTTAGTTTTGTGATGAAAGGAGTATTCCAGTGAATGAATTAATCGAAAAAGCCTTGCATCAGGCCGGTGATCATTCCAATGTGAAGTCGGTTAAACGTGCAGCAGGCGGATCGATCAACAAGAGTTATTTTGTGGAGACCGATAACCGGAAGTATTTCATCAAATATCATCCGGACGCACCGGATCGCTTCTTTGAACTTGAAGCAAAAGGTCTGGCGCTGATCAGGGAAACAAACTCGATTGCCGTACCGGAAGTGTATACTTATTCAGATGAAAGCAACAATGCCTGCCTTGTAATGGAATGGGTTGAAGGGGCGGCTTCAGCGGATACCGATTGGAAATTGGGTGAACGTATTGCTGCCATGCATCAGACATTTGGAGAGAAGCATGGTTTTGAAGACGATACATTTATTGGAACGCTTCCGCAGACAAACGGGCTGTTTTCAAGCTGGCTGGACTATTATCGGGACCGGCGTCTTCTTTTCCAATTACAGCTGGGTATCGACAGGGGAAGAGTGACCGGTAAGCGGCGTGATCGCATGGAAACTTTGCTCGATAATCTTGATAAGTGGATTCCCGGTGATGCAGACCCATCTTATCTGCACGGTGATTTGTGGGGCGGCAACTGGCTGAGTGGCCCCGGCGGCGAACCATATGTGATTGATCCGTCATTCCTATACGGTGACCGTCATTTTGAATTGGCATTCACTGAGGTGTTTGGCGGTTATTCCAGTGACTTTTACCGGGCTTATCAGGAACACTTCCCATTATCACCGGATTATGAGGATATTAAACCGCTGTATCAGCTGTATTATTTACTTGTTCATTTGAATATGTTCGGTGAAGCATACGGGCGCTCGGTGGACACGATTTTGAAACGGTATGCCGGATAGCGGGTCCGGACACAATGTTGTCAAAAAGTATGCTGTTATAGTGTCGAATCTCACAATTATTGCCTGCGTTGAATCATGTATGATAGAAGTACATGATATGAATGGTGGGATAACCAATGACATTTTATGATTTTCTCGTTTTTATACATGTGTTTTCAGCCATTTTAGGCTTGGGGCCGGGATTTGTCATGATTTATATTGTTACCAAAGCTGATACAATGACGGAATTAAGGCATGCTTATGTTATCAGGAACCGGCTGCATATTTTTGTGATGGTGGGCGGAACATTGCTCATCTTAACCGGTCTCTGGATGGGCGTTTTGAATCCATCTTTATTCACCCGGGGCTGGTATGTTGTGAGTCTAGTATTATACCTGATCGCACTCGGCTTCGGTCCGGCAATTTTATCGCCACTCTCCAGACCGGTAAAACATCTGCTGAAAGAACATCAGGGAGATGATATTCCTGAAGAATATTACGATCTGTCCAAGAAACTCTTTTTCTATGAGCGGATTGAAAATATAATGTTTTTGATTATTATCGCACTGATGGTCCTAAAGCCATTTTAAGTGATAAGACTGTCACGAAGTTTATGACCCGGGTAAAACGGACTACAGAAACAAAGACATTAAAAGGGCGCACAAGTCAGTTTGTGCGCCTTAGTTTTCGCCTAAATATTCTTCCAGTGTAATGTCTTGTTCCATAATGTCAGTTGCTGCTTCTTCACCGACATACCGTAGATGCCATGGCTCATACTGATATTGCGTTATGGCTTCTTTGCCTTTTGGATAGCGAATGATAAAGCCATAGTCAGCAGCGTTCTGCTTCAGCCATTTGCCTTCATCGGTTTCACCGAAATCCGTGGTTAGCTGAAAATTAACATCTTCACTGGTCACATCCATTGTTAAACCACTCTGATGTTCACTTTCTCCGGGTCTTGCACTGAAGTTATTGGCTGCTTCTTCACCGTGTTCCTGAACATTGGCAGCAAAAATAGCATCCTGTCGGTCAAAAGAGCGGTACCCTGACTGGGCAAACAATCCAAGCCCTGCGTCATCCGCTGCTTGAAACATATCCTCCATAGCTGTTGCTGCCACTCCGCGCATTTGTTTTTTAGGCAGGAAATCTTCAAACGGAAAACGAACTTCCGGAACAACCAGGTTTAAAGGTTCAAACCCTTCCGGCAAGGCATTTTCTTTGTTGACGAGCGCCAGAATCTCGTGTGGATTGCTGATGGCTCCGGAGTCACTGCCTTTTTTCTCAAGGCCTGTGCCTGGTTCAACTGTTTCCTCGTTTTCGAATGTATCTTGCAATGCATTTCGTGTCTTTTCATCATAGATACCAGTGACAGAAAGTTCATCCTGTTGCATTTGATAGTCTGTGATGGCCCAGGTTGTGTCTTTATCATAATTTCCGTTCGTATTTATATCGTAGCCGATCTGGTTCAGGGCTTCCTGCAGCCTTGTGACAGAATCGTTTGCATCAGTTTTCTGCAGGTGCTCCTGGGGAAATTGAATCTGTTCATTAACCGTTTCAGTTGTTTTGTCGCGATTATTGGCTTCATCTTCCGGGGCAGAACTCGCTGTCTGTTTATCTTCTGAACCGCTGCTGCAGGCTGCCATCAGTAGGAGTATCGAAAGCAATGCCGCCCCGGCTGTAAGACTTTTCTTGAACATCTAATACGCTCCCTGTCGTTCGTTTGCTTTCCAAATTGTATCATAACACGGCATAATTGAAATGGTCTATGGCAAATTAGGGCTCTCAGCGTTAATGGACGCAAAAAGCCAGGTCCTTTATAGAACAGACCTGACTTTTGCTTTTATTATCCTTCTGTCTCATACAATCGGCAAATTTCGATAATCACATTGGTGGCTTGTTCCATATTATCGATGGAAATATATTCATATTTTCCGTGATAGTTTTCACCACCAGTGAAAATATTCGGTGTCGGCAAGCCCATATAGGAGAGTTGTGAGCCGTCAGTACCGCCGCGGACAGGCTTCACAAGCGGTTTGATGTTAAGGTTTTCCATTGCTTGATAGGCGACATCCACAATTTCTTTCACAGGTTCGATCTTTTCACGCATGTTGTAATACTGATCTTTCATCGCAATTTCAGCTGATCCTTCACCATATTTACCATTAATTTCGCGGGTGAATTGCCGGATTGTTTCTTTTCTTGCTTCAAAATTGTCTTTATCAAAATCCCGGATGATATAGGAGATTGAGGTTTGTTCCACATCACCATTTATCTCGAGCAGATGGTAAAAGCCTTCATATTGCGCTGTATGCTCAGGTGCTTCGTGCTCCGGCACTTTATTGATAAATTCAGCAGCCATTTTTCCGGCATTGACCATTTTATTTTTTGCTGTGCCTGGATGGACACTGTTTCCGTGAAAGGTGATCTTTGCAGCAGCAGCATTAAAGCTTTCATATTGCAGTTCACCCAGTGGACCGCCATCCATTGTATAGGCATGATCAGCGGCGAACTGTTCCACATCGAATTTATGGGGGCCGCGGCCGATTTCCTCATCAGGTGTGAAAGCGACGCGGATTTTCCCGTGTTTGATTTCAGGATGACTGATTAAGTAAGACATTGCGGTCATAATCTCTGTAATACCGGCTTTATCATCGGCACCAAGCAGCGTTGTGCCATCAGTTGTGACTAGCGTATGGCCTTTATAGCCCGAAAGTTCGGGGAAGTCATTGGCAGAGAGGACAATGCCCTTGTCTGCGTTTAATGTCAGGTCGCTTCCGCTGAAATTCTCCACGATTTGCGGATTAACATTCTTGCCGGTGAAATCAGTTGCTGTGTCGACATGGGCTAAAAAGCCGATCGTGGGGAGGTCTTTATCGGTGTTGGTCGGCAGTGTCGCCATGACATAGCCATTGTCATCGATTGAGACATAAGTCATGCCGATTTCGTTTAATTCATCCACAAGCAAGTTCGCCAGTTCCAACTGTCCCGGTGTGGATGGCGTGGCCTCATTTGCCTCGTCCGATTGCGTATCAATTTTGACATATCGCGTGAAGCGTTCAATTAACTCATTTTTCATTATATATACAGCTCCTTCTGATGTTTGAATAATGTGCACAAAGTCTTTGTCCCTCTATATTATCACTAATTTTGTTTGAAAATGAAGATTAATTACTGCTGTTCATCGGCATGTTCATCGGTTAGAATTAAAAGTGTAATCATTGTACGATGTTGAAGCAGATAAAATTTTAAAACAGGAGGTTGCAGAATGTCTGTAGTTGTCAGTGCTGAATGGCTTAATGACAGGCTGGAGAACAATTCGGAAAAGACAGTTGTAGTGGATACGCGATTTGATTTAATGGATGCGGACGCCGGGAGGAAAACCTATTTGGAAGGGCACATTCCGCACGCGGTTTATCTGGATTTAAATAAGGATTTATCTGATAAGGCAGCTAAGCATGGAGGAAGCCATCCGTTGCCAGACATGGAGATGTTTATTGCGAAAGTGGGCAATATCGGTATAGATCATGACACAACCGTTGTCGTTTATGATCAGAAGAATGACATGTTCGCTGCACGACTTTGGTGGCTTTTGCAATATGCAGGACATGAAGACGTTCATTTGCTCGACGGCGGGTTTGAACAATGGGTGAAAGCTGGCTTCAGTGTTACAACTGAAGTGCCGGCACTTCAGGCAAAAGAATTTAAACCAGTCTACCGTGAAAATGACGTCGCTGATATTGAAGAAGTCCAAGAAAAACTGCAGAACCAGTCAGCAACACTTATCGACTCACGTTCAAAAGAGCGTTACCTCGGTGAAAAGGAACCTCTTTATATCAGAGCGGGACACATCCCCGGTGCGAAAAATTTCTTTTGGAAGAATGTTCTGGATGATAAGGGCAAATGGAAAGACGATTCAGAACTTGAAAAGCACTTCAGCTCTTTGTCCAAAGATGATGAAATAATCGTTTCGTGCGGTTCAGGTGTTTCGGCTTGCCCGAACGTGCTCGCATTAAAGTCTGCCGGATTCCGGAACGTGAAACTGTACCCGGGCAGTTTCAGTGACTGGATTTCCTATGAAGAAAATAACGTTGAGACAAAGGAAGAATGAGATGAACCAAAATCAGAATCGTTGTGCATGGGTAACCGAAGATCCGATTTATATTGATTATCATGATAACGAATGGGGAAGACCAGTTCATGATGATCAGCTTCTATTTGAATTGCTTTCGCTTGAGGGTGCACAGGCCGGATTGAGCTGGATTACAATACTTAAGCGCCGGGAAAACTATAGGGCCGTTTTTGACAACTTTGACCCTGAAAGAGTCGCTCATTTCGATAGTGATAAAATTCATAAGCTTATCCAGGACAAACGTATCATTCGTAACAGACGTAAAATAGAATCTGTAATTACCAATGCCATGGCTTTTTTGCGTATTCAGCGTGAATTTGGCAGTTTTGACCATTATATCTGGCAATTTGTGGGCGGTGATCCGATTGTAAACGACTGGGCTGAACATGCTGAGGTCCCTTCATCGACACGGGAATCAGAGCAAATGAGTAAAGACTTGAAAAAGCGCGGTTTCAAGTTTGTTGGGCCAACTATTTGTTATGCATTTATGCAGGCTGGCGGGTTGGTTAATGATCATACACGGAACTGCTTTCTTTATGAGCAGATCAATAGATAATGAAGATAATAAAAATGGTTCCATTCATCAAAGAATGATGTTTGGAACCATTTTATTCTTGGCTAAATAGGTTGCAGCCTATTTCAATTTTGAGCAATTCTTATTTTTGCATGGCCTCTTCAACCGAAACATAGTCATAGCCTAAGTCATGGGCAACGGCTTCATAAGTGACTTTGCCTTTAGCCACATTGATGCCGGTGGCGATTGCCGGGTTATCCTGAATGGCTTTGTCGACACCTTTTTTCGCGATCTGTACAGCATATGGCACCGTGACGTTTGTTAAGCCGATTGTTGCGGTACGCGGAACAGCGCCGGGAATATTGGCAACAGCGTAATGCAGGACATCATGTTTTGTATAAATTGGATCATCATGTGTTGTCGGGTGGTCGACTGTTTCGAAGTTACCGCCCTGATCAATGGCAACGTCAACGATGACAGATCCCGGTTGCATGGATTTCACCATCTCTTCGGTTACCAGTTTCGGTGCTTTGGCTCCCGGGATGAGCACTGAACCGATAACGAGGTCTGATTCCTTCACGGCTTGTGCGATGTTAAATGGATTGGACATAAGGGTTTGAGCGCTTGATCCAAATATGCCATCCAATTCACGCAAGCGCGCCGGATTCAGATCGAGAATATTTACATTTGCACCGAAACCGGCAGCGATTTTTGCAGCATTTTCGCCGACGACACCGCCGCCGATCACAGTAACTGTTCCTCGGTTAACACCGGGGATGCCGTTAAGCACAATGCCTTTTCCGCCTTGTAATTTTTCCAAGTAGCGTGCGCCGATTTGAGTTGACATTTTTCCTGCCACTTCGCTCATTGGTGTTAAGAGCGGCAGAGTGCCATTGACCGTAATTGTTTCATAAGCGATAGCAGTGACACCTGATTCAACAAACGCTTTGGCCAGATCAGGTTCCGCAGCCAAATGCAGGTATGTGAGTATGATTAAATCTTCACGGAAGTACTTATATTCGGAGGACAGCGGCTCTTTGACCTTCATGATCATTTCTGCTTTTTCCCAGACGTCTGAAGCGTTTTCAAAAATGTCTGCACCAGCTTCTCTGTATTCTTCATCAGTGAAATTGCTGCCGTTTCCGGCGTCTTGTTCGACAATGACTTTCTGGCCGGCATTCACTAAGTTATCCACACCGGCAGGCGTCATGGCTACACGGTTTTCATTATTCTTAATCTCTTTAGGTACCCCGATAATCACGCATATCAGCTCCTTGATAACATATTTGTACTCCTATCATACCTTTTTCGAGGGATGAAAACTATAGTCAAAAAAATGAAAATAAAAGCCATCGTTTGTGTATACACACAAACGGTATCTATTGAAGGTTTTCAATTAGAAGATCAAGATAGATAGCCGTTTTTTGGGACGGATTATCGAGATTAAATTCTGCAATGTCCCGGATCCGTTTTAATCGATAGTTCATTGTATTGGGATGAATAAAAAGCTTTTTCGCTGCTTCAGGCGGACTTGAATCAGCTTTAAGATATTCATATAAAGTTGCGAGCAATGACGTGTTATGCTGCGTATCATACGTGCGAAGCCGCTCGATATACGGATTCTGATAACTGACTTTATTTCTGATAGCAGATAAGTCTTCGATAAACTCATAAATGCCTAAATCTTCATAGGCAATCAGATTGTTAAGTTCTTTTGGAAATTTATGTTTGACATCGATGACCTGTAGCGCCTGTTCGTATGAAGCCTTGAGATGCACGGGGCTTTTATAAATAAACCCGGAAGCACCATGGATTCCACTGATTTCAAGCTGAGAGCTTATTTTTTCGATGAACTCCTGAATAAAATGCTCAACTGACTTAATATCATGCTCGCCATTCTTCAAACGGATAATCATAATGAAATTGTTGTCATCGAACAGTCGGGACGTGACATTTACCTTTAATTGGGTTTTCGATAAATAGTAAGCATGTTTTTGGGCGCGCTCTGTTATGTGTTTGGGAAATTGCACGATAGCGACAGTCAGCTTGCCGTCCAAATGCATATGAAACTGCTTGGCTTTCTGAAAAATGTGATTGGTTTCCGTTATATCTCCTGTCACCAGCTGCCAGAAAAAATCAATATAACCCGCTTCGGTTTTTTCGCTTGACTGGTGCCGCTGCAAGAAAAAAGTCTTAATTTGCAATGCAGCTTCTTTTAAAAATGCCAGCTCCTTGCTGCCAAGTTTTTTATCAGCTGTGTGAGCCCAGATAAAGCCGAGAATTTGATTCTTTTTTCTAATTGAGACAGCGACACGATTCCCAAGCCCGATTTCTTTAATTTCAGGAATGATAACCGGATCATCATCATCAATCAGTTTGGGCATGACGCCGTTTTTCCAAAGTCCGTTTATCACTTTATTTGGGACTTTCCGGTTCATAATCGTGGAAATTCGCGCCTCATCAATGTTTTCATGATGTTTGCTGTAGGAGATGACATGGTGGTTGGCGTCTTCAATTGTAATCGGACATTCAAACACGTCAGCAATATAGTCTGCAACCATCTCCGGCGAGTCAATCATCTCGTTTAATTTCTGTTTGAATTTTTCCGGGTGGTTTAAAGTATCATTCATCATATACCATTCCTTTGGCGGCGCGATCTTTATTATATAGGTCCAAACACAATTTGTGAAAATAAACAAATGTGATACTTTATATTTTAGCTGATAAACAAAAAGATTTAAACTATTTTCTGCTACACTTGATATACAGGCATCTAAGGAGGCAAAAAAACATATGAAAAAAATCCTTAAGATTGGAAGCGCTTTTATTGGAATCATTGTCGGGGCGGGGCTTGCTTCGGGTCAGGAAATCCTGCAGTACTTCACCAGTTTCGGCTTATGGGGCATTGCCGGTGCGTTTGTGACAACTGTTCTGTTTGCTTATGTTGGCATGATGCTCGTTTGGCTTGGAAGCCGCTCACAAAAACCATCGCATAAAGAGGTTATTTATGGCGTCAGCGGTCGTTTTCTGGGCTTGATAATTGATTACATAATTATTTTCACGTTGTTTGGCGTTGGGGTTGTCATGATAGCAGGAGCCGGTTCAAATTTGAATCAACAGTTTGGCATTCCGATTGTTATTGGGACAACGTTGTTAGGCATCCTTATCATTTTGACCGGAATGCTGAAAATCGACAGAGTGGTAAATATCATCAGCAGCATTACGCCGTTTTTGATTATATTTGTTGTTATCGTTTCCATCTACAGTTTTCTTACAATGGATGGCTCTTTTGTTAACCTGGACAGTGTAGCAAGAGAGCATGATACAAATCTGCCAAATTGGTTTATCTCAGCCATCAATTACGTATCGTTTAATACGGCTGTAGGCGCTTCAATGGCTATCGTTACAGGAACTGCTGAAATGGACCGGAAGACGGCTGCATGGGGCGGTTTAGCCGGCGGTTTTGGACTGGGTGTTATTATTTTATTAAGTCATTTGGCTATTTTTGCTAAAATTGAAGAAGTTGGCAGCCTGGAATTACCGACACTCGGAATCGTAAATGACATATCGCCGTTTTTAGGCGTGCTCATGTCGATTGTGTTATTCGCCATGATATTTAATACAGGCATCAGCATGTTCTATTCTTTCGGCACACGTTTTACCGAACCTGGAACAAAAAAATTCAAAATATTTTTCACGATAACGGTTATTGTCGGCTATTTGGCAAGCTTTGTCGGGTTTACCGATCTCGTTTCTTCCCTATATCCGTTTATCGGCTACCTCGGTCTCGTATTGATTATTGTGCTGATAGTCGCGCCGTTCAAAATGCGGAGAGAAGGCAAATTAAACTAACAAGTGGATAGTCACTCAGCAACACAAAGGCAAATGTTAATGAAGAGAAACATATGATTAATATCAATCGTGTGTTTCTTTTTTTCAGGATTATTGATGACATAATAGTTAAATTCCGGCTATAAAACAGGAAAAAACTGATGTGCGTAAATTATAAATGAAGAACAGTAGGAGGGTATCCACATGCATACACTAATAAATCAAAAAGATATTTCACCTGGAGATACAGCAGATTTCATAGCAGAATTAAACCAGCATAACGAATATCGTATAGGCTTTTGTGGGACAGATGCTGAAGAAATTTTGGATTCCATGGAAGAAGACAACTCAGAGATGGTGGCTGCTGTTGAAAGCGGGACAATGATCGGGTTTATTGGCATCGATGCTGATGATGACAGCGCTGAAGTATGGGAACCGTTTGTCGATTCCGTTGGCCTTTTAACGGTTTGTCCCATCCAGTTTCGACATTGAGTGTCAGCTCTTCAGTAATGGATTTAGTCCAGAAACGAGAATGTCATCCAAACACCCGCTTCACTGTCTCTTTAAATTCCTGAAAATAGCTTGGCACCTCATCTTTAGCCAAACCGGTCTCCATATTCTTAAGGATCGACTCGTTATACCATTTTTGTTCATTAAAGCCAGCATTAAAGTTATGCCATAATGCATCGCCTTGATGCGCATATTCCTGTTCCATGGACAAGAGGTTGTCCAACTTATCAGCAAGGATCAGATATTTCACGTCTTTTGAGGCAAATTTGACAGTGTCAATTGTGTGCTGTTTGCGCTCTTGCCATGTCTTTGATTTATCTTCTGTATGAGTCGCCACAAGTCGTGCAACCTCAATGCCGAACGTCTTTTCAATATCCTCTATTTCGTGAGAGGTGTCTTCTGCGACGTCGTGCAAATAGCCGGCACATACAAGCTCGTCACTGGCACCGGCCGCTTCCAGCCGCTTGGCAACACGAATGGGATGTGTGATATAAGGATCGCCTGAACTCTTGCGTGTCTGGCCTTGATGGGCTCTTTCAGCAAATTCTTTTGCTTTTTGTTTCATTAACTGGCCTCCCCGGCTGTTATAGATAGGAATTAAGTATATCAATGGGAAGGGTGATACTGCAATTATTCCACCAGATGGTTTCATTTGTTTTATTCGGGATTGATTATTGGTATGATAAAGATAATGACATTTAAGTTAGGATGAATCGTGATGGAAGAAGGAATTAATAAACGGAAAACGGAGCATATCCGGCTTTGTTTAACCGATAATGTTGAAGGCGTAAATAAATCAACAGGACTTGAAGGGATATCGTTTATCCATAATGCATTACCGGAGATAAATTTTGCCGATATTGAGACGAGTACCCGTTTTCTTGATAAGCCATTAAATGCACCTTTCCTTGTCAGTTCTATGACAGGGGGTCGGAGCTGGCAGCGAAAATCAACCAGAATCTGGCCAAAGCTGCAGAAGAAAAAGGATGGGCAGTCGCTCTAGGTTCTACAAGGGCACTTCTGGAAAGTGATGCGCATCAGGAATCATTTTTAATTCGTAGGCACGCACCGAGTGTTCCTTTAATTGCCAATATCGGAGCGGTGCAGCTGAACTATGGCTACGGGGCAGAAGAATGCCAGCGTATTGTTGACCTTACAGGTGCCGATTCAATTGTACTGCATTTTAATCCCTTGCAGGAAGCCGTACAGGATGGGGGAGACCTGAACTTCGAAAGTTTGCTGCCGAAGATTGAAGAAGTCTGTTCAACGGTGAATGTCCCTGTCGGCGCTAAAGAGGTTGGGTTTGGCATTGACGGGACCATTGCAAAAAAACTTTATGATGCCGGCATTTCTTATATTGATGTGGCAGGCGCCGGCGGAACGTCGTGGAGCCAGGTCGAAAAACTCCGCTCGAACGACCCGCTGAAAAAGGCAGCGGCAGAAGCTTTCAATAACTGGGGCATCCCGACCAAAGACTGCATCGTTTCAGTGAGAAGCGCATTGGAAGATGTACCGCTCGTTTCCAGTGGCGGGATGAAAACCGGGATGGATGCTGCGAAAGCCCTGACGATTGGGGCAGATGTGATAGGTTTTGCCAGAAAACTGCTTGAGGCAGCAACCGAATCAGATAAACTTGTCATTGAAACGATGGAGCAGATTGAACTGGAACTGAAAATGACGATGTTTGGTGTAGGTGCCAGAACGCTTGATGAGCTGAAAAACACAAAACGTGTCTCTATTATGGGCAAATCACTTTTGGAAGAATAGTCACAGCAGGCTGTTTACCTGGACGGGTAAGCAGCTTTTTAACATTGCATAATCTGCAAATATGATTATAATCCGAAAATCTCCAAATACTAACGCTAAAAGGAGGTTTTCTGTATGGATGAAGAAATGCATGAGCCTGAAGACAATAAATTCATTCCGATGACATCGATCACAAGCGGTTCGGGACGGGAGGTCATCAATGATGTGTATTACTATACTGATCAGATTGCCAATGTTATATTTCTGGGCTATCCGGATAGAGGTGATTGGGTGCTGGTTGATGCAGGTTTGCCGGGGTCTGCAGATGAAATCCGTTCGGAGGCGGAAGATCGATTCGGCGAAAACACCAAACCATCTGCCATTATCTTGACGCATGGCCATTTCGATCATGTTGGCGGTCTGGTCGAATTGGAGAGGGAGTGGGACGTGCCCATATATGCGCACAAACTGGAAATGCCATATTTAACTGGTGAGAAGCACTATCCACAACCTGATTCGGGGGTTGAGGGAGGATTTTTAGCCAAAATAGCCGGAATTTACCCGAATGAACCCATTGATTTGGGGGATGCTGTCCAGCCGCTCCCTGACAATGGTGCCATCCCGGGACTTAACGATTGGAAATGGATTCATACGCCCGGCCACACCCCTGGACATGTATCATTCTACCGTGAAAAGGATTCATTGCTCCTTTCCGGTGATGCATTTATTACAGTGAGACAGGATTCGTTTTACAATGTACTGATACAAAATGATGAAGTGAACGGCCCGCCGCGCTACTTAACAACGGACTGGCAAGCAGCGAAAAAATCAGTGGATAAACTGGAAGCATTAAATCCGGATACAGTCATACCCGGTCATGGCACAGCGATGCAAGGAGAATCATTGACTGAAGGGCTAAAATATCTTGTTCAAACGTTTGATCAAACGGCCGTTCCTGACTATGGCCGCTTTGTTGACGGACAAGACAAGCAATAGTCTAAAGTGGGGGTCGGCCACTAAGCCGATCCCTTTGCCATTCTCTCACCTTTGCCAAAGATGAATTGTCAAGCAGAACATTTATTGTAATCGTTGTCCTTGTGCTAAAATAGCAGGAAGAAATGAGGTGTTAGAATGAAAATAGAGATATGGTCAGACTTTGTATGTCCATTTTGCTATATAGGCAAACGGAGACTGGAATCCGCAATCGAGCAATTTCCAGAGCGTGATGCTATTGAAGTAGAGTATAAAAGCTATGAACTGGATCCGGAAGCTGAAGTTAACCCGAATCAGAATATACATGAATATCTGGCTGCTAAAAAAGGAATGCCTTTTGAACAAGCAAAAAGCATGAATGAAAGTCTTGGCGAGCAGGCGGCAGAAGCGGGCTTGACGTACAATTTTGACACCATGCAGCATACGAATACTTTTGACGCGCATCGTGTCAGTAAATACGCCGCTGAAAAAGGCAAAGGCAAAGAAATAACTGAACGCTTTTTAAAAGCATATTTTACCGATGGCGAATTGATCAGCGACCAAGCGACATTGATTAAGCTTGCAGGAGAGACAGGACTGAATGAAGATGATGTGACAGCTTTGCTTAAGGTTGATGATTACGCCATTCATGTGCGTGCTGATGAAGAACAGGCAAGACAATTGGACGTGCAGGGCGTTCCGTTCTTCGTTTTCAATGAAAAGTATGCCGTCTCCGGAGCCCAACCGCAGGAAGTTTTCAAGGAAGTGCTTGAAAAAGTATGGGAAGAAGAAAAAGAAGAACCGGTATTGCAATCATTAAATCCTAAAAAATCCAAGACAACATATTGTACGGATGAAGGCTGTGAAATCGTAGAAGAAGATTAACATCCTCGTTATAAGAACCTTTGGGAAGTAATATGACTTTTCAAAGGTTTTTAATTTTGTCTTGCCGCTGTAAGTTGATTCTATAATTGTTCTTTTGCAATGGGCACGGTTTTGAATTCCCCAATTGCCAGCGTGGGATATCAGCTTTGTTTAAATGTTTGTCTTCAAATTCCTGGCACACTACTTCACAGTCAACGCACTATTTGTCAGCTAATGCTTAATGGCTGCGCGGGGGGGCATTCGGCATTTTCACCCTAAAGATGTATGTACTGCCAACCTGCAAAAAAGGCAACCATTTGGCTGCCTTTTTTAACATTGGATTTAACCTATTCCAATTCAGCTAATATTTCTTCCATTTTTGCAAGCTCAGATTGTAAACCGGCGCCACCTAAGTACCATAGTTGACCGTCTAAGTAAACAATTTGATCATTTTGATAAGCTGTAGTTTGTTTAATAATGTCATTTTCCATGTCAGATTCAATATTTGAATCACCGCTAATAGCTGCAGTACGGTCGATCACAAACAATACTTCTGAATCGAATTCTAAAACTGCTTCATATCCAAAGTTAGAACCGTGGCTTGAAGATTCGATATCTTTTGTCACCGGCTGGAATCCGTATACATCATAAATGTACCCAAAGCGAGATGGGGTCGAATATCCAGATAATTGACCTTCATTGTACAACGTAACTAAGCTTGAGTTATAATTTCCAGCAAGGTTATTGATTTCTTCTACTTTAGAATTTAAATCAGCCATATATTCTTCAGCTTCCTCTTGTTTACCGAACATTTCCGCTGCTATATCTACAGAAGACTTAAATGATTCCCAATATTGTTCTTGATCAGTACCCACGAATACGACATTAGGCGTAATTTCTTTTAATTGATCATAGAATGCAGCTTGACGACCGGAGATAAAGATTACATCTGGCTCTAATGCTGCAATGTCTTCAAGCAACGGTTCTTTTAATGTACCGATATTTGTATACTCATCTGAATTGTAATCTTCAAGGTGTGTTGGTAAGGTAGAACCCTGAGGAACCCCAACAATTCCTTCAACACCAAGCGCATCCAGTGTATCTAAGAAACCATAATCAAATACAACAATATTTTCAGGCTTGGACTCCAAATTTATATCTTCAAAATTATAAGTACTTCCGTCTCTGCTTTCCCTTGAAGAAAGCGTTGAAGAAACCGTCATTGGATATGTAGAACCAGCTTCTTCTGCATTCTCATCTGTAGCTTCTTCAGTTGTGCCTTCCCCGGAAGAAGCTGTATTTCCTTCTTCATCAGCGGATTCATTAGAACCACAAGCTATAAGAAAGAGCACTAGCATTGCAAAAGTAATGCCAAGTAATATTCTCTTTTGCATAATATTTATTCCTCCTAATATCATTTTAGCCATTTAATCAATAATGATAATCATTATCAATTAAGGCTATAATTATTATAGAATTATTGATCATTCCCGTCAATACTTTATACGGTTTTTTTTAGTAAATTACACAAAATTTTAACTATTTTCATTGTTGTATAATACCTTTAATAAAGGATGTTTGGTAAATTTTGTGGTTATTATACAACAGCCCGCACCTAACGAATGATTTTACATTTATCCCGCATGTAACTGGCAGCCATCCATGAATCAAAGATTCACCAATTAGGATGAAATTGATTTTATATTGTCTATACTGCTAATACAGCTGGAGGATAAGGTCGACTTACTTTAGTACTTCGAGTCCATCTGGCAGTCTGAAGCCATTTTTCGTGCTAACTAACAGTGGATTTTCATGCGAGTAAGACCCCCACCAAAAATGTTCGCGTATACGATGAAGATTAGATGGGGGGATGGCTGCCAGTAAATGTCCGATTCGTTCATCTAACAATCAGTGGGGGAAGAAAGAACCCCCACTGATTGAAGATTCACTTTATACGGGCTGTTAGGCTTAAAAAATTTGAATTAAAATGTGTTTAATGTTACTAACATCTATTAATATGTGCAAATTCTCGACTAATTTGCATGAGCATTAAAATATACACAAATACGACAACCGTCGTTCTGTTCGTGAACTGGTATATCCATTTCATAAATTTCACGAAGGGTTTCGGAATTAATAATTTCTTGTGTCGGACCGTTTTTCACTAATATTCCGTCCTTTAACGCGGCAATACGATCTGAATATACGGATGCAAAATTAATATCATGTAAAACAATAACAACCGTTTTACCAAGCTCGTTCACAAGCTTACGCAGCGTTTTCATAATTTGCACAGAATGCTTCATGTCCAAGTTGTTTAAAGGCTCATCAAGTAATATATATTCTGTATCCTGAGCAATGACCATCGCGATAAATGCACGCTGTTTCTGTCCGCCGGATAACTCATCAATCAACTGATCCTCCATATCATGTAAGTTCATATAATCAATAGCCTGATCTACAAATTTTTCATCGTCTGCTGTCAAGCGGCCTTTAGAATACGGGTAACGGCCAAATGAAATTAATTCACGTACCGTTAAACGTACATTTAAAAAGTTGGATTGTTTTAAAATTGAAACACGTTTTGCAAACTCATTCGACTTCCATTTTCTAACGTTTTCTTGGTCAAGTAATACTTCACCGGTATCAGAATCCAGAAACCGGCTCACCATTGACAATAATGTAGATTTTCCAGCTCCATTCGGACCGATAAATGACGTTATCGTCCCAGGCTTAATGTTTATGGAAACCTTATCCACGACATCTTTTTTACCAAATCGCTTCGTCAACTCTTTGATTTCAATCATTTTATCGCCCTGCTTTCCTTTAATAATAAGTAAATGAAGTAAATACCACCAATGAAATTAATAATAACACTCAAAGTCGTACGCAATTCAAATATATGCTCGACAATAAATTGTCCCCCTACTAACGCAATAATACTTATAAGACTTGCACCTAAAATTAGGATTGAGTGCTTATATGTAACCAAATATTGATAGGACAAGTTTGCTACCAATAAACCTAAGAACGTGATCGGGCCAACTAACGCTGTTGACGTAGCAATCAACACCGAAGCTAAAATTAAAACATTCATTAACAAACGGTCGTAATTAATACCAAGATTGATAGCATTTTCACGACCAAGCGACATAACATTCAGCTGATTCATAATACGATGGCCGTAAATAAATGCAGCGAATAATATGGCAATCGCAATATACAAAACTTCTGCTTTAACATCCATGAAACTTGCAAATAAGAATGTTTGTAAGCTCATATATTCTACAGGGTCAATTAAAACCTGGAGAAACGTTACAAAACTCCCGAGAAGCGTTCCTAAAATTATGCCAATTAGCAGTAATAAATAGATTGGATATTTATTTGTTCTGAATAGAAACCGATATAAAATAAGCGCGAATAAAACCATTGCAATAAGCGCAGCACCAAAATTTAAATAGTTATTGACTACCCAAATCGATGCAGATCCGGCCAAGAAGAAAATGAGTGTCTGCACGACTTCATACATGGAGTCAATCCCCATAATGGAAGGGGTTAATATACGGTTTTGTGTAATGGTATGGAACGCAACTGTTGCATAAGAAATAGCTATCCCTGTAACCATCATTGCCGCTATACGAATAACACGTCTTGGAAAAGCGTAATCAAAACCACCCTTTATATCATAAAATGCATATAATAAAACACAAACAATTGCTAGTACTGCTAAAAAAATCAACCTCTTACCATTTCTTTGCATATGCTCTCCCCCTAAATAACAAAATTAAGAAGATCGCACTGCCAATTACTGCCACTGTAACGTTTACCGGTATCTCATACGGATATACGATGATACGACCGATTATGTCGCAAATTAATAAAAATGCAATCCCAACTACCATTGTAAGAGGTATTGTTTTACGAATGTTATCTCCCTTAAAAATAGATACGATGTTAGGTACAATAAGACCTAAAAACGGAATAACGCCGACAGTTAACACGACAGATGTAGAAATAACTGCGACAAGAATAAGACCTAAATTAAGAACTACCTTATAACTCATCCCTAAGTTCTTCGCAAAATCCTCTCCCATACCAGCAACAGTAAATTTATTTGCATAAATATAAGCGAGTAACACAGCTGGAATACTTACATATAACAACTCATAACGACCATCAATAATTAATGTGAAGCTGCCCATAAACCAAGATTCAAGATTTTGGAGAATATCAGCTTCATAACCGAAAAATACAGTAATCGAGCCTAGAATATTCCCATACATAATCCCAATTAATGGAACAAATATAACGTCTTTAAATTTAATACGGTCCAGAATTTGCATGAAAAGGAATGTACCTATTAAAGAGAACGCGAAACTGAAGATAATTTGCTGTGTGTACGTGACATTTGTAATGAACAGCATAGATATCATGATCCCCAGTCTAGCGGCATCTAATGTTCCGGCTGTTGTTGGAGATACGAATTTATTTCGACTTAAACTCTGCATAATTAGACCAGCTATACTCATTCCTGCGCCTGCCATTATAATTGCCAATAACCGGGGCACTCGGCTTGTTAAAAAGATTTGCAGCTCATCCGAATCTAAATCGAGCAAGTCACTTAAGCTAATATCAATCGCACCTAAAAATAGCGATATCACTGACAGAATGATAGTTACAATTATTAATATCCATAGTCTCATACTTAAACCTCATAACTTGTTTGTTTATTCCTGGCTCGTAAATGAAAATGATATCATTAGGTGTTATGTTTTCATGATGTATTTGCCAAACATTATGAAAACAGATGTTACTAGACAAGTGCTATAATTTAGTATCGTATATTTATCCCGCATGTAACTGGGAGTAAGACCCCCACCATAAATGTTCGCGAATACGATGAAGATTAGGTGGGGGAGGTGGCTGCCGGTAAATGTCCGATTCGTTCATCTAACAATCAGTGGGGCAGAAAGAAACCCCCACTGATTGAAGATTCACTTTATAAAATACTTTTCTCTATAAGTGCGTGTTCAAAAAGGAGGAAAAAAGGACGGAGAAGTTCGAGGCGGCGAAGCTCCCGGTACCGGAACGTATATGCAGTTAATACGTGAGGAACTAAAAAAGCAAGCCAACGAAGAAATTCGAAGTGTCTTTTTTACCGGACTTTTTGAACAACCTCTATAAAAGTTCCCTGCCTGATGTGTAATGCAGGTCTGTGGCATAATTTCCTGAATTTAATTTAAATAATAATTACTATTATTTTTAAGCGATTCTAATTAAGAATGAAATTCATTATCAATTAGTTCTTAGCTTAAGCATACCAGAATTTTAACTTCAGTCAACCTGAATTTTTCTAAGAATTCTTCCATTATAGAATGAACCCCCAATAAGTCGGGTCTTATAGCTGGTTAATTGCAAGGTGCAAGATTAGAAAAGTGTTTTTATCCCTGAGGTTGTTGAAAAACCGTCCCCAAAATACGGCAGATTTAAAGAAAAATCCTGCAAAGTTGTAATTGAAATGTTAAAAAAGGAAAGAATCCCGGTGTGACGATGAAAAGCCAAAATGTCTTTATAATAAAGGTTGCGGTAATCCGGCATAATATGTTTGAATGAAAGAACAATGATATGAAATGAGGGACATGCATTTTATGAAGAAGCTGGTAATGTTAATGATGACGCTGGCGCTGGCTGTCGTAATGGCGGCTTGCAATGGTGATTCTGAAGATAATAATAATGAAGAAGGTTCCGGAGAAGGTCAGAGTGAACAAGCCTCACAGCAGCAACAGCAAATGCCTGAACCTGACCTTGAAGGTATTCCCGACGTTGTAGCAGAAGTAAATGGTGAAGAAATTTCCGGAGAGGAATTTAAAACCACTTATGAAGGACAGTTTCAACAAATGGCAATGCAATCCCAGATGAGTGGACAGGAACTTAATCAGGATGAACTTAAACAACAGACAGCAGAAGGTATGGTTAGTTCAGAGCTGCTTATCCAAGAAGCGGGAAATCGTAATTTTGAAGCATCCGACAAAGAAGTCGACGAAAAGCTTACCGAGTTAGCACAGCAGAGCGGGATGGAATCGAAAGACAAGTTTATCTCAGCGCTCGAAGAACAGGGTATGAAACAGGAAGACATTAACTCTCAAGTGAAAACACAGGTTAAGGTTGATAAATTGATTGCTGATGAATCAGGTGATACTAAGCCAAGCGAAGAGGAACTGCAGCAAGCTTATGATCAGTTCAAATCTCAGCGGGAACAAATGAGTCAAGGCAGTGAAGGCGGCGAACAAGCCGAGATTCCTTCATTTGATGAAATGAAATCAGATCTTGAATCACAAGTTAAAAAGCAAAAAGAAGCGGAAGCAGCCCAAACGATTATTGATAAGCTCCGTGAAGATGCAGACGTGACAATCAATCTGTAATACGAGTTAAAAAGCCGGGTTTCATGTTGAAACCCGGCTTTTTTGTGTTTTGGTGGCGTTATTATGATGTCCCGTTCTCATCACTCGCGTCTGCCTGAGGAAGTGTTAATGGTATCCAGCGCCTTTAGGAATTGCGTCATTTGTTCACCCGTCCCAATGGTTATCCGGAGGTAATTTTCGATTTCCGGTTTATTGAAATGCCGGACCAGGAATTTTTTTTGTTTAAGTTTATGATAAAGAGACGCTGCCGGCAGCTGCTCATGCGAAACAAAAATAAAATTAGCATGGGATGGTGTGACATAGAATCCGCGTTTTTTCATTTCCGGTATGAGCCATTCGCGTGTCCGGGCGATTTTCTCTGTCGTTTCACGGAAATAGCGGTCGTCCTTTACAGCAGCTGAGGCACCGGCGATAGCCAGACGGTCAATTGTATAAGAGTTAAAAGAATCTTTAATCCGGTTCAGGGCTTCAATCAGACCTGCATCCCCGATGGCAAATCCTACCCGCAAACCGGCAAGAGAACGCGATTTGGACATTGTCTGCACGATCAGAAGGTTAGGATAGCGTGTTACCAGAGAAACCGCCGAGGCGGGAGCAAAGTCGATATAAGCTTCATCAATAATCACAACACAATCCGGGTTGCTCCGTACGATCTGCTCTACGGCTTCAATATTTAAGTATAATCCGGTCGGCGCATTTGGATTGGCAATCAGAACACCGCCTTCAGCCCCGGAAAAACCCTCAACCGGAATTGTGAAATCATGATTTAACGGTATTTTTTCAAACGGTATATTAAAAAGCTTAGCATATACAGGATAAAAACTGTACGTAATGGCAGGAAATCGGATTTTGGCATTTTGTTCAAAGAAAGCCATAAATGAAAATGCCAGGACTTCATCTGAACCATTTCCAATAAAGATATGATCCTGATCAAGCTTATAATAACGGGCTATTTCTTCCTGCAGCTGATCAGCTCCCGGGGGAGGATATAAGTGCAGCTTTCGCTTGAGTTCGGCCTCAACAGCCTCTGTAACCTCTGGTGACGGACCGTATGGGTTTTCATTTGTATTCAGTTTAGTGATATCCGGATCGTTCAGCTGCTCCCCCGGTACGTAGGGTTCGGTCCGTTTAACGGCTTCACTCCAGAATTTATTATTCATTGCTATTGTCTTCCTTTACGGCATGGCGTTTAGCGAGCTCCAGCTTAATATCAGAAATGGAAACCCCCATTAATTCCATCAGAACGAGTGTGTGGTAAGTCAGATCAGCAATTTCCCATTGCATTTCTTCACGATCGTTGTTTTTGGCGCCGATAATGACCTCGCTTGTTTCTTCACCGATTTTTTTCAGGATTTTATCAATCCCCTCATGGAACAGGTAAGTCGTGTAAGAGTCTTCTTTTGTTTCATGCCGGCGCTCGCTGATGAGAGCAGCGAGTTCATTCAACCCCATCTCCTCAGGTGTGTTACGTGCTTCCAGCGTATTGTAGAAACATGAATTTTCTCCCGTATGGCATGCCGGACCAAGCGATTTAACTTTAACCAGCAGGGAGTCCGCATCACAGTCGAAGCGGATTTCCTTAACAAGCTGCCGGTTACCGGATGTTTCGCCTTTGTGCCAGAGTTCCTGACGAGTTCTGCTGAAAAACCATGTTTCACCGGTATCAAGTGTCTTATTCAGCGATTCCTTGTTCATATATGCAAGCGTCAAAACTTCTTTCGTCTCATCATCCTGAATGATTGCCGGAATAAGGCCTTGTTGATCAAATGTGAGTCCCCTCAGCTGTTGGTTGTACATATTATTACCTCCTGACAGTAATGCCGTATTGATCAAGATAGTTTTTCAGTTCAGATATCAGTATGTCGCTGTAGTGGAAGACAGAAGCTGCCAGCGCTGCATCAGCATTTGCTTCTGTCAGTACTTCGGCAATATGGCTTGTTGTTCCGGCGCCGCCGCTTGCAACAACCGGGAGATTGACTTGGTCGGTGACGGCTCTTGTCAATTCAAGGTTGTAGCCGTTCTTGTCTCCGTCGGTATCGATGGCATTTACGACAATTTCACCGGCACCGAGACCCTCGCCTTGTTCAGCCCATTTTACTGCGTCCATTTGGGTGTCTTCCCGACCACCTTTAATGAAAATATGCCACTTCTGCGGTTTGACTTGTTTAGCGTCAATTGATAGGACGATGCACTGGCTGCCGAACTTCATAGCCGCTTCGGTAATGAGTTCCGGATTTTCTACTGCAGCGCTGTTAATTGAAACTTTGTCTGCACCCGCCCTTAATGTCTGCTGGATATCCTGGATACTTCGGATACCGCCGCCGACTGTAAAGGGAATCGCAATTTCGGCTGCCACTTGCTCGACGATGTCCAAAAATATCGGCCGATTTTCATGTGATGCGGTGATATCGTAAAATACGAGTTCATCCGCACCGGCTTCATTGTAGCGCTTAGCCAGTTCAACCGGATTTGCCACATCACGAATGTTCTGGAATTTATGCCCTTTTACGACGCGTCCTTTATCAACGTCCATACATGGAATAATTCGTTTTGCCAGCATTTATGTTTCCTCCCGTAAAGTTTGAAACGAAAGTGTGCCATCATACAATGCTTTACCGATAATCGCGCCGTATAGATTCATCGCTTTCAGCCGGCTGACATCCGCTTTTGAAGACACACCGCCTGAAGCGATAACATTGATCGAGGTCAGTTTGTTGATGGTTTCAAGCTCATGAAAATTTGGACCCTTGAGCATTCCATCTTTTAAAATATCGGTATAAATGATGGTTGATACATCAATCGTCTCCAGTTTCGATACCAGATCGGTTGCTTTGATATCACTTGTTTCTGTCCAGCCATCAATGGCAACATAACCATTTCGTGCGTCAATTGATACGGCGATTTTATCACCGTAGTTATTGACTGCTTGCTCCAGAAAGGCTTGGTCATTAATGGCGGCCGTTCCAATGATAACGCGGTCCACACCTGCTGAAAGGTATGTACGGATTTTTTCCATGGAACGGATGCCGCCGCCGACTTGAACAGGAATCGTTGTAGCGAGAGCAATTTTCCGGATTGTCTCAATGTTGGCTGTTGCACTGCCTTTGGCTCCATCAAGATCAACAATGTGTAAAAATTCAGCTCCGTGTTGCTCCCATTGTTGTGCTGCATCGGCAGGGGAGTCGTTGTATATTTTTTCTTGATTGTAGTCGCCCTGGATAAGGCGGACGCATTTACCGTTTCTAATGTCAATTGCGGGAAATAAAATCATGATAGCATCGCTCCAAAATTTTTTAATAGCTGTAATCCGGCAGCACCACTTTTTTCAGGATGAAATTGCATGCCGGCAAGATTATCTTTTTGGACAATTGCCGGGACTTCTCCACCATATGAAGCACTGCTGATGAGTTCATCGGGGTTATACGTCTTCAATGCATAGGAATGAACGAAATAGACATAGGTATCTTCCGGAATTCCATTAAGCAGAAGAGAGTTCTTGTGATGATTTAATGTGTTCCATCCCATATGCGGCACTTTGACGGAATCGTTAATCCGTCCGGCTTCACCACGAAGCAGTCCGAGTCCATCCCATTCACCGTCTTCATAGCTTGTTTCGTATAAGAGTTGCATCCCGAGGCAGATACCGAGAAGCGGTTTTTTATTGGCAGCCTCTTTTTGAAGTACGTTGGCCAGACCCAAATCGTGTAGTGCATTTATTGCACCACGGAATGCTCCGACTCCCGGGAGGATAATTCCATCACTTTGCCTTATGATGTCCGGGTCAGCCGTCAATCGGGAATCAAGGCCGACTTTTGTCAGACCAAATTGTAAGCTTTTGATGTTGCCTGCACCGTAGTCTATTATGGCAATCATGTGATGCCCCCTTTTCTTTGCAACGTTCGAAAGATTTTATTCTCTAAAAGTTAAGTTGGTTTTACACCGAGTATACGAAGGTGCAAAACCAACTCGAGCGAAAACCTTCTGATCTCAGGTCCGTGTTTTTGCTAGAGTGATCCCTTAGTCGATGGGACACCCTCAACTTTCTCATTCAGGGATGCAGCCTGATCAAGCACACGTCCGAATCCTTTAAAAATGGACTCAATGATGTGGTGGCTGTTTGAACCGTATGCCAGGTTAATATGCAGTGTGATGCCGGCATGATTGACAAAGGCCCGGAAGAACTCCTCGGCAAGCTCTGTGTCAAACGTTCCAACTTTATCTTTCAGTCCATCAACATTGTAGACGAGATATGGCCGGCCGCTTATGTCAGTAGAAATGAATGACAGCGCCTCATCCATTGGTGTTGTCACCGTTGCGTAGCGTGTGATGCCTGCCTTGTCACCAAGCGCTTCCTTGAATGCCTGTCCCAAAACAATTCCGGTATCTTCAACTGAATGGTGCTGATCAACATCAAGGTCGCCATCACAGCTGAGTGCCAGTTCGAAAAGCCCATGCTTTGTCATGAGTGTCAGCATATGATCGAAAAAACCAATGCCTGTATTGACCTGACTCACTCCTTTGCCGTCCAGAGCAAAGTCGGCGGATATTGCTGTTTCTGAAGTTTTGCGATTGATGGAAGCTTTACGCATCGTCTTGTTCATCCTTTCTAATCTGAATTGATTGACTGTGTGCTGACAGACCTTCAGCATTCGCGAGAGTGATAATATCGCGCGAGATCCTGTCTAGTGCTTGGTTAGGGTAATGAATGACGCTCGATTTTTTTACAAAATCGTAAACACCAAGCGGTGACGAAAAAGCAGCTGTCCCGCTGGTTGGCAAGGTATGATTCGGGCCCGCAGCATAATCACCGAGCGGTTCCGGTGAATAATGCCCGAGAAAAATTGCCCCGGCATTCGTAATGTTTGCCAAGTTTTCAAAGGGCTCTCTTATCATCAGCTGTAAGTGTTCCGGTGCGATTTTGTTGGCGGTATCAAATGCCTCTGAAAGTGTTTCAGCAAAGATAATACGCCCGTTATTGGCGAGTGATTCCTTAATGATGGCTTTACGTTCCAGCTGTTCGGTTTGCTGAGCAACAGCCTCTTGAACAGCTTCTGCCATTTTTTCACTCGTTGTTATAAGAATGGGGCGAGCGTCTTCATCATGTTCAGCCTGTGATAACAGGTCTGCTGCCACAAAACGAGGAGGTGCAGTGTCATCAGCAACGATACATATTTCACTCGGTCCTGCGATCATATCAATTGCGACATCACCAAAAACCCATTTCTTGGCACGCGCAACATAAGCATTTCCGGGGCCGACAATTTTAAAAACTTTTTGGATCGTTTCAGTACCATACGCTAATGCTGCAATTGCTTGGGCGCCGCCAACTTTATAGACGGCTTTCACACCGGCTTCTTTGGCTGCCAGAAGCACATACGGGTTCACTTTCCCATCACTGTTTGGCGGTGTGGTAATGATGATTTCTTCGACGCCTGCAAGCTTGGCAGGAATCACATTCATCAGAACTGAAGAAGGGTAGGAAGCCTTTCCGCCTGGAATGTAGACTCCAACGCGTTCAATGGCTGTCACTTTTTGACCGAGTGTGATGCCGTCCGTCTGATTCATAAACCAGGATTGCTCTGTTTGATTAGCGTGGAATGCCGTAATATTTTCCTTGGCTGTTCGAATTGCTCGTTTAAATTCCTGACTTACGGACTTTTCCGCCTCCCAAAATTCTTCTTCGGAAACGGTGAGCTGATCAAGCAATACACCGTCGAACTTCTCAGTCAGCCTCAGCAGTGCATCATCGCCTGATTTTTGCACATCAGCAATAATCTCTAATACAGAAACATCCACATTGCGATAGTCGGTTTGGTCTGTTTGGTTTTGTTTCTCTGTAAAAAACTGTTCAGTTGTCAGCAGTTTCATTTTAGTCACTCCAAGCCAGTTTGTAACGAATGAATTAGTGCGTGCACACTTTCTGATTTTGTCGTGAAACTTGCTTTATTGACAATCAGTCTCGTGCTGATGGATTCCATTTCTTCAAGAACCTCAAGGCCATTCTCATGTAAAGTTGTACCTGTCTCAACAATATCGACGATGACATCAGCCAGACCGATCAGGGGAGCGAGTTCGACGGAACCATTTAATTTAATGGTTTTAATGGAAGTTCCCTTTTGTTGGAAATGGCGTTTAGCGACGGCCGGGTACTTGGATGCAACTGTCAGCCCATTGTTTCCGGAGATGTGATGGTCACTGAAACCCGCCACGGCAAACTTGCACCGGCCAAGTTTCAAATCAAGTATCTCATAGACATCTGCCTGGGACTCCATGATATTATCCTTGCCGACAATTCCCATATCTGCTGCACCATTTTCAACGTACGTCGGAACATCCACAGCTTTAACGAAGATTAACGTTACCTTTCCGGTCGTATCATTGAAAACGAGTTTCCTGGATTCGGCGGTGAAATCATTGAAATGGATACCTGCCTTTTCCAGCAGATTGATAGATTCTTCAGCTGTCCGTCCTTTTGCGAGTGCTAACGTAATTCTTTCCACTAAGTTTTCCCTCATTTCTTTTTTGAAGCAGTATCTTCAGTTCATCGGCAGTCTGAAATTCCCAATCCTGCTGTTGATTGGACAATACCGACCCTTCTTTTTTAAAATGAGCGATAAACGGATTTGAATCGGTGGTACTGCTAATATTCTCACTATTCTCTGTGATTACCCGATAATCAGATTCCCGAAGCAGATTTGCTGTAAATAAAGCGTCATTGATGCTGTCTCTGTCATAACGGATTGTCAAATCTGCTGAGGACGCTGTTTCCGGCAGCTGCCCCGCCAATTTTTTTGCTTCAAATATATCATCAACAATACAGCCGAAACCGATCGCCGGTGTATTCCGGCCAAATTGCTCTGCCAGATGATTATACCGTCCGCCCATTAATACAGGCTTACTGTACCCGGTAATATAACCTTGAAAAATAATGCCTGAATAATAATTCATGTGATTGATAAGTCCGAGGTCAAAGACTGCATAATTTTCAATCCCATAAGCTTGCAATATGTCGTAAACTTGTTTCAGGTTGTCAATTCGTGCCTGCATGTTTTCATTAATAATGATCGATTCAGCCTTTTCAATGACATTTTTTGGACTGCCGTAAAGCATCGGTATTGCCTTAATGGCATTAGCTATCGTCTCATTTGCATGTAAACTTTCCAGATAAGGGCCGATTTCTGACATATTTTTCGATTGGATAAGTTCCTGAAGTTTTTCTGATTCGAGTTCGGATAAAGATAACTCATTGATGAGATCTTTGAAAAACCCGGCATGGCCAATTTCGATTTTGAATCGTTTAAACTGCAAATCCTGCAATATATGAACAGCCAGAGCAATCATTTCCGCATCATTATCTGAAGAATTCTCCCCAAAACATTCCACACCGGCTTGAGTGAATTCTTTATTCTGACTGTCACCACCGATCTGCCGGAAAATTTCCTCCACATAAAATAATCTGTGCGGGATTTCTTCCTCAGCTGCCATCTTTCGTGTGATTGGGATTGTTACATCAGGGCGCAGCACCAGAACGTCACCGGAAGAATCAATGGTTTTAATCATATTTTGTTTATGAACCGTTCCAATGACCGATGAATAGACATCATAATCCTGAAAAGTCCGTGTGCCGGTTTCCTGATATCCATAGGTACGGAAACGGTTTTTAATCGTTGTGATCAAACTGTTTTTAACCTGGTAATCATTGGGGCTAAAATTGCCTTCGATACCGGACATAAGAGGCTGCATGTAAAAACTCCATTCGTATTACGCTTCAACGCTTTATCACTTTATCTAATTAAAGTTAATTAATATTTTATCAGTTAGGAGCGAGAAGTCAACAGCAAAATGGGGTTTATTTTTTGATGATCATTTAATTTGTCATATAAAGTCCATCAAACCATGAGGCAAAATAAGCTGACAGATGCTATAATAATTAATTAAGAATGAATTTTATTAAGACGATGTTTACAGCTGGTGTTAACGATGCAACGAATAAAAAAAGCATTATTAGTCATTGCCGGGTCAATTTCACTTGGTTTGGGTCTGTTGGGTATCATACTTCCGCTTTTGCCCACCACGCCTTTACTGCTGCTTGCGGCTGCCTGTTATGTCAGGAGCTCTGAGCGTTTGTACGACTGGCTGATCACCAATAAATATTTCGGTTCCTATATCCGGAACTATCGGAATGGAAAGGGGATCCCCCTGAAAGCAAAAGTAATGGGCGTTTCGATGATATGGCTTGCGATGAGCTATACTATCCTCTTTGTTGTACCACTCTTAATTGTTCAAATTCTCTTGTTCGGGATTGGAGCCTTTTTTACATGGTTTATTCTGAAACAAAAGACACTCCGGCCGAGCAACCGGATTTAGCGGGGTAAGTTCTATGAAACTGAAATATATGATGGGTACAGCCGTATTATTGCTTGTAATAGCCGGTGTTTTTAATATGCTGTATGTGCCCGAAACAATTAAATCCGAAAAAAATATTGAGAGCCCAACCGTCTTTGTTCATGGCTATAAGGGTACAAAGAATTCGTTCGGAAATATGCTGGAGCGGTTTGAGTATACGTATGGTCTGGGCCGGACAGCATTGATTTATAAAGTTTCCCCTGACGGCAAATTGGATGTTTATCATTTGAATAACGGGGGATATACGGAGACTGTGTTCGTTCAGGCCATATTTGAAGATAATCGGGCCAGCATCCAGAACACTTCTGAATGGCTGGCAAAACTTATGGCACATATGAAGAAAACTTATGGGGTGAAGACAGCGAATCTGGCAGGGCACTCGATGGGCGGATTAGTATCGATGGCATATACAGAAAATTACCAGGACTATTCGCTTTATCCGAAAGTGAACAAACTGGCTGTAATCGGCAGTCCAATTGATGGGATATATAATGAAAGTTATTTCGAAATCCATCATGACCCTGCAGCCGAAGACCTTAAGCCTGATTCATATGCACTTAAAAGGCTCCGCTTGAATAAAGATGCTATACCGGAGGATTTAGAAATATTAAGTATTGGAAGTACAGGAGATTCTGTAGCACGCCCGGAAAGTGTCGAGGGGATACGAAATATTGTAGACGAGAAACAATTGACCTATAAAATGATAGAAGATCCGACCTTGGGACATAGTGAATTACATGAAGATGCCCGGGTTGATAAAATGATTTATTCCTTTCTTCAATTGCAGGAGAGGTCAGAAACGACAGCAAAGGATTGATGTTTGTGGTAAGCAGTCACCATACTTATGAGAAACTGACAGCTATTACCTCACGGGAAAATGTAATGGCAGATGAATGTTTGGAAGATCATACGTACACACGCCTGGGTGGTAAAGCTGATTTCTACGTAACCCCTGAAACATATAAAGAAGTGCAGGAAATCGTCAAGGTTTCATTGGCGGAGGATATTCCTTTCACGTTACTTGGGAATGGTTCAAATCTGATTATAAAAGATGGGGGCATCCGCGGTATTGTGCTGAACTTAGGCAAACTGACAACAATCAGTACAGATGGTACCCGGCTTGTCGCACAAAGCGGCGCCAGAATTATTGATGCCTCACAAAAAGCTTTATCTTGTTCGCTGACAGGCCTTGAATTTGCCTGTGGCATCCCGGGATCTGTAGGGGGCGCATTGTTTATGAATGCCGGAGCTTATGGCGGCGAAATAAAAGATGTCCTGGAAAGCACGAAAGTCGTGGACAGAGAAGGCAGCCTCCTTACATTGGCCGCCGAAGATCTTGATTTGGAATATCGGTCCAGCAATATTCCGGATAAAGGGTATATTGTATTAGAAGCAACCTTTTCGATGAAGAAGGGAGCATATGTGGATATTAAAGCCATCATGGATGACTTGACGTTTAAGCGTGAGTCCAAGCAGCCACTGGAGTACCCGTCATGCGGCAGTGTATTTAAGCGTCCACCGGGCTATTTTGCCGGAAAACTGATTCAGGACAGCGATCTGCAGGGTAAACAAATTGGTGGTGCACAGGTGTCTTTGAAGCATGCAGGATTTATCATTAATCTTAATGGGGCATCGGCAACCGAATATATCAACCTGATTCATTTCGTGCAAGATACGGTGAAGAAAAAATTCGGTGTCAACCTCGAACGTGAAGTAAAAATTATCGGGGAAGAATCGCCAGGATAATCAACTAAACAGCTAAAAAAACCCGGCCGGTCTTTTAACAGACAAGCCGGGCTTTTTATTTTAGTTAAACGGAAATTCTCAGGTTCTGAAACGATGCAGGAAGCTTTGAAGACGGTCATTGGTTGAGTTTTCCAGCACCTCTTCAGGCGGACCCTGTTCAGCAATGACGCCATTGTCCAGGAACAATACCCGATCAGCAATGTCGCGTGCGAATTCCATTTCGTGTGTCACCAGAATCATAGCCATTTCACCTTCTTGAGCGATACCACGGATAACTTCCAGTACTTCACCGACTGTTTCAGGATCTAGGGCTGATGTCACTTCGTCAAACAGCATGACTTTCGGCCGCATGACAAGCGCACGGGCCATGGCAACACGCTGCTTTTGTCCGCCGGAAAGCTGGTTTGGATAGTTATCCAGCTTATCGCCAAGTCCTACTTTTTCCAGCATTTCAATGGAGCGCTCTTTGGCTTCTTTTTTGCTCACTTTTTGAACATGGATCGGTGCTGACATACAATTATCAAGAATTGACATGTGCGGGAACAGGTTAAAATGCTGAAAAACCATTCCAATTTCACCGCGTACCTGCCGCAAATGTTTTTCATTAGCCGGGACAAGTTCGCCGTTCTTTTCCATATGCCATAAATTTTTGTCATCAACAATGATATCACCGGATGTCGGCTCTTCAAGTGTCATCAGCATACGGATAATGGTGGTTTTACCAGAGCCACTCGGGCCAATGACTGCCACCTTTTCCGCCGGGTTGATATCAAGGTTAATACCTGTCAGCACTTCTGTATCACCAAAAGATTTATAAACATCTTTATAACTTACGATTGCTTCAGTCATTATGATGCAGCTCCTTCCTTTTCCTCTTTAATTGTTTTGCTGCCGCTTGTTTCTTTTTTATCAAAACGACGATTCATCCGCCGTTCCAGTCTATTTATCAATATAGCAGACGGATAGCTGAGTACAAGGAATAAGAGGGCAACAATTGTTAATGGCTCAAGGTACCTGAAGTTTGCCGCTCCATATGAGTTTGCAAGATTCAATATTCCTGCCACACCAATTGTTGATGCCAGGGGAATTTCCTTGAACATAATAATCAAGTAGTTGCCAAGCATCGGAATGGTCGGTGGAATAGCTTGCGGCAAAATAATTCTCACCCATTTGTCCCCGGTTGAAAAGTTAAGTGCCCGGGCTGCTTCCCATTGGCCGTCCTCAACAGCTTCAATACCTGAACGATACACTTCACCGATATAAGTACTGAAGTGTATGCCCAGACCAAGAATGGCACTCGTGAATGGATCCAGGGCGAACCCTACAACAGGGACCATCGGCCATGCATAGAAAATGAAAAACAGCTGTACAAGAGGGGGGGTTGACCGTATGAATTCCATGACCCATCTGAACAGCCACTTTAATGGTTTGAACCGGATTGCACTCAGCAATGTCCAGACAAAGCCAAATATAAGTGCAAATAAATAGGTTGCAACTGTTAACCCTAACGTAATTCCTAATCCTTCTAATACCATCGGGAATGCTTCAAAGAATGTATCCCATTGCCAGTTACTGTTGTCCAACTAGGCCACTCCTTTCTTCGATGCTGCTTCCATTTTCTTGGTCAGCCATATTAATGGCAGTGCCATAATGAAATAGAATATAAGTACCAGGAAATAGACAGTCGGTGCCTGGGACAGGTTGTTGCTTCTCAGGATGTCACCGTAATATAAGATGTCTGTCATACCGATTAGCGACACAAGAGATGTCGCTTTAAGCATTTGAATGAGGTAGTTGCCGAATTCCGGGAGCATCATGCGGACGGCCTGTGGGAAAATAACCAGGCGCATACGCTGAAAACTTGACATATTAAGTGCCGTGGCAGCCTCTGTCTGGCCTTTTGAAACAGCCAATATGGAGCCACGTACAATTTCCGACATATATGCACCATAGTTGAGGGCGATCGCAAGCACACCTGCAAGATAATCGCTTCCCAAATCGATTCCAAATAAAATCGGCAATGCATAGTATAGCCAAAACAATTGTACGATTAAGGATGTCCCGCGAAAAACTTCAACATAAAACGTGGTTAAATATTTGATGATTGGATTTTTAGATAAGCGGCAAAAGCCGGCAATGAAAGCCATTAAATATCCGAGGATAATGGAACCAATCAATACCTGGATTGTTATCCCAATTCCTTGCATCAGAACAGGGAATATTTCACTGATTGCGTTAATGATAATCACTCCTTTAAGATAGAAGTTCACAAAATAAAAGGGTCAGACCCCCTGGGTGAGGGAGCCGGACCCTGTGGAGTCGTGTCAAGCTAGTATTATAGATTTCTTGCTATCATTAGTATTCTTCTCCGCTGCAGATTTGTTCAGTCGTGATATCTTCCGGTGGTGCGTTGCTCTCGGGATCAAAGCCGTTATTTTCCAGAATTTCAGCAACTGTTCCATCGTCAATCAGCTTTTGCAGTTCTTCATTATATGCTTCACGCAATTCATCGTTATCCTGATGGAAAACAGCAGCCCCATAGCTTGGAACGCCCTCAATATCCGGCTGCTCGAAGTCCTCTACAAATTCGACATCGCCACTGGCCGTTTCCATTGCCATTCTCAATGTCATTTCCGTAGCCGTTGTTACGTCAGCACGACCGGATTGAACGGCTGAAATTGTAGAAGGGATATCGGCAGCTTCCTGTATCTGGTCTTCAGACACACCCATCTCCTGTGCGTACCCGATTTCAGTTGCCCCGGACATGATGGATACGTTGGCACCTGATTCGGCTATATCACTATAGCTGTGAATATCCATCGGGTTGCCCTCAGGTACAACAATACCTTCCCCGTATGTCATTTCCGGTTCACCAAAGTCTGCGTTTTCACAGCGATCCGGGTTAATTGCCATAGCTGCTGTCACTACGTCATAGTTGCCTGCATTCAGGCCTGGAATTAATTGACCGAAGTCTGCCAGTTGCCCATCCATATTATCGACTCCCAGTTCTGCAAATACCGCTTTCGTAATCTCCGGTGATGCACCTGTCAGCTCGCCATCTTCCCCCTGGTAACCATATGGTTCTTCATTCGCAAATCCAACTGTAACGGTTCCTGACTCCTGAATTTCAGCAAGTTTTGAGTCACCACTGGATTCGCTTTCACTCCCGCTGTCTCCGCTGCTTCCATCGTCACTGCCGCTGGAATCATCAGAGCCGCCTCCGCAAGCAGCGAGGAAAAGAATAAGAATGCCGAAGATTGAAGCTGCTAATAGTTTTTTCATCTCCTAAATGACCTCCCATAAATTTTGTGTAAAAGTGGTTTTACGCCACAGAGGGCGAAAAACAGTTTTACTTGTTTCTTTTTCTTGGCTGCCTCCTTTAAGGATAAGATGCTAAATAATAGCTGTGTTCAATTATCAAATTAAAGAGCATTGCATATGCATTACTTTTTTACTAGATATTGAACAGCAGGTGGTGGGGAAAAGTTTACAAAAAAGTCATAATTCAATATTATAGGGTATTGTTCATTCATTCAAATGCTATATTTTTTGATAATTTGTAATATAGGCTTGTATTTTAATGTGAGTCGCATTAAACTTGTTTATACCATAATATTCTTCAAAATAATGTGTATTTCTTATATATGCTCAAAATTGACAATTATTACTGAAAATTCAAATAAAAATATTATCTTGAAATTGCTTGAAGACTAGCGGCCTATTACAGAGTCTTGTTGTAGGACATTCGTTATGTATTAGCTGTAATGAAATGATACATGTGATGTTTTCAGGTCAAAAAATAAGACCACGCGAATCAGCGTGGTCCTGTCGTGTCCAGTGGGGTTAAGTTTGTTTCAATTTCTTCTCATTTATGTTCAAGCACGTGGGCAGAAGGGCAATTTGCTGCTTTTGCCTAATAACGGAGACATGATGAAACTTTTCATTCCATGGAGAGTGCCTTTCTTTAATACAGTTCGAGTTCATTCTAAATAGGATGGAAATCCTTTGTTAAAGCTCTGCAATATGGCTGACTTATGTCTCTGTCTCTTCTTCCTTTGGACGGATCCCTTGTTGCAGTTGGTTGATGCTTAGCCCGAAGTCTTTTTGTAAATGGGGATAATCTTTAAAATTATTCCAGTCTCCGCCCCATTCAAAACCAAGCTCCTTTGCTATATCAGCCACTTCAAACCAGTCTGATTCCCCGTTATGATTGCCATCATAATGAATATCCCAAATAATATCCCCGTTCTGATTGCGCAGGGCATAATCAACTGCGAGGCCATAGTTATGATAGGATTCACCGCCTTGTGCATAAGTGACGATTTGTCCGTCTTCTGAGCGTCCTTGCTCGTATAATTCCCGTTGCTCCTCATTGCTTCGGGTTGTTTCGGTGATGACTACGTTAATACTCTTATTGCCTGCTTGTTCGATTAGCGCCTCTGTCATTTCGGCTACTTCCGGATGAAGTTTTCCGGGAAGAGATGCATCTTCACCCTGGTTGATATAGTTGTCGGGTTGTAATTGGTTATATAGATAGAAAAGCGCCACAAGTATGAAAATAATGATGAGCCATGCTGTAATGTCTGTGCGGTAGCGTTTCAAAATCGGGTTTCTCCTTCGTATTGTACTTCGCTTATGATTATAACATCTATTGTAATGACAGGGCTTCCTATATATTTATAATCGAAAGAAATCGGTAAAAAAAGAGCTCCATTTTCGGAAATAATTGTCTTGAAGTTACTGAGGTCTGAATATAAGATTAACTAAAGGGGGAGCAATATGATGTCTGTTATGATTGTCAGTTTGATTGGCTATCTGTTCGGTTGTATTCATGGGTCGCAGGTGGTCGGCAAATATAAGAAAATGGATATTAAGAATACAGGGGTGAAAAACTCAGGCGCTTCTAATACGACGATTTTATTGGGCTGGAAATATGGGATTCTCGTTGCACTTATTGATATTTTTAAAGCGACATTATCAATCTTGCTTGTATTGTATCTATTGGAAAGTCTGGGTATTACAGGACCAACACAAACACTACTGGTATACATTAATGCGTTATTCATTATTGTCGGGCATAATTATCCGGTTACTATGAATTTCAGCGGCGGTAAAGGAACGGCATCATTGGTCGGTGTGCTGTTAGCCATTGACTGGAAGATAGCTCTTATAGGAATTGCCATATTGCTTTTATTGACATTGGCAACTGACTATCTGGTAGTTGGCGTTCTTTTCATGTATGTTTCATTTCTGGTGATGACTTATCTGTTCTTTGGAATCGAACCAACAATTGTGGTTGTGTTATTATCAGTTATGAGCATACTGAAACATATGGATAATTATAAACGTATCATTAATAAAGAAGAAACAAGGATATCAAGTATGTTTCGAAAAGAGCCATAGAAGTGGAGGACAGCAATGTTGGACATTATTGTTTGGGTTATTATCATTGCATTATTTATCGCAAGCTTTGCAGGCATTATTTTCCCGATTATCCCTTCGCCTTTAGTGCTTTGGGTTGGGTTTCTACTTTATCATTTTGTCATTAACGCTGATGAACTGACCTGGTTTTTCTGGACGGCGATGGCGGTACTTACTGTTATACTGATAGTGTCGGATGTCATTGCCAACAGTTATTTTGTCAAAAAATACGGCGGCAGCAAATGGGGTGAACGCGGCGCGGCTATTGCTGTTATTGTCGGTTCATTCATCATACCGCCATTTGGCATTCTGATTATCCCGTTTATTACGGTATTTCTGATCGAGCTGATGCAGGAAAAGACATTTGAAGAGGCCGCCAAAGCTTCTTTCGGATCATTGATCGGTTTTCTGGGCGGAGCAGCCGCAAAAGTCGTCATTCAGTTGGCGATGATGGGCTGGTTCTTCATCGTTCTCATATTTTAACTCAGAAAGGAATTTGCATAATGAATTTGCCAACACGTGCTATCACAATCGCCGGGTCTGCAGCCGGGGGAGTGCCGGCATACAAGCAGATTTGAAAACATTTCAGGAACTGGACGTATACGGAATGAGTGTGGTGACAGCGATTGTTGCCCGACACCCTGACACAGATAAAAATGTGCATCTGCAAACAATTGAGGCAATCGAGGCGCAGTTTGCCACAGCGATGAAACAGGTCGGAACTGATGCGCTTAAAACAGGTATGCTTTTTTCCAAAGAAATCATTGAAAAAGCGGCAGATTTGATTGCCTCTTCAAGCGTAAAAGTCAAAGTGGTCGATCCGGTGATGGTGGGCAAGCTTGATTCGAAGCTGCTCGCAGATGATGCCATCGATGTATTAAAGGAAAAGCTAGTGCCGCTGGCTGATGTTATTACTCCGAATGTGCCTGAAGCATCGTATCTGTTGGTTGGACGCGAAGTGAAGACGGTAGAAGATATGAAGCAGGCCGCTGTCGATTTGTATGACCTTGGGCCGCAATATGTTCTGGTAAAAGGCGGCAGACTGAAGGGCGAGGCAGTCGATGTGCTTTATGACGGCGAGACGCTGACAGCCTTCGAAGCACCACGGATTGATACGGAAAATACGAGTGGAGCGGGCTGCACATACTCGGCCGCAATCACCGCCTATATGACAAAAGGTTATTCGATGCCTGAAGCAGTTCGCTTAGCTAAAAGTTTTGTCACAACGGCGATTGAATATGGATTTACCTACACCGAAATGGTTGGACCAACGTATCACGCAGCAGAGCGTATGCAGGGTGAAGCACATAGGATAAAAGTTGAAGAGCTTCAGGCAAGCAAGTAGAGAGCATACTTAAAGTGTGCAAAAAGAGCTGCAACATAAAATGACCCCTCGAAAATTAATAAAGGAGTGGGATTAATGGGGAAGCGGGCTTTGATTAATGTGGATTATACGGTTGACTTTGTAGCGGATGAAGGGAAGCTGACATGTGGTAAACCGGGACAGGCTATCGAGGAAAACATCGAATCCATTACGAAGGGTTTTATCGCTGCAGGTGACTTTATCGTATTCGCAATTGATGCACATGAAGAAGGGGACACGTTACATCCGGAAACAGAACTTTTTCCGCCGCATAATATTATTGGAACAGAAGGTCAGGAACTGTATGGTTCGTTAGCATCAGTCTATGCGAAAAACAAGGATAAGAACAATGTCTATTATTTTGATAAAACGCGCTACAGTGCTTTTGCCGGGACGGATTTGGAAATCAAATTGCGTGAACGCGGAATTGACGAAATCCATCTCGTTGGCGTCTGCACCGATATTTGTGTACTGCATACGGCTGTTGATGCGTATAACAAAGGGTTTGATATTGTTGTGCATCAGGATGCGGTCGCCAGTTTTAATGCAGCCGGGCATGACTGGGCGCTTGGCCATTTTAAAGATACACTGGGTGCAAAAGTCATATAGATGCTAAGGAGAAGCCAGGCCAAATTGGCCTTGGCTTCTCCGGCCGATGTTTTCAATCAGATTATTTATTTGCCGTACAGCATCGAATTAGCTGCTCTTTACAGGTGCGACTTGACTTTAACGGCACATCCATATATATTAAAAAATATAATAGATGAAACGCTGATGAGGATTAGTATAGTTTGAGAGGTCTTTAGACAGAGAGGAAATGGCTGGTGGAAATTTCCAAAGATACAGACTAAGAACCTGCCTCTGAGTTCGCCATCGGAAGGTTTTTGCCGAAAGATGTGCGCGGTTTTAAACCGTTAAGATACCAAGTGTGTGCAGTCCGTGATTGGTTGCAAACAAGGGTGGTACCACCACAGACCTCGGTCCCTTTTTCAGGACGGAGGATTTTTTAATAAGGAAAATTCTTCTATATTTTATTTAAGGAGTGTCTTATTTGGCTAAAAACAATAAGCAATTTGTTGAGAAGATTACCGCGATGGAGGACGATTTCGCTCAGTGGTATACGGACGTTGTTAAACAGGCGGAATTGGTTGATTACGGAATGGTGCGCGGAACAATGATTATTAAGCCATACGGTTTTGCTATTTGGGAAAACATTCGTGATGAGTTGGACAAGAAATTTAAAGAAACCGGTCATTCGAATGTGTATTTTCCGCTGTTTATTCCGGAAAGCATGCTGCAGAAAGAAAAAGACCACATTGAGGGATTCGCCCCGGAAGTTGCCTGGGTGACTCATGGCGGTGAGGAAGAACTGGCGGAGCGGATCTGCGTCCGTCCGACATCAGAAGTGCTGTTCGGTGAATACTATTCTAAAAATATCCATTCCTATCGCGACCTGCCGAAATTGTATAATCAGTGGAGCAATGTTGTCCGCTGGGAAAAAACAACACGGCCATTTTTGCGCTCGCTTGAATTTTTGTGGCAGGAAGGACACACAGCGCATGCTACTCGTGAGGATGCAGAAGAGGAAACAGCACGCATGCTTCAGATTTACGCGGATGTTGCCGAGGATTATTTGGCAATACCTGTTTTGCACGGGAAAAAGACCGAGAGTGAGAAGTTTGCCGGAGCCAATTACACCTTAACCATTGAAAGCCTGATGCACGACGGTAAAGCACTGCAATCCGGAACGTCGCATTATTTTGGCACAGGTTTTGCTGAAGCTTTTGATATTAATTATCTGGATGAACATGGTGAGCAAAAACCGATCCATCAGACATCATGGGGCATGTCCACGCGTATTATGGGCGCACTCATAATGGTGCATGGTGATAACCGCGGCCTGGTCATCCCGCCCCGGATCGCGCCGACGCAGGCAATGATTGTTCCGGTCGCTCAGCATAAAGAGGGTGTGCTGGACAAGGCATATGATCTGCGTGACCGTCTGCGGAACCTGGTCCGTGTTGATATTGATGGCAGCGATAAGAAGCCTGGCTGGAAATTCAACGAATATGAAATGAAAGGAATTCCTGTCCGGATTGAGATGGGTCCGAAAGACATTGAAAATGATCAAGTGGTGCTTGTCCGCCGCGATACCGGGGAAAAGGAATTTGTTCCATTAGCCGAACTGGAAGAGCGGCTGCCGGCTCTTTTGGAAGAAGTGCAGCAGAACTTATATAATCAAGCACTGGAACATCGTGAAGAAGCAACCACAACGGCTGTCGATATGGATGCGTTCAAAAAGGCCCTGGCAGAGAATCCAGGCTTTATCAAGGCGATGTGGTGCGGCGATGTGGAATGTGAGGAAAAAATTAAAGACGAGACGTCCGCTACATCCCGTTGCATTCCATTTGAACAGGAAACGGTTTCTGATTCCTGTGTTTGCTGTGGGAGAGAAGCCAAAGAAATGGTTTATTGGGCACGAGCTTATTAAAGCATGAAAAATAGGGCTCTGTTTGCAGCCGCCCGATTTTTTTCATGTTCCGGAAAGCCCAAACATGTTCACGACAAAAAATGCTGTCCCAGCCAAACGGTGGGACAGCATTTCAGCTTTGCAACGCTTTTTCAATATCCTTTTCAATGTTTTCCGGTTTTGTCTGTGGTGCGTAGCGGTTGATGACGTTTCCATTTCGATCAATCAGAAATTTGGTGAAGTTCCATTTTATCTGTCTGGTGACAACACCTTTCGCTTGTTCGGTTAAATACACAAACAAAGGGTGTGCATTTTCACCCCTAACATCAATCTTGCTGAACATAGGAAATGTGACACCATAATTTCTTCGACAAAAAATGGCTATTTCGCCGTCTGAACCTGGATCTTGACTGTTGAACTGGTTACACGGGAATCCAAGTACTGTCAGTCCCTCATCTTTATATGTATCATAAAGCTTTTCCAGGCCGTCAAATTGTGGTGTGAACCCGCATTCACTGGCGGTGTTGACAATTAACACAACTTCTCCCTCATAGTCATTCAGCGATTTTTCTTCTCCATCTATCGTCTTTGCGGAGAAATCATAGATACTGATTGAAATCGCCCCCTTTTTTGTAAAGAATAACAACGCGACCCAATTATTGTCAAAAAATTAAATCAAAAGTATTTCATGCTGTGATTAGAGGCATGAAGCAGAGATCTATGGTACTGAAGTTCATTTGTCAAAACAGGAGAGATTCATTTTAAATCAAAAAAGAACCGGCAGATGTGCTGGCCGATTCTTTTTCTCTTATTATTAAGCTTCTTGTTTTGCCCGGTTTTCTTCCTCAATGATCGCAAGTTTGTGATCAATTTCTTCATGGGATAAGTTGTGTTCCCGGACATATAAGTTGTCCCGGCTCACCCGGCATTCATGGGTGCAGCCGCGCATATATTTATGCTCATTTTCTTCTGAGGAGATGATTTGTTTGTTGCATGACGGGTTTGCACAGTTGACGTAGCGTTCGCATGGCTGTCCGTCAAAATAATCTTTTCCGACGACAACATGCTCTTTTTGGTTAACTGGAACAGAAATTCTTTCATCAAAGACATAACATTTTCCGTCCCAGAGTTCACCCTGTACTTCCGAATCCTTTCCGTAAGTGACGATGCCACCGTCAAGCTGATTAACATCTTCAATGCCTTCATCCATCAGCCAGCCGGAGAATTTTTCACAGCGAATGCCGCCGGTGCAATAGGTCAGCACTTTTTTATCTTTCAGCTGGTCTTTATTTTCTCGGATCCAGTCAGGCAGTTCCCGGAATGCCTCAATGTCCGGCCGGATTGCTCCGCGAAAGTGTCCGAGATCGTATTCATAATCATTCCGGGCATCCAGAATGACCGTTTCCTCATCCTGCATTGCCTCATAAAATTCCTTTGGGGAGAGGAATTTCGCTGTTTTTTCCAGCGGGCTGACATCCTCGTTCTCATTCAGCTTCAGGCTGACGATTTCCGATCGATGCCTTACATGCATTTTCTTAAATGCGTGCTCGTTATGCTGATCGATTTTAAAGGTCATATCAGCAAAACGCGGATCCTGATGCATGGCTTCCATATATTTGTTGGTTTGTTCGACTGTACCGGAAACCGTGCCGTTCAGTCCTTCGTGTGCTATGAGAATTCGTCCTTTGAGCCCGAGATTCTGACAGAATGCGAGGTGTTCATCAACGAACTCCACCGGATCATCAATCGGGACGAATTTATAATAAAGTAGCACCTGATACTCCTGTTTATTTTCCATGTTGATACCACCTACACTTAATATTTGCAAGATACAAATGTAGTGGATACTTAATTTTAATCTTGCAGAAGAGTATTTTATCATGTTTTCATTTGTTTTGCCAGGGCTCGTCTGTTGTCGATTGAAAAAATCAAAATAAAAAATTCACTAAAGCCACTTGCATTTTGTTTCAAAAGGTAGTAGAGTGTACTTAAGCAAATGAAATTGAAATTAGTAATACTTTACGATCTCTTTAACAAGTGGTGTAAAAGTATTTATGGTTCAATTACTTTGCACATATTTGTATAAGGAGGTCATTTATTATGATGACTGGAACAGTAAAATGGTTTAACGCTGAAAAAGGCTTTGGTTTCATTGAGCGCGAAGAGGGAGACGACGTATTCGTTCATTTCTCAGCAATCAATGCAGAAGGTTTCAAAACACTTGAAGATGGTCAAAACGTTGAATTCGAAATCGTTGAAGGAAACCGCGGACCACAAGCAGCTAACGTTACAGCTGTTTAATCGATTATAAACTAAAAGGCTTATCTCATTTGTGAGGTAAGCCTTTTTTTGTTTAGGAGGGGTTATGTGCCGAAAGAATTCGACTGGCATCAGGAGGCGGAACTGCAGTGGAATAAACGCGCACAATTCTGGAGTGAGCGGAGCATGGAAATGTGGGATTCAGGCAGCAGAAAAGATATTGTACCGTTCATACAAGGTGAGCTAAATCCAGGAAGCAGCATTCTTGATGCAGGCTGCGGCGACGGATATGGGTCCTATAAACTGCATCAGGCAGGGTATCAGGTGACCGGTTTGGATGTTTCCAATGAAATGATCAAGCTTGCCAGGCAAAAAACGGAACAAGCAGATATTTTATTCCGGCAGGCAGATATCAACAGTCTGCCTATTAGTGAAAATAGTCAGGACGCCATCATGGCGGTTAATGTCATTGAATGGACTGAATTTCCTCTAAAAGCATTAAAAGAGCTTGGCCGGGTGCTGAAAAAGGATGGATTGCTTTTTGCAGGAATTCTCGGACCGACAGCTGGACCAAGAATGAACAGTTATCCGAGACTCCACGGGGAACAAGCCATCTGCAATACTATTATGCCGTGGGAATTTCAGCAGCTTGCTCGAGAAAATAATTTTAAATATGTTGATGGATTTGGTGTGTATAAAAAAGATGTTAAAGAGCGCCACTATGAAAATCTGCCGCTGGATCTGAAGCAGGCGCTGACATTCATGTGGGTATTTATGCTGCGAAAGGCGGGGCAATGATATGGATAAAAATGAAGTCGAACAAAAAGTGATTAAAAGCTATCAGCAGGATGAAAAAATGATGATTCTTGTTTATGCACAGTGGTGTATTAATAACGATCTTGATCCGGAAGAGTTATATGGACAGGCTTACCCCGGTCAATTGAATAACCGGGCTTTAAGCGACGCACTTGAATTAACAGTTTCTAAACAAGAATCAGAAGACATCCCGGATCAGACAGTTCTCAACATTCTTCAGCTGTTCGGCAACGACGATTTGGCATTTGTTGTGCAGGAAAAGGTGACTGATAAACCAGGAAAAAGTTCTGATTAAAGTTGGGGAAAAGCTGGTAGATGGGCAATACGCACTTAAAACACATTAAAAATGCCCTAAAGCTTATCAAAGCGTTTAGGGCATTTTTTAATTAATAAATATTTAAATTAGAAAACATTAATGTTTAATCTCTATGATAATGACATAGCAAGGTGAACTAATTGCTTAATCATATCAGAAAAGGGATGAGTAAAAACATGACAACAATTTACTGGTTTTATCAGGCTGGATTGGCGGTCATCTGTTAGGCGGCGATTTAGGCTGGTTTCCTTTGATATAAATGTAGTAGGTGTGCCGTTCGGAGTCTCACTGCTGCCTTATCTTAGCGCATTAGGCCTGGCAATTGCGCTGCCAATCATCGGTAACAAGAAACTTGTAGAGAGAGCTTAGACTCGGGGGAGAGGCAGACTATGCATTGGCTGTTCAAAACAATCAGCAGCCAATGTATAGTTTCCTTACATAGTTATAAAGAAACAGGTGGTAGCATTGTCAATCAGGAAACGATTGATTTTATCGAATATAGGAATGATTGTGATACCGATTTTTTCCGTCCTAATCCTTGAAATATTTCTTGGCTATTTATTATTTATTGTTTTTGATGGCAACCCGCAAGGAACTGAGCAGAATTTATTCATCAGCTTTCGATTTATCGGCATGTTAATCATTTTAATTGTAACAAATGGACTGCTGACATATTTTATATCAAAAAGCATTATCCAACCGATTAAGAACCTCTCCAATGCAGCAAAAAAAATCAGTGATGGCGATTTGGACTTCAGTGTGACATCAGATAAAAAGGATGAACTTGGTGAGCTGTCCAATACTTTTGAAAAGATGCGGCTGGATTTAAAAGAGGCGAAAGGTACTCAAGCACGATATGAACAAAATCGTAAAGAACTGATCGCCAGTATTTCTCATGATTTGAAAACACCTTTAACGTCAATCAAAGGCTATGTAACAGGCATTCAGGACGGCGTGGCCAATACACCGGAAAAACTGGAACGTTACATGAAAACAATTTATAACAAGGCAAGCGATATGGATAGTTTAATTGATGAACTTTTTTTATATTCAAAATTGGATTTGGGGCGTGCACCTTTTACATTTGAAGAAATAGACCTTTATCCTTTTTTTACGGACTTTATTGACGAATTGAATTTTAATATGGAAAAAGGTACTGCAGTGTTTTTGGCGGATGAGGGTAGGGATTATACAGCAAAAGCTGATCGGGACCAGTTAAAACGGGTTGTGACGAATATCGCCCAAAACAGCCTGAAATATATGGATAAAGAACATAAACAGATCCACGTTGAGTTAACATCTGAATCTGATCGGGTTGTTGTAAAGATAAAAGATAATGGAAACGGCATATCCAAAGATGACCTTCCATATATTTTTGAAAGCTTTTACCGTACGGATTCATCAAGGAATTCCAGGACTGGCAGCAGTGGACTGGGATTGTCGATTGTTAGGAAAATCATTGATGAACATGGCGGAACTATTTGGGCTGAAAGTCAGCCAGGAGAAGGCACAAGTGTTAACTTTACCCTTAAGAAGGTGACGTAATGCAAAAAATTTTGATCATTGAGGACGAGTTAAGTATCGCAGAATTAGAACGGGATTACCTTGAGGTCAACGGATTTTCCAGTGATATTGCGACTACCGGTGAGGAAGGACTGCAAATGGCAGAATCAAATACGTATCATCTGATTTTGCTGGATTTAATGCTGCCCGGGGTTGATGGATTTGAATTATGTGAGCAGCTTAGAAAAACTTTTGACATTCCGATATTAATGATAACGGCCAGAAAAGAGGATATCGATAAAATACGCGGCTTTGACCGGGGTGCTGATGATTATATTGTAAAACCGTTTAACCCCAATGAGCTGGTTGCCAGAGTGAAAGCCCATTTAAACCGGTATGAACGATTGGTCACTCGTAATAGCGAATCAAACACAATCCATGTGGAAGGGTTATTCATCGACCGGGATTCACGTCGGGTTTTTGTCAATGATGTGGAAAAGACGTTCACTGTCAAGGAATTTGATCTGCTGGTCTTTCTGGCGACAAATCCAAACAAAGTGTTCAGCAAGAATCATCTATTTGAACGGATATGGGGCATTGATTCAATGGGGGATCTAACAACTGTAACAGTGCATATCCGGAAGATAAGGGAGAAAATTGAACCCATCCCTTCCAATCCAAAGTATATTGAAACTATTTGGGGAGTAGGGTACCGCTTTATAAAATCAAATTAAAAAACTAAAGCAGAGGTGTGCCTCTGCTTTAGTTTTGCCTGTTCTTTTTGTCAATCACCGGCAATAATATAGCTAAAATGATTGCTGTTAAATAAGGAAAAAACATGAAAATCAGCGGCAGCCCTGAAATATTAACGCCAAACCCGGCCATTAATCTAAAAATGATACTTCCAAGAAAGTAGCCGCCGATAAGCCCCAAAATAACGAATATAACTAAACGCATCATTATCCCCCTTTACTTTTTATTTCCCAATAGAACTTTTGAACGGAACACATTCAATATTGACAGCATGATAATTAACACGCCCAAGATAGGATGCAGTGCTCCCAGAAATGGATGACGAAAGCCCAGATTGGCTGTTGCATACATGGTAATAATCAGTATTAATAATCCCAGGATGGAAAAATAATCTTCCCTTTTGGCATTGCCCATGAATGCACTGATCATCATGATAATCGGAATATTCAATCCAAATAAGTGAGCAAGCATTTTATGGTCAGACCAAAACTGACCTTCGCCAAAAATGGCCATCCCCGCAAGGAAAAATTGTCCCAGACTGCAAAGTAGAAAGATTATGGCGAAAATGAAATAAAGCCATCTTCCCACAGTTCTCATTTAATCACCTTCCTTTATGGTTCAAGTTCAGCTTACCAGGTAAAAATAAATAATTTATTATCCAGACATTAAATATTTCTTAAATCGGCATAGCCAAGAATCGCTGGGAATTGCATTATCAATTAATAAATATTTAATCCTTCGTTAAGCCGGATTTAATAAGTGAGGAGTATCATTAAATAAAGGAAGGGACACAAAACAGATGGAGGTGACAGATGGTGAGTACAATTGCAAAAGTCATTATTGGGTTTATGATTGGCGGAATCGCTGGATTTGTAATTTTTGGTGACAGTGGGATCGGAATTGAGCTAGGTGGAAAGCTTATATTTGCGATAGCAGGTGCGATTATCGCGCTTGCTTTGGATAACCTCTAACATCAGATTCATAAATAATTGTGCCATATTAACATGATATGGAAGTGAAAATAAAGTATCAATCATCCGTATCGACACATAGTATGATTAGCGATTCATTTTAAAAAATGGAGGCTGACATCTATGATGACAAACGAGCAGCTTAAACAATGTAAAAATGCACTGGAGAAGCAGCAGAATGAATTAATCGGCCAGGTAAAGGACCATTTCGGAACATCGCTTGAAATGACGAAGCAATCAATGGATGAGCTATCCAATTACGATAATCACCCCGGTGATATGGGAACGGAAATGTTTGAGCGCGAAAAGGATATTGCCCTGAATGAGCATGCGGAAAAAGAGTTGAAGGATATCAACGCAGCACTTCATGCGATTGCAGATGGCACATATGGAATTTGCAGTGAATGCGGGCGGGATATCCCCTTTGAGCGTTTGGAGGCAATGCCGACAGCAGACCGCTGTTTTGAACATGCAGAGGGGAAGGATGACCTTGCAAAGAAGGACCGGCCGGTTGAAGAAGGTGTTGTTAGCCCGAATATCAATCCCGATGATACAACTGCTGAAGAACAGACCGGTTATGACGCGGAAGATGCATGGCAGGAAGTAAGCCGCTATGGTACCTCAGAAACAGCATCAGACTTTTATGGTGACCGTGACAACTACGATGAAATGTATCCGAACAGTGATGAGAATGTCGGAAGCGTTACGGATGAGGAAAGTTTTTTAGCTGCTGATCAGGACGGGAAGTTCACCGGTGTGACACCGAATCATGATGAATATGAAGATTAGTGTACGTGAGAGCCCAGTCTCCATTATGAACGAAAAAATCTCCCCGTCAGAGGAGATTTTTTGCCTTCATTCAGAGAGATAAAAACCAATTTCTCTGAATGAAGTTTCACTGTATTAAAAACCGCGGAAGATGGAATCCATCATGTTTCCGATGATTGAAGTCACGAACGATTGAGTGAAAAAACCAAATGCCATAACGAGAATGATGTATAATCCAAGCAATACATAAATTCTGTCAAAACCTTCTGCCGGTTGTTCCAAAAGAATAAAGGTCGGAACAAACAGAAGGAATCCGAGAATGCTTATCACAATCGACAGACCGGCGAGTACCGAGATTCCAAGCATTAAAAAGATGAGCCCCGCAACATATAGAAGTAAAAATGGTATTAAATAAGCACCATATTTGGCTATGACATCAGGAAATGTCACAGCCTGGGCAGCTAATTTTACACCTACAAAAGTCAAGACTGCAATCAAAAATTGCAACAAACCAAATGATATAAACGGCAGAATTAAACCGTCAAAAAATGAAATGCTTCCGATAAAATTAGCCGGGACAATATTGAACACGACAAAATAGCTAATCGCCAGCAATAAAGCCATTATTACAATTGTTATAATGCCGGAAATCGTATCGGTATGATTGGCTTTTCTGGCTTCGATTGGGGATTTAACGAGTGTTGTAAAGAAATGGCCAAAGTCCTCGCCGACAGTTTTCAGTTTTTCCGTCAGGTCGCGGGATTTTGCACTTTTCTCTGCGTTTTCCCCGGAGTTGATTTCATCAGATGTTTGTTCATAGAGCTGACGTGTTTCATCTTCAATCTTCTCTTCAATAGTCAATTGTGCACCGCAATTTGTGCAGTACTTTCCTTCAGACGTTTCCAGACCGCATGATGGGCATAGCATTCAATCACATCCTATATAGTACCTTTTAATTAAAGAGGTTGTTCAAAAGTCCGGAAAAAATGACACGTCGGTGTTTCTAGTTGGCTTGTTTCTTCGCTCCTTGGAAAAGGAAACCGCTTTTCCGGCATGCGATGCGGATTCAGGGAAGCATTACTTGTGCTCATGTATCTAAATACATACATTCCGCTGCTCGAAACTGCACCGCCTCGAACTTCTCGGTCCTTTTTATCCTCCTTTTTGAACACACACTTAAAGTATAAGGGATTTTGTTATATTTTTCATTATCCAGCCTTTCCGGAATTGGATAGAAATCTCTTTTCGAGACGTTTATCCCGCATGTAACTGGCAGTAGGACCCCCACTTCAAATGTTCGCAAAAACGATGAAGATTAGGTGGGGGATGGCTGCCAGTAAATGTCCGATTCGTTCATCTAACAATCAGTGGGGAAGAAAGAAAACCCCCACTGATTGAAGATTCACTTTATCTTTTTATCAAAAGAAGAATGTTTTAGAAAACAGCCGTTAATTTTAAAACCTGCAGCTGTAAAAGCTAGCAGGTTTTAATAAAGGGGAGTCAGTTTTGTTGCTGTTTTTTCTGGCGTTCGGCCAGTTCGAGTGATACGGTTTGTGCCTCGCCATTTCGGTAAATTTCAAGTTCAACGGTTTCGCCTATTTCTGCTTCATTGTACAGAAATTGGCGTAAATCAACGATTGATGTTACCGCATTGCCGTTAATTTTAGTAATCACATCGAATTGTTGCAGGCCCGCTTCAGCTGCAGGCGATCCGTCTTCTGCCTGAGCAATCACCATGCCGCCTTCAACACTTTCAGGGACTTGAACCTGATTGCGATATTGCTGTGGCACTTGGCTCATGGACACTGAACTGATGCCGATAAATGGACGTGATACTGCTCCATCTTTTTCAAGCTGTTCGATTATTGGCATTGCCGTGTCAATCGGAATAGCAAAGCCAATGCCTTCTACAGCTGTTTGTGCAATTTTCATAGAGTTGATGCCAATGACTTTACCATCACTGTTCACAAGTGCACCGCCGCTGTTTCCGGGATTGATGGCTGCATCAGTCTGGAGAACTTCTGTTACCCAGTCCGGCTGCCCGTCGCGGTTCGTGTCCATTTGGACGGAACGGTCGACGCCGCTGATAATCCCTCTTGTCAGCGTATTGGCAAATTCCATTCCGAGCGGATTGCCGATTGCAACGGCGGTTTCACCAACTTCCACATCACTTGATGAACCAAGACTTGCGACAGTATCGATTTTAGACCCGTCAATTTTCAATACAGCCAAGTCACTGAGCTGATCTGTTCCAAGTACTTCGGCATTGATCCGTTCATCATTATTGAGCGCCACTTCAACTTCCTGAGCATCCGCAACAACGTGTTGGTTTGTTACGACATAAGCATTGCCATTTTCTTTCTTGTAGATAATGCCTGAGCCTGTGCCGGATTCCGAACTTTGCTCCCAAATGTTTGTCTGCTGGATGCGGGTGACGCCAACGACGGCTTCGGCAGCCTCTTCCATGCTTGAGGCGGTATTAGCATCGTCCGAAGCAATGGTTTCGGTCACTTCAGGTGTTCCGGAAGTTTCACTGCTTTCATTATTATTTGAACCGGCGTTTGAATTAGAGGTGTTTCCGCCATCTGGTATAATATTAGTCGTAAATAAAAGGACGACTATGACAGCTGAAACAACACCGCCGATTAAAGCGCTGAAGAAATTTCCGGATTTCCTTTTTTTCGGTTTGTCATCCTGATTGGCTTTGGCGTTTTGTCTTGCTGTTTGTGCAATCCCGCCATTTGTCTCAGGATTTGTTTCTTGAGCCGGTTGTTCTTCCGGATTTTCCTGATTCATGTTATCGTTATTTTCGTTCCCGTTATGATAATTGTTATAATCCATGAATAATTCACCTCTTTACGTTATCATGAAGTCAACTCTTATTATAATGACCATACTTGGTAAGAATTTGGTGCAAATACGGCAAAAATGTGTAAAAGTTTTTCTTATAGTGACATTCCCGACAATTTGTGGAATTAATCATAACACATTAATGATGGAGGCGTCCTTTATGACACATCATATTGGAGTCGTTGAAGATGACTCTAACATTCAAAATATTGTTTCGGCTTATTTGAAAAAAGAAGGCTATGAAGCCACGATAATGGAATCTGCTGAAAAAGCTTGGGAGCTTTGGGAAACCCGGCGCCCGGATATGTGGGTGTTGGATATCATGCTGCCCGGAATGGATGGCTATGAGTTCTGCAAAAAAATTCGTCAGGAAAGTGATGTGCCGATTATTATCATTTCAGCCAAAGATGATGAAGTGGATAAAATTCTCGGTCTTGAGCTGGGAGGCGATGATTATTTGACAAAACCCTTCAGTCCGAGGGAGCTCGTGGCACGAATCAAGCGTTTGTTCAAACGTGCCGCTCCTGCAGATGGAATCAGCCAAGAATCTCATGACCGTATAAAGGTTGATAATCTGCTGATTCATGAAAATGATCGCAGGATTTTTTGGCATGGAGAGGAACAGGTTGTGACGACAAAGGAATTTGATTTGCTCTTGCTCGTAGCAAAAAACGTCAATAGAGCTTTTTCCCGGGAAGAACTGCTTATTAAGATTTGGGGGGAAGATTATTTCGGAAGCGACCGCGCTGTGGACGACCTTGTAAAGCGAATCCGTAAAAAATTGACAGACATTTCATTGGAAACGGTTTGGGGCTATGGTTACCGGCTGCGCAGTGAAGAGGAACATCCATGAAACTCCAATCCCAGTTAAATCTGGCTTTTACCGCTCTGTTGCTGGTTATCCTTACAGCTACAGGTTATGTGATTTATTCAATGATCCTCGGGATGCTGATAGATGACGAACGGACGGAACTCGAACAGAAGGGCGAATTGCTCATACAAGTACTGAATCAGCAAGATGGGTCTATTGGGAGCATTGAAGAGTTCAGCAGTTTTCTGAGGGATCAGGATTTGCAGCTGTTTCTTTATGACCGCAGTCAGGACCAGGTTTTGATGTCAACGATGCCGCAGCAATTTGTCAGTGAGTTTAAAGAGAAAAATTATTTTGCAGATGATCAGGAAGAACTATGGGATGCGGGCAATAATACGTTTGTAACGTCGAGAATTTTAATTTACCCGGATCGTACAGGCCTTGAGATGGTTTTATTGACACCGATGACTGATCTGCAGTCAGTGCAGCAGGACTTTTTCCAGCGGATGATTCTAGTTTTCATTATCGGTACAATTGCGGCAATTTTGCTCAGTTATTTTTTGACCAACAAATTAGTAACCCCGCTCACAGAGTTGAAACATCAGCTCAAAAAAATTGAAAAACGAAAATTTGAAGATATCGAGCGCGTCAAGGCAACAGGTGAAATTAAAGAAGTTGAACAAGGCTTGTACGATATGGCTACTGAACTGGAGCGTTATATGAAATCACAGCAGGCCTTTTTCCAGAATGCCAGTCACGAATTGAAAACGCCGCTCATGACAATTCAGGGATATGCAGAAGGTATTCGTGATGGCGTTTTCGAAGCTGATGACCGGGAAAAAGGACTGGAAATGATGGTAACAGAAGTCAGTCGTTTGAAAAGCATCATAAATGAAATGATATTGCTTGCAAAACTGGACAGTGAACAGACGACATATCAGCCTGAGCAGATTGAGGCAGCTGAAATGATTGATCAGGTTGTTGATCGGGCGTTTCCATTAGTCAGTGAAAAAGGGATTGAACTGAATCACACTGTGGTTGAAAACAGTGCTTTCTACGCCGATCAGGAAAAAATGCTGCGTGCCTTCTTGAATATTACCTTTAATGCGATCAGGCATGCCCGGTCGCGTGTAGATATTACGGCAGAGAAAAAAAAGATTACGATTGAAGACGACGGGGAAGGTGTATCAGATGATCTGATCCCGCATATTTTTCATAGGTTCGTTAAAGGTAAAACCGGAGAGACCGGACTGGGGCTTGCGATTGCACGTGCCATTGTCGAACAGTCCGGCGGCGGAATTATGGTGAAGGATTCAGAGCTTGGGGGTGCGAAGTTTATCATCACTTTTCCTGAATAAGATTTTGCCCCGCAGGTCCGATTCTGTTCAACTAACATGCAGTGGGGAAAAGCGGTCCATTGCACGAAGTTTCACTTTATGATACAATCGGATAGTTTTGAGTCATCCTTAAATAATAGAGGAGCGTACGTTTATGCAATTAAGAGAAGACATTCGTAACATTGCGATTATCGCCCATGTTGACCATGGCAAGACAACACTTGTCGATCAGATGCTGAAATACTCAGGAACATTTCGCGAAAATGAACAAGTGGATGACCGCGCCATGGACACTAACGATATTGAGCGTGAACGTGGAATTACGATTTTATCCAAGAATACAGCCGTGAAACATGAAGATACAACGATTAATATACTTGATACACCAGGTCACGCCGACTTTGGCGGTGAGGTTGAACGTATCATGAAAATGGTTGATGGTGTTCTGCTTGTGGTCGATGCTTATGAAGGCTGCATGCCACAGACACGGTTTGTTTTGAAAAAAGCACTCGAACGAAAGCTGACACCGATTGTTGTGTTAAATAAAATCGATCGTCCGAATGCCCGACCGAGTGAAGTAATTGATGAAGTGCTTGATTTGTTTATCGAACTGGGTGCAGATGACGAACAACTGGAATTCCCGGTCATTTATGCCTCAGCAGTGAATGGTACATCCGGTGAAGAACAGGACGAACAGACAGAAACAATGGATCCGGTATTCAAAACGATATTGAATCACATCCCTGCACCGCCGGATACTTCAGCTGACCCATTGCAATTCCAGATTACCCTCTTGGATTACAATGATTATTTGGGGCGCATTGGTGTCGGACGTGTTGTACGCGGCCAAATCAAGGTAGGACAGCAGGTTGTCGTTATGAAGAAAGACGGGTCGCAGAAATCATTCCGCATTAGTAAATTATTCGGGTTTATCGGCCTGAAGCGAGTCGAAATTCAAGAAGCACAGGCAGGCGACATCGTAGCGATCTCAGGGTTGGATGATATCAATGTCGGCGAGACGATCTGCCCGCAGGATACGCCTGAAGCTCTGCCATGGCTCCGTATTGACGAGCCGACGCTGCAGATGACATTTTTGACAAATAGCAGTCCTTTTGTCGGCCGTGAAGGCAGCTATATTACCTCAAGACAAATTGAAGAACGTTTAATGAAACAGCTCGAAACAGATGTCAGTCTGCGAGTTGAACAGACCGATTCACCTGACGCCTGGACTGTTTCAGGCCGCGGTGAGCTGCATCTTTCCATTTTGATTGAAAATATGCGGCGTGAAGGTTTTGAATTGCAATTATCGAAACCACAGGTCATCATTAAAGAAATTGACGGTGTTCAATGTGAACCGGTGGAACATGTCCAGGTCGATGTGCCGGAAGATTATACAGGACCTGTCATGGAATCGCTCGGTGAACGCAAAGGAGAAATGGTTGATATGGTCAACCAGGGCAATGGTCAGGTCCGTATTGAATTTAAAGTGCCGTCCCGCGGGATGATCGGATATGCGACAGAATTCATGTCATTAACACGTGGCTATGGTATCCTTAACCACACTTTTGACACTTATCAGCCGCTCGTTAAAGGTCACGTCGGCGGACGTCGTGAAGGTGTCCTTGTTGGCATGGAAAACGGAAAAGCGACGACTTACGGCATCATGCAGCTGGAAGACCGCGGTGTTATTTTCGTTGAACCAGGTACTGAAATTTATGCTGGCATGATTGTCGGACAGCACAACCGGGAGAATGACTTAACGGTTAATATTACAAAAGAAAAACACTTGACAAACGTCCGTTCATCAACTAAAGATCAGACTGCAACCATCAGGAAAACGCGCGACATGTCTCTTGAGGAAGCTCTTCAATATTTGAATGATGATGAGTATTGTGAAGTGACACCGGAAACAGTTCGTCTGCGCAAAAAACTGTTAAATCAAAATGAACGCGAGAAAGCAGCTAAAAAAGCAAAACTGGGATAAACGGTTGAAACCGGCGATGGCAGGGAATGCTATTGCCGGTTTTTTCATGCTTAACAGGGAGCTTTACGTGGCTGCGGGGGTGCGAAACATCGCCCCGGGACTACTGAAATTTCTGTGAGCGGCTGGGTACTGCCTTCTCCTAAGATTCGTTAAAATGGTGATAAGACAATCAGCGGGAGTGAAGATGATGCGATATCTTTTAGTGTTAACTGTAAGTTTGGTCATACTGATGAGTGCCTGCTCCCAGGATGACAGCCCGGGACAACCAGAAGAAGGACAGGCACCTTCAGATAGTGCACAGGACGGGGCATCAGAAGAGACTGAAACAGAAACGGCCGATAAAGATGATGAAATGGAAACAATCGCTGAAAACCTTGAGGAGCCTTGGGAAATAGAGCGTGCTGATGACAAATTTTATGTGAGTGAACGGACAGGGGCAATCGTGACAATCGATAATGATGAACAGACCCGTAAGCCGGTACAATTTTCAAAGGATCTCTCAAATCAGCCTGAAGCAGGGCTCTTGGGTATTACTTTGCCGGACGAATTTGCTGAAACGGGGGAAGCCATAGCCTATTATTCATATCAGGAGGATGACACGTATTATCAGCGGGTTGTAATGATTAAAGAATCGACTGATCAGTGGGAAGAAACATCGGTGCTTTTGGACGAAATCCCGGGAGGACAGGTCCACCAGGGCGGACGGATTGAAATTGGTCCTGATGACAAACTGTATGTGACTACTGGAGATGCCACCATGGAAGAGTCGGCACAAAATCCTGACAGTTTAGCAGGAAAGATACTGCGCATGAATCCGGACGGTACGATTCCGGATGATAATCCGTTTAATAATTCGTATGTATACTCATACGGCCATCGTAACTCCCAGGGGCTTGCCTGGAATGGTAATGAAGAGCTGTACGCTACTGAACATGGCTCAAATGCTTACGATGAAATAAACCGAATTGTACCAGGAAGCAATTATGGCTGGCCGGCTATCCAGGGTGATGAGACTGAAGAAGACATGACAACCCCGGTCATTCATTCCGGCAGTGATACATGGGCGCCATCAGGCATGGCCTGTCATGAAGGATTCTTTTACTTTGGTGCCTTGGCCGGTGAAGGTCTGTATCGCTTTGAATCGGAAAACGAAACACAGGAGCGCCTTATATCGGGTGAAGGACGTGTGCGTGATGTGTATTCCACTGAAGATGGAATCTACTTTTTAACCAACAACACTGATGGTCGCGGCAACCCTGCTGCTAATGATGACAGGCTATTGTTTATGCCGAATAATTTATTGGATTAAGGGAGGTTGCAGCCACTAATTCTTATGTTTCTCTTTAAAGAAAGCAGGTGTTGCTGATGAAAAAAATGATGAAACGACTTGGCTTCTTATTTAAATTTCATAAATCGATTCCATTTATAGCGGATTTCTTTCGTTCAACTCAGATAAGGGGCAGGACAAAATTTTTATATGTTGCAGTGATTGCCGCCTATATCCTGATTCCGTTTGATGTAATTCCAGACTTTTTCTATTTATTCGGTTTCGTTGATGATATAACTGTCGCTGCTTTTTTGCTGCAGCAAATGGTAAAAGCCGCACCGGACTCATTGAAAGAAAAACATAACTTTGAATGATTGCATGTTGTACTCAAATTTTATATGCTTGTATAAGCAATTAATTATATATTGATGCAAATGAGGGATTTCATGGAGAAAACGGGTGTATCAATGGAGGAAGCCGTCCCGATTTTGAAGCTGCTTGGTGATCGGACACGGCTTTCGATTGTTTTAATGTTATACGAGCGGGAGTGCTGTGTGTGTGAAATCGTTGATGTGCTGAGTATGTCTCAGCCAGCAATCAGTCAGCATTTGCGGAAATTGCGCGATGCAAAAATTGTAGCAGAAGACCGGCGCGGTCAGTGGATTTATTATCGTCTGAGGCGTGAAGCGTCTTTCCACCCATTAGTGGAAAACATCGTTGATTCCATCCCGGTTCAAGAAACACTGCATCAAAAAATGAATGCAGCCAAAAAATTAAATCAATGTTAAAACATCTGAGGGGGAACATGCGTGGGCTTACAAACGATTTTAGCAATTATCATTTTCCTTGCGACACTTGTACTTATTATTTGGCAGCCTAAAAACCTTGGGATTGGCTATACAGCCTGTTTTGCTGCGTTGATTGCCTTGCTTGTCGGTGTGGTCACATTTGATGATGTCATTGCTGTGGCCGATATTGTGTGGAATGCGACATTGGCATTTGTCGCGATTATCATCATTTCACTGGTGCTTGATGAAATCGGGTTCTTTGAATGGGCCGCATTACATATGGCACGGATTGCAGGCGGCAGCGGTGTTAAAATGTTCATTTATATTTCTGTATTAGGCGCGATTGTTGCGGCACTGTTTGCCAACGACGGGGCAGCGCTGATTCTGACACCGATTGTTCTGGCGATGGTTCGGGCATTGAATTTCCGTGATGCATTTATTCTGCCGTTCATTATGGCAAGCGGATTTATTGCCGATACAACGTCATTGCCGTTCGTCGTCAGTAACCTGGTCAATATCGTCTCGGCTGATTTCTTTGGGATCGGCTTTCTTGAATATGCAATACGTATGATCATTCCGAATATGTTCTCACTTCTTGCCAGCATCCTGGTATTATATTTATTTTTTAGGAAGGATATACCCGGGAGCTATAATGTCAGTGACTTAAAAATGCCTCGTGAAGCTATTAAAGATGAAAAAATGTTCCGTTTGTCTTGGCTTGTGCTTGGCATACTGTTAGTTGGCTATTTCACAAGCGAGTTTATAGGAATTCCTGTTTCGGTTGTGGCCGGAACAATTGCAATTGTCTTTCTGCTGCTCGGGCGGCAAAGTAGTGCTGTGGCTACCGGCAAAGTCATAAAAGGCGGACCATGGGATATTGTATTTTTCTCACTTGGTATGTATGTCGTTGTCTATGGTTTGCGTAATGTCGGTTTGACTGATTTGCTGACAGGTGTTCTTGATGCGGCGGCCGATCAAGGCTTGTTTGCAGCAACAATGTCGATGGGGTTCATTGCTGCGGTTTTGTCATCGGTTATGAATAATATGCCGACTGTTATGATTGATGCTCTGGCCATTGCCGATACGAATGCAACCGGGGTTCTGAAAGAGGGATTGATCTACGCCAACGTCATCGGCAGCGACCTGGGGCCAAAAATCACTCCGATTGGTTCATTGGCGACGTTGCTGTGGCTGCACGTACTGAAGACAAAGGGTGTTAACATCTTATGGGGCTATTATTTCAAAGTCGGCATTGTCCTGACCGTCCCGACATTGTTCATCACGCTGCTCGGGCTGTATCTGACATTGCTGCTGCTCTAAAGCTTTTTCGCTTTCTTTGTTGCTAAAAAACCACATCTGAGTAAACTGAGATGAACTCTGAAACATGAAATTCCTTGGCACCACTCCGGAAATACACTCCGCTTTCCGCGGGCGGCTGGTGAGCCCCCTTGCGCTGAGCGCTTCGGTGTCTCACCTATGCCTTTCCTCCCGCAGGAGTCTGCGTGTATTTCCTCCGCTAACCATGATGTTGAGCGAAGACCTACCTTGCCGCAGCGACACAGTTTATGGATTTTATGTCAAAACAACAACTCTTTTGGAAAACCGCCTAATTTAATAGCAAATCATTAAGGAGGAACATTATGTCTGAAAAACCGATTCTTTATTTTCTATGCACAGGGAATTCTTGCAGGAGTCAGATGGCAGAAGGGTTTGGAAGAAAATATCTCGGTGATAAATGGGATGTAAGAAGTGCCGGGATCGAAGCACACGGTTTAAATCCGATGGCAGTCAAAGCCATGGAAGAAGCCGGCTTGGATATTTCCAACCAGGAATCAAGCACGATTGATACTGATCTCTTGAATAACGCAAAAATAGTGGTGACGTTATGCGGTGATGCACGGGATAACTGCCCTATGACCCCGCCGCATGTGGAGAATATGCATTGGGGGTTTGATGACCCGGCCAAAGCTGAAGGAACGGAAGCTGAACGGTGGCAAGTTTTCGAGCGGGTGCGGGATGAGATTAAACAGCGAATTATTCAATTTCAGAAAGAGAGTTAATAAGACCGGGGAGCAATAAGCAGCTCCCCGGTCTTGTTTAATGTTTTTCGTCATTTTTGTCATTCGGAATATATTTTGTGAAGTATACGGCAAAAATAAGGCAAATGAATGCTATGCCCCATGAAGCTATGCCGCTCCAATAAAGGTCCACACCAAGGCCAATAATCAGCACAACACCACTAATGCCTATGAAAATCGCAGTTAAATAACGTTTCATGATTTCACACCTCGGTATATTCAATCTAATACTATTATAATATATGTTTAAATTATATGCTGGGAATAAATTTAGTGTCCTGCGACATCCCTTTTCGTGAAAAAGACCCATGCTAAAACAAGGAAAACGATATAATACACGGTAAGTACAGCTAACGAAAATCCTAAACTCATCCCTTCAAACATAGGCGAACCGTTTATATATTGGCTCATATTGGTGTTGGCGAACAGGATATACTTGGCCCAGTTGTACTCGGAGAAAAAAGATACAATCATATTTCCCGAAAGCATCAGGAAAATAGCGATCCCGATAGCCAGTGAGCTCTGCCTGAAAATGGCGGAGATCATGAAGGCGAATGTTGCCATCATCACTAATGTTACAAGCTGCAAGCCATAACCTTCGATGATTTGTCCAATAATGGAAACATGCGCAAAACCGTCATTTTCGTTAAGGACAATATGCGGGTCCATGCCGTTGACACCAAAAAATATCGCCCCGGCGAGCCATGAGAAAATCAATACAAATAAGAGTGTGAACAACGCAAATAATAAAACGGATACGTATTTTGCCGCCAAAATTTTAGTTCGTGTAATAGGGCGGATCAGTAATAGCTTGATAGTTCCCCACTTAAATTCATTCGCGATAATCCCCGCAGCTACAATAATGGTAAAAAGACTCACTAATGAAAGCAGAAAGTCATGTTCCATGACAAACTGCCATGTATCGTAACTGCGCGGCTGGATATTATTTTCGAGATAGAAATTATTTTTTTCAAGCTGCGTGCTATTAAATCCCTGCATCATGTCGTCCTCTTCCATTTGCTTCTGCAAGTCGGCATTTTCCTGTTCGAGTGTTTCCTGCCAATTGTCATCCTGATACTTCGCGGCTTGTTCGACAGAATAGTTGGATAAAAAAGCCAGACCAACAACTAGGACGGCTATAAGAATATACATAATCCATGTTGATTTGCGTATGTATAATTTAATCTGTTCGTTGACCAATAGTTGAAAAAAGTTACTCAATCGTATTCTCCCCAATCAAATCAAAGAATTTATCCTCCAGTGTTGATTTCGTCATGGTCACTTGGTACACCTGTATATCGTGAGTGACGAATGCTTGGATGATTTTTGGTATCGTTTCTCGTTCGGCGCGAATATTTAAAGTAGCGTTGTCAGTTGTTGCATGAAGGTTAAATTCATTTTTTAATACTTCGACAGCATGTTTCGTTGGTGTTACTTCCATTTGAATATCACTCTCAGATGTCTCTTCTGTTGCTGCATTGACATCTTGGATTGCGATCATTTCACCATTTTTGATCAGTCCGATACGGTCACACATTTGCTCGATTTCAGACAGCAGGTGACTGGAGATGATGACAGCGACATCTTCTTCTTCTGCGAGCTTGCGTATGTATTGACGAATCTCCCTGATGCCGGCGGGGTCCAATCCGTTGGTAGGCTCATCCAAAATAAGCACGGATGGCTTCTGCAGAAGGGCCTGGGCTATACCAAGCCGCTGCCGCATTCCCAGCGAATATTTACCGGCCTTTTCATTAATGGCTTGTTCAAGTCCGACAAGCTTAATAACTTCTTCAATACGATTATGTGAAACGCCAGGCATCATACGGGCGTAGTGCTTTAAATTTTGCTTACCCGTCATGAACGGATACATTTCCGGGTTTTCAACAATCGCCCCAACCTCTCTGATGGCTTTCTTATAGGCTGATTTGATGCTTTCGCCGAGGATCCGGACGTCGCCATCCGATAGTCCCATCAGCCCTACCATCATGCGGATGGTTGTTGTTTTGCCGGCACCATTGGGTCCGATAAACCCGAATACTTCTCCTTTATGAATTTCAAATGATAATCCTTTAATAACCTCTTTGTTTCCTATTGTCTTTTTGACGTCATTTAATTCCATGGCTGTCTTTGGCATAAGTAGTCCTCCAATATCTGTAACTATATGTAAGTACGAAAAAAATCCTGGTAAGTTTCACATAAAATCTATCATTACATAATTTGGAAATAACTTCAATACACAAAAATACCCTGTCCAACCGATGTGGACAGGGTATAAATACAGCGAATATTATTTTTTAATTTTGATTATCGCGTTTAGCGTCTCTGACCTTTGCTCCGCGGTATCCGCCGGCGATGTCTGCTTGTTTAAAGTCTTTAGTGAAATGTACTTCCTGAGCGTCTGTCAGTTGTCTGCCCTTTACAGGTTGATATTGCGTTTTTCGCATATTAGATTTCCTTTCTATTAATAGCATCTGATGGACTTTTCCCTGCCTGAATCGTGTTAAACATGGATTCAGGAAATACATGATTTCTAATTGCTTCACTGGTTCTCATAATATTGCGGACTACCGGTCAGATGAATTGGCGGCAATGCCCTCATTTTGTGTCGTTTTCTGTTTGTTGTCATGTTATGATTAACGAAAAAAGGCTTAGGAGAAAGATATATGGAACGGAGTCAATTAGTCTGGATCGTTCTGTTGCTAGCTTGTTTGTTGCTATCGGCATGCACCGGAAACGAACAAGAAACACTAAAAGATGCAAATCACCACGAATCAGCAGACCGGGGTAAGGAGATAAAAACAAAAGAGCCTGAAGCGAGCCATAAAGAAATTACACTTTCTGCCATCGGTGATATGCTGATTCACAGCAGAGTGTATGAAGATGCTCGTACAGATGACGGCTTTAATTTTATGCCGATGCTGGAAAAGGTTAAGCCGTATTTGAATGATTCAACCATTGCCTTTGCGAATCAGGAAACGATGATCGGTGGTGAAGCGCTGGGATTGTCGAGTTATCCGGCATTTAATAGTCCTTTTGCAGTTGGCGATGCTCTAAAGAAAGCCGGGGTTGATGTTGTTTCCATTGCAAACAACCATACATTGGACCGCGGGGAAAAAGCGATTATGAATGCCACCAACCATTGGGAAAAGATTGATATGATGTATACGGGCGCCTATAAAAGTGAGGCCGACCGCAATAAACTGCGTGTGTACGAAACAGACGAAGGTATATCGGTAGCTTTTTTGGCTTATACCTATGGAACAAATGGTATACCTGTGCCGAATGGGAAAGGACACTTGGTGAATCTGATTGACAAAAAGGTAATGTCCAAGCGGATTGAGAAGGCCAAGCAACAGGCAGATGCAGTCGTATTAAGTTTGCATTATGGCCCCCAATATGAGCGAATGCCAAGTGCGGGGCAAAAAGACCTTGTCCAGTTTGCCGCGAACGAAGGAGTGGATGTCGTATTAGGTCATCACCCGCATGTGTTGCAGCCGATTGACTGGGTTGAAGGCAATAATGGTCATCAGACGCTTGTTGCCTACTCACTTGGTAATTTTCTCTCCGGACAAGACGAGTTTTATCGAAGAATCGGTGGCATTTTCAAATTTTCAATCGAGAAAACAATGGAAAATGGAGAATCAACGGTTAAGGTAAAGGAGCCAAAATTCATGCCAACCTTTGTTAAGTTTGAGAACCGGGCAAATTTTCAAGTGGCTCCGATGCATCAATTGACCGATGATGAATTGGAAAATGCCAAAGGACATTACCAGGACATCAATCAGCATATGTCTCGGTGGATGCCGGAGCTCGAGTTTATTGAGGAGTGATGAGTGAATAGAGATACTCAAGAATCTTCGAGTATAACCTTTTTTAAAAGACAGATGTTTACAATAAAGCGTCCCTGCGGCACATAAAATTTTTATGTGATTTGCAAGCATAATTTGATATGATTGTCTTATGATTTTTATTAGAGTGCTTGATAAGGGAGCTTTAGATTAATGGAATGGAAAAATATTTACCGTGGTCTGCTTATGGGTGCAAGTGATGTCATCCCTGGTGTGAGCGGGGGGACAATCGCTGTTCTGCTCGGCATCTATGAACGGCTGATTGCAGCTATCAACGGGTTTATGAGCAAGGATTGGAAAAAACAATTGGGCTTTTTGATTCCGCTGGGCATTGGAATTTTAACGGCTATATTTTTACTGAGTAATGTGATTGAGTGGCTGTTTGATAATTATCCGGGGCCGACGAAATTTTTCTTTTTGGGGCTGATTTTGGGTGTGCTTCCCTATTTATTCCATAAAGCGGATGCAAAGAATAAATTTCGGGCAAAACATATTATATTGCTTGTAATAGGTGCTGTGATCGTTGGTTCCATGGCATTTCTGCAGGCCAGTGAGGGACCTGTTATTGAAAATATAACCACCTCTACTTATATCATGTTGTTTTTTTCAGGATTTATTGCCAGCAGTGCATTGGTTCTGCCGGGTATCAGCGGCTCGCTAATGCTTATGATTATGGGGGTGTTCACAACGGTCATCGGTGCAGTCAGTAATTTGCAGCTTGATATTATTGCCGTCGTCGGTGTTGGAATCGTTCTCGGTATTGTTTTCATGAGCAAAATTGTTAACTTCTTTTTAAATAACTATTATACCGGAACATTTGCCGTTATTATCGGCATGGTAATCGGTTCTGTTTTCGTTGTGTTTCCGGGCTGGCCGACAGAAGGATTGCTGGTGTTAGTGAGTATAGTGACGTTTGCATCGGGATTGGCTGCAGCTTATTTGCTCGGAAAAGTTGAATACGAGTAAAAGGAACAAAGGCTTAATTATCAGGCGTCTTGTTGCCCCCGAACAGAAACGGACCGGGCATTTACGGGTAGTTACATGCGGGGTAAACAAACTAAAAGACACACGGGCGTAAAATAGGTACAATGTAGATAGAATGTTATGAGGGGGTTTTTAGATAATGAAACATATTGATACAGAACAGCAATTCAACGAGATTATTCAATCGGATGCACCTGTTATCGTAAAGTTTTTTGCAGATTGGTGCCCGGACTGCAAACGCATGGATATGTTCATCGGTGATGTCATGGATGAATTTAAGAACTATGACTGGTATGAGATTAACAGTGACGAAGTGGAAGGCATTGCTCAGAAATATGAAGTAATGGGGATCCCAAGCATTTTGATTTTTAAAGATGGCGAAAAGCTTGCCCATCAGCATAGCGCTGATACGAAGACACCGGAATCGGTGACCGAATTTCTGCATCAGCAATTGGCATAATAAAAGTTGATCACCCTTGATTTAAGGGTGATTATTTTTTGATGTTCAGGACGATGACCATGTGCTTGAGATTGGCTTTGGAGGGGGTAACCTGTCGAACACCAGATGACACGGTTGATGTGATGGTTTACCCTGGTTGTGTCGATTGAACAAACGTTTGATCAAAGACAAGACACGGCTGAGAAAGTCCCTGTCTTGGACTATTCAAGCAAGAAGTAAACCTCCCCTGAGTTGGCCGCTCGATGTGGGAGGTTCACACACCTTCTAAGAGTCGTCCCCTTTGAAGGGGATTGGCCTCTCATTTAATTTTCATAAGTCTTAATGCGTTCAATGTAACAAGCAACGTTGCTCCCATATCGGCAAAAATGGCAATCCATAATGTCAGCCAGCCGGGGATAACAAGCAGAAGGGCAAGAATTTTAATACCGATTGCAAAGCTTATATTTTGTTTGATGATGCCCAGTGCTTTGCGGCTCAGTTTAACGGTGTAAGGTAACTTTTTTAAGTCGTCACCCATTAAGGCAACATCAGCTGTTTCCAGTGCGCTGTCTGTTCCGGCAGAACCCATAGCGATACCGACTTTGGATGCTGCCAGCGCCGGGGTATCATTAATGCCATCACCAATCATGGCAATATTCCCGTCCTGTGTTTTGATGAAGCTTAGTTTATCTTCAGGCAAAAGATTTGCTTTTACATCGGTCAGTTTCAAGTCGTCTTTTAAGGCATTGGCGGTCTGTGCATGATCTCCCGTCAGCATGTAGGTCTGCTTGATTCCGAGATCATGTAATTTCTGAATGACTGTTTTACTTTCGGACCGCGGTTCATCGCGCAGTGCAACAGCCATCAACAGCTCGTCATCTGTACCGCATAACATGACAGTTTTACCTGCTTTTTGATAGTTCTTAATCTGTTCGGCCGGTACGTTTTTAAAGAAATCAGGGGAGCCGGCGTAAACCGATTCGCCCTCAATTTCACCCTGAATGCCTTTGCCGTGGACCGTGGTGAAGGATTGAATATCTGCTGATGGCATATCTTGATGCTCATCATCCATGTAGTTCATGATTGCTTTTGCCAGCGGATGATTCGATTTAGACTCCAGCCCTTTCAGGCAGCTGAGCGCTTTATCATGTTCATCGGTGAAAAAGTGAACGTCCGTAACCTGTGGTGTTCCTTGTGTCAGTGTACCTGTTTTATCGAATGCGATTTTCTTGATCGCACCGATTTGTTCGAGGTGAATACCGCCTTTGATCAGAACCCCGTTACGGGCCGCATTGCCGATTGCTGTTACGATAGCAACCGGAGTAGATACAACAAGTGCGCACGGGCATCCGACAACGAGTACCGCAAGCCCCTGATAAACCCACGTACTCCATAGACCAACGAATAGAGGCGGAATAACAGCGACTAATGCAGCAATAGCAATTATGGCCGGTGTGTAGTAGGCGGCAAATCGGTCAATGAATGCTTGAGCCGGCGCCCGTTCTTCCTGTGCTTCTTCAACCATATGGATGATTTTTGCGATGGTCGTATCTTCTGCTCTTTTCGTTACTTCGATTTCCAGAAAGCCGTTCTGATTAATCGTTCCCGCAAAAACGTCATCACCGTGTGTTTTTTCCGCGGGGATGGACTCTCCGGTGATCGATGCCTGATTGATGGATGAAAATCCGCTCATAATCGTGCCGTCCATCGCGATCCGTTCACCCGGCTTGACAAGCATGATGTCACCAACCATGATCTCCTCGACAGCTAACGTCTGTTCGCTGCTGTTTCGTCTGATGCGTGCTTTATTCGGTGAAATTTTCATCAACGAGCGGATCGATGAACGCGCTTTGTCCATCGAATACGATTCCAAAGATTCACTGATGGCAAAAAGAATAACGACGACTGCGGCTTCACGCCATTCACCGATGATGGCAGCTCCAATCACAGCAATCGTCATCAATGTTTTCATATCAAAGCGGAATTTCCACAGATTGATCAGGCCGGCTTTAAACAGGCTTAAACCGCCGACAAATGCTGATAATCCGTAGAGCACATTCGGCAGGTAATGTGAATTGCCAAACATGATATTGGCAATGAAACCGAAAACAATCAGCAGTGATGCGAGCAGGACCTTATCATGGTGCATCCAGAAAGGTTCTTTTTCAGGTTCCGCATTCTCCTTGATAACTTTAATATTTTCAAATGATCCGGCTTTTTCAATATCGGTAATGGATGCTTTTCCGACGACATCAATTTTTGACGTGGCAAAATGGACGTTTGCATCCTGTACGCCATTAATTTCTTTTACATTGTTTTCAAATGTCTGTGCACAGTTGGCACATGATATACCGTTAAGCCGGTATGTTTGCTGTTCAGATGACATGGACGCTTTCCTCCTTTCCATGAAGGAAGCCTTGTGTGATGACTTGTTTCATGTTGTGTTCATCTGACAATGAGTAATAGACGAGCTTCCCCTCTTTGCGGAATGTGGCAATTCCGACCTTGTGGAGTTTCCGCAAATGGTGAGAAGTTGTGGCGGTTGTTGCGCCGATAATATTGGCAAGGTCACAGACGCATAGTTCTTGTTCCACTAATAGTGCCGACGCTATCTGAAGTCTGTTTCGGTCTGCCAAAAGTTTATATAATCCGATGACTGTGTCAATCGACTGTTTATTCAGTTCGTGTTTGACATGGTTAACTTTTTCCTCATTGATACAGGTTACATCACAAACGTCTTGAGTCATGAATCACACCTCAATCAAATATATATTTGATTGTATTATATTCAAACGGGTGCTTGAATGTCAACAGAAAAAGGCGGCATTCACTTCAGGGGGAGTGAATGCCGGAATAGGGCGGGATGCCGATAATATATGGAGTGCAGTCAAGTAAGGCATGATCCTGAGCAGATCCCTGTGCAGTTTAGCCAATCGAAAAGTGGAATTCATCAGAAAGCTTCAATTCTGCATTATTCAACTTGGCTGTTTGATTGTCAAAATTCAATTGATAAATGGGTGCGAGCGAGTCAGAGTCTGTCGTGGGCACCGAAACTGTGCTGATTATTTTGTCATTAATCAGTTTCGGATTTTGCGGTGTATTTTTAATTTCACCCCATTCAATCAGAAAAGGCAAAACCTGTTGCTCTCTTTCAGGAAAAAGCATCCGCCATTCCAACAGGCTTCCGTCCGGCCGTTTGCGGCTGCCGGGGACTGGTCCGGTATACGGGATCTCAAGCTCATCCAGATTTTTAATGTTTCCATCCATTTGATCAGTCCGCAGCGCAATTTGAATAGGCGCTTCATGACCTTCTGCCAGCTCCCGGAAAAGCAAGTGGATTAAAGGATTATCTGATTTGGCTGCGGTTGTTTCATCAAAAATACCGATCCATTCTATATAGCAGTCATTACGCAAATAAGCAAGATAGTTGTAAGTTCCCCAGTTCGCGTGCCGGCCGCCTTCAGTCACGGTAATATTGTGTTCTTTTCCAAAATCTTCAGCTGCCTTCTCGGGATCTCTGGCAGCAACGACAATATGATCAAGTGCAAGCATACGATTCCCTCCTAGTGTCATCTTATTTCAATAAGGCTTTTATGGAAAGTGTTTGCACTTGTTTGTGGCTGATTATCCCGAAGTTTACAAATTAGCCGGGCGAAACATCCCAGTCATCCACTTTTCAACCAATATTTGATATAGTAATGACAAGAGCTTATTGAAGCGGGTGATATGAAATGGAGAAACCACACATACTGATTGTGGAAGATGAAGAAAAACTGAGCAGGGTGCTGCAGCTGGAGTTGGAATATGAAAGTTACAGCACCAAAGTTGTCGCCGATGGAAACACAGCGTTGAACCTTATAACGGATGAAAAGTGGGATCTTGTCCTGCTGGATATAATGCTTCCGGAACTGAGCGGGATGGAGGTACTGCGGCGCGTGCGGCGGTTTGACGAATCGACACCCATTATACTGCTCACAGCACGGGATGAGGTTTATGATAAAGTGAACGGGCTAGACCAGGGTGCGAACGACTACATTACCAAGCCGTTTCAAATTGAGGAATTGCTTGCGCGAATCAGAGCACAACTGCGCCAGCCTAAGAAAACCGTTGTCCGGCAGCATGAGGAACTGGGGGTTGGTGATCTGATCGTTGATGTTGAATCAAGAGAAATCCGGCGGGAGAAACAGCCGATTGAACTCACGCCAAGGGAATTCGATCTGCTTGTCTATCTGCTGCAAAATAAAAATGTTGTACTTACCAGAGATCAACTGATTGAACATGTCTGGGGTTTTGATTATTTCGGGGATACGAATGTGGTAGATGTTTATATCCGGTATTTGCGTCAAAAGGTCGATAAGCCTTTTGACCAGGCCTATATACAAACCGTCCGTGGGGTCGGTTATACGATAAAGGAACATAATTGATGAAACTTTCTGTGAAAATCAGGCTGTTTTCCAGCTTATTCATGCTTGTATTGATTTTGCTGGTCAATACATCCATTTATTATTTATTCGATAGCCGGTCACTGGAACAGGAGCTTGACGATTTGAACACACAGGCAAATGAAATCATTTCAACCTTGAATGAGAATCCAAGTATATCACAAAATGAAATGCTTGATGCTTTTCTGCCGACAGACGGCATGATCAGGGTTATTGACGAAAATGACTCCCATATTGTTGAAGTGATGAAAGCTGATTATAGAGAACTTCCGGGAAGCTATGTGTCTTCAGAATCAAGGTCGATTATTTCCATGGATAATCAGCCTGACTTTGCGACTGTTGCTAAACCTGTTATCTGGGAAAATGGTGATGTGGTGACTTTGCAGATCTATAAGCAACTGACGGGTCACACATCAACAATGGAAACATTGTTTTTCGTGTTGGTAGTGGCATCACTGATTATGTTGATTCCAACAATAGTGGCTGGTGTCTTTTTATCCAGATTCATAACAAGACCAGTCCAGGAACTGACCGCAGCCATGAAGGAAAATACCACCTATGGCAGCTGGAAGAAAATCAGTGCGGAAGATCAGTCGAAAGATGAATTATATGAAATGAAAGTAACATTCAACCGGATGATCGATTATTTGAGAGAGAACTTTGAGAAGCAGGAAATGTTTGTCTCTGATGCTTCCCATGAGCTGAAAACACCAATTTCGATTGTCAAAAGCTACTCCCAGCTCATGAAACGGCGCGGAGCTGATAATCCGGAGTTATTGGAAGAATCAACGGAAGCGATCGAATCCCAGGCAGACCGGATGCAGAAACTTGTGGAACAGATGCTGCTGCTCGCTAAAAACAAAAATCAGGAAGTTTATGAACCATTCAATCTTATCGAACTTGGCCGTTTCACAGCAGAAACATTCAGTGGGGCTTACGCGCGGGAGATTGTATTTCATGCATCTGCGGAGATGATTCAAATCAACGGAAGCTACGATCAGCTGGAACAGGTGCTGTATATTCTAATGGACAATGCTGTTAAGTACAGCGAAGAGGCCGTCACCTTATCAATCCGGAAAAATGGGCGGTACGCTGAAGTGGCGGTTAAAGATAATGGCCCGGGTATTTCTGAAGCAGATCAGGAAAAAATATTCGATCGCTTTTACCGGGTTGATAAATCAAGAAGCAGGGAGACGGGCGGCACCGGTCTCGGTCTATCCATCGCCAAAGTCATAGCAGAAGCACATGGCGGAACACTCAGCGTATCAAGTACAGTGGGCAAAGGCTCCGTATTAACGCTCATTCTTCCTCTTTATTTGGAAAACTAATGACTTTCTAATCAAATTTTAATCTTGGTCACAGTGTCTTTTCATTTGCAGGGGATATGATATAGTCAGAAAGCAAATGAGGAGGCAATTTAAATGAAAAAGAAGATTGGAATTGTGTTGGCTGTTGTTCTTGGGGTTTCTGCTCTTGGATTAGGTGTCATTCAGTCAAGTGCCACTGAAGCTGCACCTAAAATGGACCGGAAAGAAATCAAAGAGACCATCTCAGCTCAGTATCCTGGAGAGATAACCGAGCTGGAATTGGATAAAGAAGGAACCCGTACTGTATATGAAGCAGAAATAGAAGATAACGGAAAAGAATACGACATTAAATTGGATGGAGACACCGGCGAGGTTTTAGAACTGGATGAAAAAGTTGCTGCCAATAACAGCAATGGCCAAAATAAGGCGACTAATAATGAGAATAACGCCGGTCAAAATGAAAGCTCTCAAAATAATGCCAATAAAAACGCGGATGCTGACGGAGATGACACGAACCGGAATAACGATCAAAAAACACGTCAAAACAATGATGACAATAACAATAATTCAGACGATAAGAATGACGACCGAATGGAATTGAAGCAAAACGATAATAAAGATAATAACACTAATAATAACAAGTCATCAAAATCAGCTGTCATTAGTACAGCACAGGCAGAAAAAATTGCAAAAAATGAGTTCAATGGCTCGATAATTAAGCTGGAATTGGATGAAGATGATGGCCGTTTGGTTTATGAAATCGAAATGAAATCGAAGAATAATGAAGCTGATATTGAAATTGATGCTTATACAGGTGAAATCGTAGTCATGGAAATCGATGATAACGACGATGACGACGACCGCGATGATGACCGTGATAACGACGATGACGATGATGAACGTGAATAAGAACCAGCTTTTTTGATAATCACCCCCTCAATGGAACTGTGCAACACATTCCTGAGGGGGTTTTTTTCACTTTCGTCCCGGTAACCAAAGGAGTCTTTTGTAAAATTGCTTCTTCCTTCTCAATTGCTTTCCCTATCGGTTAAAATAGAGTAACGATATGCGTGCTTATTCAGAGGGGGCTGTCAATTGAAATACGAGCATGGCTTATTCATTTATAACGGGACCGCCGGCAATGAACATACCGAACAAAAGCTCTCCCAGACACTGCCGGTTCTTGCTAAAGCAATCAAGAAGCTAACTGTGATTCAGACCGAAACCATTGAGGAAGCAAAAGCAACATTTGAAGCGTACGCCGAAGATGTAGACATCATGATTCTCCTCGGTGGAGACGGAACGTTGCACGAGTGTGTTAACACTATAGCTCCTTTGGGTAAGCGTCCGGTTGTTGCTATTTTGCCCGGAGGCACATGTAATGATTTCAGCAGGGCATTAGGTATGCCGCAAAACTTGACCCAGGCAGCCCGTGCTATTGCTAACGGTGAAGTGACAGATGTTGATGTCGGTAAAACGGATGGCAGGTACTTCTTGAATTTTTGGGGAGTTGGTCTTGTCTCAGACACGTCATTAAATATTGATGAAGACCAAAAGAAAAACCTTGGTGTTTTAAGTTATTTCATGAGTACGTTACGAACGGTAAACCAGGCAACACCTTTTAAATATAAAATTGATGCCGATAATAAACAGCATGAAGGTGAAGGCGTATTAATCCTTGTGTTGAATGGACGGTTTATTGGGACACGGGAACTGCCGCTGCCAACTGTGTCCCTTGATGATGGAAAGCTGGACGTTCTCGTCATTAAGAATTCCACTTTGGCTTCGTTCCGTGAATTACTGTCAATGAATAATCCTGAAACGAATTCACAGCAGTTGACGGAACTCACCCATTTTCAGGCGACGTCGATTAAGGTTTCAACTTCTGAAGAGAAGGCCATTGATATGGATGGAGAAATCGATGGCACAACACCGGATGAGATAACTATTTTGCCGCATCACATCCCGATGGTTAAAAATCCATCCGGCGTGTGATATAAATCATAGCTGCCAGCAATAATTTTTCTAATGCATTTGTTAAAATAATGGTTATATTGACGCAGGTAAAAAGAACTAATCGAGTTCGAATTTTTTTGTAATGTTTTTGTAAAAAGTATGTTTAATTTGTTACATTAAGGGTAAATCAACAATTGAACCAACAAGAGAAAAAGGTAAGGGGGAACATAAGTGAGTGATCAGGAAGTAATCGTATACACCAGCGAAAATAGCGAACAGTGTCAGAGTTTACTGGGAAAACTAAACCAATGGGATATAGACTATAAACAAAGAAATGTAACAGAAAACAGGGAATACTTGAATGAACTTCAGGAAGAGGGCATATATGGAACACCCGCGACCTTTGTCAATAAAAAAGTTGTCTTAGGTAATCAAGTCAATAAAATTAAACATGCGCTTGGCATGATGGATAATTACCAATCATATAGTTCATTCAGCAAATAATAAAGGGTCAGGACTGATAAAGGCGCACGTTCTTTTGGTATGTTTCATATAATGCTGAAAGACCTATTGGAGAGGTGTGTCTTATAATGGAAAAATCCGGCCCTTTTTTGCCCTCTTTTAAAAATTACTCAACGCACAGCCCCGCTGGAAGCCAACCGATAAATACAAGCTATCACGCTCATTATCCAACAGCTTTTGAAGTGTTTGCCAAACCAAAACAGCCAATGTATGGACCATATACTTATGGTTATGAAGCATTTTCCCAACCATCAAGCAACAAACAACTCAAAAGTTATTTTCAGGATCATAATGGTCAACTTGATCTTGAAAAAATGCTTTCAACAGCTGGTCAGGTAGCGAACACGGTTAAGCAGATTTCCCCGGTTGTTAAAGATGTCAGTCAACTCATGAAGCAGTTGTAGATAATGTTTAAAATTGGCTGAGCCTCATTAAGGATGAATTACACGGGATAAGGGAAAACGAATATAAAAGAATAACAAGGAGAATTAACATGACGGGATGTTTGATCATCCATGGATATACCGGAAGCCCGTATGAAGTTGGTCCCCTGGCAGAGTATCTGAGAGAGCATACAGACTGGCTTATTGATGTGCCGACATTGCCGGGACATGGCAGCGAACTTTCTCTGGAGAATGTGTCACATAAAAATTGGCTGGAGGCAGCAGAACATTCACTGCAACAGCTAAAAATGAAAACCGATAACGTGTATTTGATCGGCTTTTCAATGGGCGGAATGATTGCTGCTTATCTGGCCTCCAAATACAATGTGGATAAATTGGTATTGCTCGCAGCATCAGGAAAATATTTATCGATCCGGCAAATTATGCGGGATGTTAAAGGTGTTCTTTCTGATGGAATTAAAGGCAAGATTAAGGAGAATAACCTGTATCTTCACTATAAGCGCAAGTGGGGGACTGTCCCTCTTAAAGCAAATATTGAATTCCTTAAATTGGTCAGGTTTACCCGAAGATATTTAGACAAGGTAAAGGCACCTGTGATGATAGCCCACGGACAACAGGACATGATGGTTCCATATAAAACCGGGTATTATCTCGAGAAAGAAATGACGTCCGATCAGAAGGAAGTCGTCTTTTTTGAAAAATCCCGTCATCTGATTTGTCTGGGCGAGGATAATGTGACACTGAACAGGCTGGTTTATGAATTTTTAACCAAATAACAAAGAAGAACACCATCCCATGGCAGTTCTCCTTTGTTATTGGTTTTTAATCATTGAAAAAGGAAATGACCAAACCGCCTTCTCCGGCATAAGTAGCTATCAATGGTCCCATTTCAATGAGATAAGCATCTTTGAATGGATACTTTTCCTTAATCTCCGCAAGCACTTTGCCGGCACGTCCTTCTGCATTACAATGTGACATGGCAATAACTTTGTCCTCGAAATTTTTGGTGTATTCTCCGATTTGCTCGATGAAGCGTCTGATTGATTTTTTTTCGCCGCGAACTTTTTCCGTTACTTCGATTGTTCCTTCGTCACTTGCCTGCATAAGCGGTTTGATGTTCAGTGTTTTGGCGATTGTTCCTTTGACACGGTCAAGCCTTCCGCCGCGAATAAGGTTTTCCAACGTTTTAAGGACGAACAATGTACTGGTTTGTTCAGTGCGTTCATGCAAATGATCAACCAGTTGTGTAAACGAATAGTTTTCATCAATTTTGGTTTTTGCTTCGTGCAGCAAGAGAGCAAGTCCGCATGAGGCGGTTTTGGAGTTAATGATTTCGATCGGTCTCTCCGGTTCTTCCTCAAGCAGCATATTTTTCCCCATGACAGCATTGTCGTATGTTCCGCTTAAGCCTTTTGAAAGGGAAAGCATGATAATCGGTTTTTCGGGATCAGCCTGTTTGTAAGCTTCATAAAAGTCATTCGGGCTTGGCGCTGCAGATCGCGGCAGTTCATCTGCTTCAGCCATTTTTTGATAAAAGGTTTCCAGGTCAATATCGACACCTGCTTTGTATTCCTGCCCTTTGAAATGCAGATAGAGTGGAACGACTTTTATATCAGCTTCATCAATCAAGCGCTTCGGGATATCCGCCCCGCCATCGGTCATTAATTCTATATGCATTATTTCACCCAATTCAAGTTTGTATTTTTATTATACCAGTTTATGCCGGCAGGTGAAACGTTAGCGTTAGAAACTGCCGGAAAAAAGATCGATACGAGTTCGAAAGGCTGTTAATATGCTTTGTGCTTGTCGTGTTGCACGTTAATGCAATAGAGCGGCGCCCGCCCTGGCTCATTAATTCTTATGTGATATCGTTACTTTGCGCTTTTTGGCTGTGCTCATGGTGAACAGGAACAGACCGAATAATACGATTGAGCCTCCCAGCCACTGTGACCAGGTGATCACCTCACCCAATATAATGTAAGCCAAAATGGAAGCGCCGACGGGTTCAAACACAATGCCCATTGAGATCGTTGCGGTACTCAGCCATTTCAAAGCCCAATTGAATAATGTGTGGCCAAAAAATGTCGGGAAAATCGCCAACGCCAGAAATACAAGCCAGTGGTCTGCGGGGTATCCTAAGAAATCGTTGCCCCCGATCAGGTTATAGATGATAAGCGTTACTGAGCTGATGCCGTAGACGACAAATGTATAGGTCATCAGTGACAGGCGTTTTCTTGCTTGCTGGCCCATCAGAAAATAAGCCGTTATTAAGATAGCACCTAATAAAGCGAGCATGTCACCGAATAAAGCTGCCCCACTGATCTGGAAGTCGCCCCAGCTGATGATGACACTGCCCAATAATGCGATGATCATACTGATGATAGCGCCGTATGAAAATCTTTCCTGAAAAAAGAGATAGGTTCCCAAAAAAGCAAATATCGGCTGGAGTGTCACAAGGACTACAGAACTTGCCACAGATGTATAATCTAATGATTCGAACCAGACAATAAAATGAAAGGCCAAAAAGACCCCGGCAAGTGCTGATAAAATCCAGTCCCTTTTTTGGATAAGCTTGAATTCATGACGGTTTTTCAATAACACATATGGTGCCATAATTAAGACGGCGAGCAGAAGGCGGTAATTAGCGATGATGGCTGATGGTGCCTGGGGTGCCAGTTTAACAAGCACAGCTGATGTCGAAACAGATATGACCCCAATCACGACTGCAACATATGGATTAAATGGAGGGATTCGCATAAAGACCTCCTTTTGGCGTTTTTCATTATTGAATCTCATACATTTTATCATGCTCTTAGCGAAAAATCATATATCAAGTAGTGGATATATACCGAATTCCTGTGTTATTATAAAATAACTGTCATGTTGGATGAGAATTTTCACGAAGGAGGCCTTTTCCATTACCGGGAAAAGCCTTTTTTTACAGCTATCTTACGTTAAATAATATAATTTGGAAAAATCGGTGTTCAAAAGGGAGGTTAAAACGAATCGCAGGCTATATAATCCTGATGCAAAGCCTGCATGATCACCGCCGGACGTCAAAAGTTGGTGGCTGTTTTCTTTGAACAAGGGCCTTCCCCGAGAAGTGTGGATTTCTGCATCCCCCAAAAGGGGTATAGAGGTTTTTAGCAGAAAATTCTTAGGCTCTGAAACAGGAGCATAGTGAAAGCATCATTAGCTCCACACACCAGAGAGGTGGTTTTCTTTTCCAAGGAGCGGAAAAACAAGCCAACAATGACATTTTGACGTGACCGGATTTTTGAACAGCTAAAAAAGGAGAAGATTGATAAAGTGACAACATTTAACGAACTAAATATTTCAAAGCCTATTATGGACGCATTGCAAAAGATGGGATTTGAAGAAGCAACGCCGATTCAGGCAGAAACGATTCCGCAGGCTTTACAAGGAAATGACGTAATTGGACAAGCTCAGACAGGAACCGGAAAGACAGCGGCATTCGGGATCCCGATGATTGAAAGAATTGATCCGAAAGAGCGGAAAATTCAAGGGTTGGTTGTTGCACCAACAAGGGAACTCGCCATCCAGGTAGCTGAGGAGCTGAACCGGCTTGGTAAAATAAAAGGCATACGCTCCATGTCGGTTTACGGCGGACAGCATATGGAACGGCAAATCCGTGCTTTAAAGGATGGTCCGCACATCGTCGTTGCCACACCGGGAAGACTGCTCGATCATATGCGCCGAAAAACAATCCGGACGACAGAAATTCAGACAACTGTTCTCGATGAAGCTGATGAAATGCTGAACATGGGCTTCATTGACGATATCCGTGATATTTTGAAAAACATTCCGGAAGAACGGCAGACATTATTATTTTCTGCAACGATGCCAAAAGAAATCCGTGATATTGCAACCAATCTCATGAACAATCCTAAAGAAGTCAAAGTGAAAGCAAAGGAAATGACTGTTGAAAATATCGATCAGTATTTCATTGAAATTCCTGAGAAGCATAAATTCGATACGTTGACCAATCATTTGGACTTTTATGCACCTGCACTTGCAATTGTCTTCAGCCGGACGAAAAAACGGGTGGATGAAATCACGGACGGTCTTCATGCCCGCGGGTTCCGTGCAGAAGGCATCCACGGAGATTTGACACAGGGAAAGCGGATGTCGGTTTTAAACAAATTTAAAAATAATCGTGTCGATGTACTGGTAGCAACTGATGTCGCGGCACGGGGACTGGATATTTCCGGTGTAACGCACGTTTATAACTTTGATATACCGCAGGATCCTGAAAGCTATGTACACCGTATCGGCCGTACCGGAAGAGCAGGACGTACCGGGGAAGCCGTATCATTCATCACACCACGTGAAATGGCGCATTTAAATTTGATTGAGAAAGTAACCAAAAGCAAAATGAAACGGATGGCACCGCCGACTCATCAGGAAGCGAAGCGCGGTCAGCAGCAGGCTGCAGCAGATAAGATCCGGGAAAAGATTGACAAGCTTGATTTGCAGGATTATCAGGAGACAGCCAGTGAACTGCTCCAGGATTACGATTCAATGACAGTTGTGGCTGCTGCTCTTAAAATGATGACAAAAGAACGTCGCAACGCTCCCGTCAATATTTCATCCGTTCAGCCGATCAGCGTGAAAAAAGGCCAGGGCGGCGGCAAGAATAATAAAGGCAGACCACAGAACAAGAAATTTTACGGTAAACGTGGCCAAGGCGGACGCAATCAGGGTGGACGCAACCAAGGCGGGCGTAACCGTCAAGGGAATTATCAGAAAAACCGCGGTCGCAAACCAAATAACTAAATGGATATCAAAGAAAGGCTGGCACAAAAAGGTCACTGCTAAGTGACTTTTGGAGTCAGCCTCTTTTTATACAGCCAGTCGCGAAAAAGGCAATAGCACCTAAGATTTGAAGTTACATTTGATTCGGATTAACTGAGCGGTACATGGAACAAAAAACGCTATCTGTTAATAATCCTGAAACTTTGGTAATATGAATGCGTATTACATAATATGACACTCAGTAATGAAGGAAGGGACAAATATGCGACAGCCACCGGTCAACCGGATTGCACCTGATGCTATCAAAGCGTGGAAAATAGCGGAGTCGATTCTGGCGGGGGTATTCTGGTTAATAACGATTGCGCTTTTTATTCTAGCATTTATATTTGAATTTTCTTATTGGTATGGTGCAGGGGCTGCTTTCATCAGTGGACTCAGCACATATTTCTTTGTATTTTTACTTCCGACACTTCGCTGGAGAAGATGGCGGTATGAAGTTTTTGAGCAGGAGATATATATTCAGCACGGGATTTTGATTGTATCACGCACACTTGTACCAATGATCCGTGTCCAGCATGTTGATACAAAACAGGGGCCAATACTTAAAAAATACAAGCTGGCGAGTGTGGAGATCTCAACGGCAGCCACAACCCATGAGATTCCTGCTCTCGTTGAAGAGGATGCTTCGGATTTGAGGGACAGGATTTCGGCGCTGGCAAGGGTGGCAGCCACGATGTTTGAGCCAAAACGTTTGCACCCTGCAGCCATTTTATTTAATTTAATTAAAACGGTACGCGAATTTTTATTTGCTATTGTCTTAGGTTTTATCACTTTCCGGGATGAATCCCTGTTTTATTTCGGTCTTATTATCGCGGTTCTGCTGGTGCTCTTTATCACTGCAAGCGTACTGACATGGTACCGCTATACTTACCGGATTGAAGAGGACGAACTGCGGATTGAGTATGGTGTCTTCATCCGGAAAAAACGGTTTATATCCAAAAACCGCATACAATCCATCGACCTGACATCCGGCGTGATTCATCGGATTTTTAAACTGACGAAGGTGCAGATTGAAACTGCCGGCACAGGCACAAGTGCAGAAGCATCACTCAGTGCTGTTAAGCTGGAGGAGGGAGAAGCATTGCGCCAGGAGCTTAAATCAAGCGCTGTCCCGCCGGCAGATGATGAAGAAGCACCTGAAGAAACCGAAAAATTGCCGAACCCCTCTGCCAAAATCAGTTTTAAGCGGCTGTTTATTGTAGGGACTACATCAGGAAGTGTCGGGGTAATTCTGGCATTGGCAGCGGCCGGCTTCTCTGAATTTGAACAGTTTATACCTGAACATTACTTTGACAATACAATTGAATGGGTCGTCGGACTGGGCGTTATTATTCTGATTGTAATGGTGATCTTTCTGCTGCTTCTGCTTTGGCTGCTTGGCATTGCGGGAACGATGATCAAATATGGGAATTTCACTATTACGAAAAACGATGAGGAATTATTTATTACCCGGGGCCTTTTGGAAAAAAAGCAAGTGACGATTCCTTTGAAGCGGATTCAGGCGGTCGGTATTCAGGAGAGCATTATTCGTCAGCCGCTCGGATATGTCACCGTATTTGCGGAAATCGCCGGTGGGTCAATGGATAAGGGTGAGGATTTTTCATCGATTCTTTTTCCTATCATGAAGCGGGATGAACTGGAAGAATTCCTGGAAACCTTTCTGCCGGATTATGCCGGGGTTCAGCGTGAGTTAACACCTTTGCCCAAACAGGCGTTAAAATATTATATTCTGCGAGCGGCCGTACCATTTCTATTGCTTGTTGCGGCAGTAGCAATTTTCATTCCGGCATTTATCTGGATTCCGTTAATATTGCTGCTTGTCGGCGGCCTATTGCTGGGATGGATCCGGTATAAAGACGGGGGCTTTACTATTCGGGGGAGGCGTTTAACACTCCGTTATCGTGTGTTAAGCCGGAATACACTCCTGTTGTATCACAAACGGGTTCAGGCATTCGAGAAAAAACAGCATAAAGTGCAAAGGCTGCAAAATCTCGCAACTGCTCGGTTTTCGATTGTCGGGACAATGGGAGCAGGGAAGCATTTCACAATCAAGGACTTGGCAGAATCACATTCTGATGAATTATCAGACTGGTTTTCCCGCCGAAAAGACAGTGAAGATTAAAAAACCGGCTCCCGCCTCATCTTTCCAGAGGTCGGAAGCCGGAAGTCAGACTCGAAGGAATTGGCAGCAAGGCCGGTTCCTTTTTAATGTGCTCGGCAAGAAGTCCCCTTCAAAATCTTCAATTTAGGTGGAGAGGTTCACAATAGCCGGCTAAACAGGCCGAGAATAATCAGGATGCCGAGAAAAATCCAGAGACCGTTTTTAAATAGCTTTTTGTTACGCTGCTTTTTGTGCCAGCGATTTGGATCAAATTTAACGGATCCGTCATCAACAACCCGGTGTCTTATCCACGGTGAAAAGGGGCGTACATTATTTAAGACCAGCGGCGAAAGTGCAAAGCCGCCAATGAAACCGAAAATATGAGCATATGCGTTGATTCCCGTATTGACGAAAGTCATGATCAGACCGATCACCAAAATGACGGTAACAATCTGTGCGCTTGATTGATCGATGAGCTGTTTACGAAAGGCTACCATGAATACATATATGCCAAATAATCCATAGATCGCACCGGATGCGCCTACGTGAGCATAAATGGGCGGCCCGAGCAAAAGGGTGGCGATATTTCCGACAAGCCCTGCCCCTAAATAAGCAGCAATGAATTTCATCTTGCCGAGCATTTGTTCAAGGGCCGGCCCGAATAACACTAGTGCAAATGAATTAAACAGAACATGCATGAGATCGGCATGAAGAAAAATAGATGTCAGCAAACGCCAGTATTCTCCCTGGCTGATGTAGAAGTTGACGCCTCTTCCCCAATTTTCGATCATGGTACCGAGCGGGGTCTGCAAAAAGCCGGTTAAAAGCCAGAGCGCTAATTGGATAATGATCACCCAGAAGACGATCGGATAAAGCTGCTTGAATTCTTTAATGCTGCGCTCATTTCGTATAAACATTCAGACCCTCCTTTTTATTGATAGCTGATTTATTATTGTTCGAAAAGCTCTTTTCGTAAGTTTTGCTGCTCTTTGACCCTCGCGACGATATAAAGTGCGACGTTAAGTCTTTCATAACATCGCAGTTTATGGAATTTGTGTCAAACAACCCTTTTAAAAAGCAACTTTCGAAAAAAGATGCTGCAGCGGGCGACAGTTTTATTTCTGATGACTAGCGGGTAGTATAGTTATAGTGTTATTAAAGTATGACCATAATAAACTGTCTAGTATAATCATATACAATTTTCCGGAGAGAGGAAAGCGATTTTTATGATAAAAGGTATTGGGATTGACATAATTGAACTGAGCCGGATTCGAAAAAGCATTCAAAAAAATAACCGACTGGGAGAAAGAGTTTTAACAGCTCCGGAAATGACGCTTTACAAATCGCTCACAAACGACCTACGAAAGACTGAATACCTGGCGGGCAGGTTTGCCGCCAAAGAAGCGTTTTCGAAAGCAGTTGGGAGTGGTATTGGTAAAATAAGCTTCAAGGATATTCAGATTATGCCAGATGCAAACGGTGCGCCAAAGATGAACGTAGGCGGTTATGAACATTTACATATATTTATTTCAATTACGCACAGCAGAGATTATGCAGTGGCACAGGTTGTTCTGGAAGAAAAGGATTGACGTGTGTGTCTGCATAAATGCAAAGGTTGTCTCATATATTCTAGTGCGGGCAGGAGGGAAACGTGTGAAGATTGTCACCGCGGAAGAAATGTACGATATGGATCATGGGACCATTCAAGAAATAGGAATTGATGGAAAGCTGTTAATGGAAAATGCCGGGCGGGCGATGGCAGACAGGATCAGAAAGCGTATAGCCAAAATGGACCGTATCCGAATTTTCGCAGGGAGCGGTAACAACGGCGGTGATGGGTTTGTCATTGCCAGAACGCTGTTTGAATACGGGTGTCGGGTCTCTGTCGTGCAGGTTGTGCCGGATGAAAAGATAAAAGGTGATGCACTTTTTCATAAAAATTTACTAATCAGATGCGGCGGGGAAATCGAGGTTGCCCGCAAGGAACTCGACATTGAAACGATTTTACAGGAAACTGATGTGATTGTGGATGCGATGCTGGGTATCGGCGTTTCAGGGATGCTGCGTGATCCACTCGCTCAGATTGTAGCAGCTATTAATGAGAACGATGCTTATGTTATAGCCGCGGACATTCCTTCAGGGCTTCCGGCAAATGAAGGAGCCGGGGAGTTTCAAGCGGTACAAGCAAACGAAACGATTGTTGCAGGATTTCCAAAAATGAGTGCATTTCTTGAAAAAACAGCACCTTACTACGGAAGTTGGGAGACGGTGTCGTTCGGGCTCCCGGCAGCCATCACTGAAAGGCATAACCACCGGCATGTCTGGACGCCGGAGAAATTCCGAAAGACCATGCCTGGACGCAAGCGAAATGCCCATAAAGGCAATCATGGGCGGGGGCTGGTTGTAGGCGGCAATGTGGAGATGCCCGGCTCAATTGCAATGACAGTAAGTGCTGCACTAAGGACAGGTGCCGGCCTGGTTACAGCTGCCACAGCAAAAGACATCATTCCGACAGTATCTTCATATTGTACAGAAGCGACCTATTTGACGCTGAACGATACAGACGGATATTTGGATGGTTCGAATGCTATACCGTTTGAGAACTTTGATGCAATGGTGCTTGGTATGGGTCTCGGGCGTCATTTAGAAGCCGGGGAATTAGTGCAGCAAGCGATTGAAGCACAGCTGCCTCTGATTGTTGATGCGGACGGTCTGTATCATTTGAAAGCGATGCTTCATCAGGTCAAACAGCGCAAAGAGCCTGTTGTTCTGACGCCGCACCCGGGTGAGATGGCCATGCTTTTGGGCATTTCGGTGCCAGAGCTTTTGCAGTCACCTTTTTCTTATACAAAATCGTTTGCTGAAAACTATCACGTCTATGTTGTACTCAAGGGCATGTTCACGATTATAACAACACCCGAAGGCATTCAGACAGTCAGTGAAGCAGGCAATCAGGGGCTCGCTAAAGGCGGAACAGGGGATGTCCTATCGGGCATTACGCTCGCCATGTTGATGCAGGAGCAGACAGTTCCGGATGCGTTAAATAATGCGTGTTTTGTACACGGTAAATCCGCGGAACTTTTAACGGAAACAAACCATTCGGTTTATGACCTGACGGCTTCGGATGTTATCACAGGCATCAAAGCTGTCTATCGTACATTTCAGACGTAAAAAAGTGACAATGAACTTTCCCTTTGTCAAATCGTCAGCATGAATGCTCGCAAAATGTGTGAAATGCGACAAGGGAGACATGTCCATGAAAAAAAAGTTAAGCTTGTTGGTTGTCATCGTGTTTAGCATTGTACTTTCTGCCTGTGGTGAACAGTCTCAGGAAGATGTGGCCGGAAAGCTGGAATCGAAACTCGAATCCATGAAAGGTTATAAAGCAACTGCTGAAATGACGATGAATACCGGGCAGGAAAATCAAACGTACCAGATTAATATCTGGCATAAGAAACAGGATCTGTACCGCGTCGAGTTGAGCAACGATCAGGATGAAGAGGGCAAGCAAATTATTCTCAAAAATGAGGACGGTGTATTTGTTCTGTCACCAGACTTGAACAAAAGCTTCAAATTCCAGGAAGAATGGCCGAAAAACGGCAGTCAGCCATATCTGTACCAGTCGCTTGTCAGCGATATTCTACAGGATGCTGAAGCTCAATTCGAGATAGGTGAGAATCACTATATTTTTGAGACAAAAACCAATTATCAGAGCAACAATAATTTGCCTTACCAGGAAGTTTATTTTGACAAAGAGAATTATACACCGGCTATGGTTAAAGTGCTCGACAAAGACCGCAATGCATTAGTGGAAGTGAATTTCTCTGAATTTAACACAGACCCCACTTTCGAAGATGATGATTTTACAATGGATAAAAATATGCCAAACGAAGAATCTGATGCATCGGTTTCCGGTGACAGTGAAACGAAAGCGGACGCGTTTACCGTCGTTTATCCGCGAAACATGAAAGGCTCAGAACTGACAGAAGAAACACAGGTTGATACAGAAAGCGGCCAGCGGGTCATCATGACATTTGCCGGTGACAAAAACTTCACTTTGGTTGAAGAAAAACAGGATGTGGTACCAGCCATGTCTTCGCCTGAAATGGTGGATGGCGAGATTGTGAACTTAGGCCATTCGATTGGCGCGCTGAGCGATAACACGATTGAATGGGTCGATAACGGTATGAGTTTTGTTCTGGCAAGTGATGAATTGACCAGAGAAGAATTGATTGAGGTTGCACAGTCTGTACAAGGCAAAGAAGTAAAATAAATGGTGTGGTGCAAGCAGACTCATCAGAAAGGGGGTCTGCTTTTTATTTTTGCCTATTTTCAGGTAAAATGGATGTTCCAATGGTAAATATAAGGGGTGTGTCTTATGGACAGTCATTTATTTCGGAGCACATGGGCAGAAGTTGATTTGAACGCGATTGGACATAACGTCAGGGAAATGAAAAACAGACTGCCTGAGCATTGTGCTGTTATTGCGGTGGTTAAAGCGGATGCATATGGTCATGGAGCTGAGAAAGTTGCTGAGAAAGCACTTGATTCCGGTGCAACGATGCTGGCAGTGGCATTGCTGAAAGAAGCGCTTGTTTTGCGCGAGGCAAATATTACGGATCCGATTTTGGTATTTGGAAGAGTATCACCGCACGATGTCCCGGTTGCTGCGAGTCAAAATATTATTCTGACTTGCTATCAAAAGGATTGGGTTCGTGAAGTGAACCAGATGAAACTTCCTTACCCGGTAGACGTACATATGAAATGGGATACCGGAATGGGAAGAGTCGGACTCAGGACAGAAGAAGAATTAATTGAAATTACTGACGAGCTCCGGAACAGTACAGCAGTTAATCTAACGGGGGTCTATACACACTTTGCCACAGCTGATGATACTGAATTTGCCTATTTTGAAAAGCAGCAGCGCCGGTTTGACAATGTGCTTAAGACGTTTAAATCTATCTGGGCTGAGCCAGTAAACGTTCATGTTGGTAATAGTGCTGCTTCAATCCGTTTTCCTGAACGAATGTATGATTATATGCGTTTTGGCATATCGATGTATGGTTTGTATCCGTCAGATCCTGTAAAAGATGAACGCGATATTCAATTGAAACCGGCCTTTTCATTGCATAGCAGACTCGATCATGTGAAGTGGCTCGACCCGGGTGAATCGATCAGTTATGGTGCGACTTATACGACAGAAGATGAAGAGTATATCGGGACAATACCGATTGGTTATGCTGACGGATGGATCCGCAAATTGCAGGGCGCAGACGTGTTAGTCGACGGAAAAAGAATGCCGATTGTCGGAAGGATAACGATGGATCAGACAATGATCAAGCTGGACCAAGCATATCCGGTGGGGACACAGGTTACGCTGATTGGAAAACAGAGTGATGAGGAAATCGAAGTCGATGAAATTGCTGAAAAGCTTGAGACCATCAACTATGAAATACCTTGTATGATATCCGAACGTGTGCCAAGACAGTATAAGTCATAGTACAATTTGGCTTATTCGAATTTTAATGGCATAAAATGTCTGTTTAGCAATAATATAAATAGCAGGGGCCCATTCAAACTGAGAGCATTAAACAGAAAGCTCTTTTTAATAAATCCTGGTTCGCACATGATGTAAACTGCGACGTAAGTGCTATGTTGATTTCCGTTCCAGGCAGTCGCGCACCTTAGGGCAACACTTCAGCCTCCTCGGAAGCAAAAAGCGCTTCCTGCTCAGGTCTAGCTGCCCGCTTTCCCGCAGGAGTCGACTGCCCTCCACTCCAATCAACATTCACAATAGAAGTTTAATTACGCACCGAAACAATGAGATTATAAAGCACAATATCAGCGAAGGAAATACACGACGACTCCTGCGGGACGGGAGGCATAGGTGAGACCCCTTAGTGCTTAGCCCGAGGAGGCTCACCAGCCGCCCTAAGGTGCGCGGCGTGTATTTCCGGAGCGGTAGACGACGCACCAACTTACACCTTAAGTTACGTTGCAGTTTATGGGTTTTGTGTCCAAATCAATATCTTTTAGACAACAGCTAAACGGGACTATTCGTATAGAATGTGCAAAAACAGTGAATCATGAGGGTTAAAAGATTCTTCTGCCGGTTTATTCTTAAAATGACCTTTGCAAACCATGTCATACAATGATATCATTAAAAAAGAATTCGATAATGATCGTTTACAAGTTGTCGGAGGTGCATGGTTTTGTCAGAAAGCTCACAAGAAATTTCAGTACGCTTACCAAAGAACCTGTTAAATGAGGTGGATGGACTAATGAAATATGAAAACAGTAATCTGAGTGATTTCATATGTCAGGCAACGCGAAATTATCTGGAACACAAAAAAGAAGAGCATGTCCAACAGTTTCGTGAATCAATGCAGCAAGGGTACATGGAAATGGCTAATATTAATCTCACCATCGCTTCAGAAGCTTTTCAGGCCGAGGAAGAAGCTGAGAAAAACAACTTACAGCGCACAGTGATCGGGGTGTAAGGCACTTGATCGTTCAAAGAGGCGAAGTTTATTTCGCCGACTTATCCCCCGTTGTGGGATCAGAACAGGGAGGCATACGGCCGGTCTTGATCCTGCAGAATGATATCGGAAACCGCTTCAGCCCAACGGTTATTGTTGCTGCTATAACTGCTCAGATTCAGAAGGCCAAACTCCCGACACATGTGGAGATCGATGCGAAACGGTATGGATTCGACCGTAACTCGGTTATATTGCTGGAACAAATAAGAACGTTGGATAAGCAGCGGTTGACCGATAAAATAACAAAACTTGATCATCAGATGATGAAAAAGATTGATAACGCTTTAGAGATCAGTCTTGGACTGAAAGAAATGTATGATCAATAGGTGATAACCCCTTCCTAATCAAAAAGGGGTTTTTATTTTGGCATTTTTCGGGAATTTCATTGCGCTTTAATCCTCGCAGTGAACTGCGACGCAACCTGGCTTTCTTCAGTCTTCCTGAGGCTGAGTTCTCTTTCCTTGCTACGGGGTCTTCAGACGTTCTTCACTAATGAAAAATGCAAGAGTCCGCCGCAGTTTATATATTTTGTGTTAAAACAGTAACCTTTTTGAATATGGGTGAGATAAACTGGAGTGGTATCTTAGTAAAAATCACTTTTTTTCTGCCGGAATCAATCGAAATTTGTATGATTTTGTGATAAAATAGAGGTAAATATACAATGTTATAATTTTCAGAAAATAGAAGAGAAAATCAGGAGGAGAAAATGGATAGGGATTTTAAAAAAATTGTACTGGATAACAGTGATATAATAGTTCAAAAGTGGATTAATGAAATCGATACACTGAAAACTTCCAATTATTCCTCCAGTGTGACAGAAGAATTATTGGAAAGCACCAACCGGGAATTTGTGAATATTATCTTCAGCAGTATTAAAAATGAAGGTGACACCAAGCAATTAAAAGAATTCTCCGAAAAGCTGATCAATCTGGGATGGCAGGTAAGTTACATAACAGACGGGCTGCAAGTGTTCCGGCGTGTCACGATCAACTTTATTCTGGAACAGTCCGAACAAATCGACACGAGTTATATTTCTGAATTGCTTCAAAGTGTCGATAATTGGGTCGAACCTGTTATCAGACAGCTCGTTAATGAGTATTCAGGAAACTGGGAAAACATTCTCTCCCTGCAGCAGATGGCACTTCATGAATTATCCGCTCCCCTTATTCCGGTGATGGATGACATCACTGTTATGCCACTGATTGGAACGATTGATACAGAACGGGCCAAATTGATTATGGAGAATCTGCTCGAGGGGACGATCAAACATCATTCGCAAGTTGTCCTGATTGATATCACGGGTGTCCCCGTTGTCGATACGATGGTCGCCCATCATATTGTCCAAGCTGCCGATGCTGTTCGTCTTGTGGGAGCGACATGCATTCTTGTGGGTATACGGCCGGAGATTGCTCAGACAATTGTCACTCTGGGAATTGATTTGAGCAAGTTCCCTACCAAGAGCTCGCTTCGAAAAGGGTTCATCAAAGCACTTGAATTGACGAATCGCCAAGTTGTTGATTTGGATCAAAAAGATGACACGATTGAGCAGATGTTCGATTCTCTTGGGGGAGAGTGATAAAAATGCGTATACCTATTTTAAAATTACATGATTATTTACTGATTTCGATTCAAACAGAAATTGATGACAATACAGCTATCCAATTTCAAGAAGATTTATTGGACAAAATTCATAACACAGGGTCGACAGGTGTTGTAATCGATTTGACGTCAGTGGAAATTATTGATTCCTTTATAGCAAAGGTGCTGGGTGACGTTGTATCAATGTCTGATCTGATGGGGGCAAAAGTCGTATTAACTGGAATTCAGCCTGCCGTTGCGGTGACATTGATTGATTTGGGCGTGCACTTAAAAGACGTTCCAACAGCATTAGATTTAGAGCAAGGACTGATAAAATTACATCAGGAATTGGGGGAATGACTATGGATCCTCAATCCTGTGTTAAAATTAAACAAGAATGGGATATTGTAAAAGCGCGTCAGCTTGGCAGGGATATGTCCCGGAAAGTTGGCTTCGGGACAGTGGATCAAGCCCGAATCGCTACAGCAATTTCTGAACTTGCCCGCAATATTTATTTATACGCTGATGATGGTGAGATATGCTTTGAAATCGTGGATAATAATGAGCATCAAGGAATCATTATTCTTTCACTTGATACAGGCCCCGGAATCCAAAACCTCAGCCTGGTAATGGAGGATGGCTACTCAACATCCGGCGGGCTTGGTGCCGGCCTTCCCGGTGTGAAACGGCTGGTTGATAATTTTGATATTAAATCAGAAGAAGGTAAAGGCACTGAAATTCAAGTTATGAAATGGTTAAAATAAGACAAAGAAATAGAGACAGCCAAGAAGGGGAACATAGGTTTGTGAACGCCTCTTTTTGCTGTTTCACTTAAGGGGGATATGAATGGAAACCCTGAATACGAATATTAGTAACTATCGCAACTTATTAAAGCATTACATTGAAGTCCAAGATGAACAATCCCTTTATGGTGCCGAACAAATCAGCAAAATGTTCATTAAGAATAACATTCCACCTGAGGAGATTATCAATCTTCATATTCAGGCATTGGAAGAGCTGCATCCGGATATGCCTGGCGATTTCCGGTATTCGATGAATTTTTTATTGGAAATTATGATTAATTACGGTGTCGCACATCAGGAAAACCATTCGTTGCGGGAAGAACAGTCTGAATTAAAATCAGAAATAGCTATAGCGGCGGGCATGCAGGAAACATTGCTTGCAACGACAAAACCGGATGTGGATTGTTTGGATATCGGTGTTGTCAGCGTCTCAGCAAATCAGATGAGCGGCGATTATTACCACTTCCTCAAAGGCAGTGATGATTCTATCGGGATTGCTGTCGCAGATGTGATTGGAAAAGGAATCCCTGCAGCATTGTGCATGTCGATGATTAAGTATTCGATGGACAGCCTCCCTGAAGCGACGATGAGTCCAAAGACGATACTGGAAAATTTAAACCGCGTAGTGGAACGAAATGTTGATGCAAGCATGTTTATTACAATGTTTTACACTCAATTTATCCCTTCCGAAAGTAAAATACACTATGCATCGGCCGGCCATGAACCCGGCTTTTACTATAATGCAGAAACGAAAAAATTTGAGGAAATTAAAGCAAAAGGTCTTGTGCTCGGTGTCTCGCCGGAAACGGATTATCGGCAATATGAACGGTCGCTTCATGATGGGGATATGGTTATTCTGTTAACAGATGGCGTAACGGAATGCAGACAGGGAGACCGATTCATCGAAACTGAAGAAGTTCTCGAGGTGCTTGACCAGTATAGTGATTTGCCGGCACAGGAAATGGTCGATAAGGTATATAAACATTTTGAACGGATGCAAAATTTCCAGTTCCGCGATGATTTCACACTGATTGCTTTAAAAAAGAAGCCGGTCACTAAATAAAGTGAATCTTTAATCAGTGGAGGGCTTCTTTCTTCCCCCACTGATTGTTAGATGAACGAATCGGACATGTACTGGCAGCCATCCCCCCCCACCTAATTTTCATCGTGTAATCGAGCATTTGAGGTGGGGATCGTACTGTCAGTTATATGCGGGATAAAACAATACCCGAATAATGTTTAATTTTAAATAAATCAGGGAAAATGTAAGCTAGTGGACAGTAAAACGGGAGGGTAATAATGAATTTGAAAATTGATATATCAGAGGGGAACGGAAAGTCATCAGTGAAACTCACCGGTGAAATTGACGCTTATACTGCACCGGAGCTTAAAGAGAAATTACTGCCATTGACTAAAACTGAGGGCAACCAAATAGAGGTCAATTTAGAAGATGTTCATTATATGGACTCCACCGGGCTTGGTGTTTTCATAAGTGCATTGAAGTCAACGAATGAGAACGATAGTAAAATGCGCTTGATTCAATTACAAGATCGCGTTTTAAGGTTATTTCGAATCACGGGACTTGATGAACTCATAACAATAGATACTGCGATTCGGGGTGAAAATGATTAATGGATAATTTTGATTTTATAGAAATGAAAGTCCCTGCCAGAGCCGAATATGTAGGTGTTGTGCGTTTGAGTATGTCCGGAATTGCGACCCGGATTGGATTTTCATATGAAGCAATTGAAGATCTTAAAGTGTCGGTTTCCGAAGCAATTACAAATGCAGTTGAACATGCATATCATAGTGAAGACAGTGGTGAAGTAACGGTAGGATTTGGGTTGTATGAAAATCGTCTTGAAGTAATGGTAGCGGATCATGGAGGCAGTTTTGACCTTAATAAAGTTAAAGGAGGAATTGGTCCTTACGAAGGTTCTGAGTCAGTTGAAAATCTACGTGAAGGTGGCTTTGGCCTTTTCCTTATCGATGCATTAATGGATAAGGTTGAGATCAATAACGACTCTGGTGTAGTCGTATTAATGACAAAGTACCTTCATGAAGCCGGGGTGGGTCTTGATGACGACCAAATCTCAACAACACAGTAAGAGTCAGGGTGAAATATATCAATGGATTAAAGACCTCCAAGAAGATCCGGAAAATGAAGAATTGAATGAAAAAGTTGTATTAACCTACACCGATCTGGTTGAATCAATTGCCAGAAAGTATTCGAAAAACAGCAGTATTCATGAGGACTTATCACAAGTGGGTATGATCGGGCTGATTGCTGCTGTAAGAAGATATGATCCGTCTTACGGGAAATCGTTCGAATCATTTGCCATACCAACAATCATAGGTGAAATCAAACGGTTTATTCGTGATAAAACCTGGAGTGTACATGTCCCGCGGCGTATTAAAGAATTGGGCCCGAAAATACGAAAGGCCGTTGATGAGCTGACGACTGAAAACCAGGATTCGCCAACAGTACCGGAAATTGCAGATTATCTGAATGTTTCTGAAGAAGAAGTGCTTGAAACAATGGAGATGGGCAAAAGTTATAAAGCCTTGTCCGTGGACCGGAAAATTGAAGCAGATTCTGAAGGAAGCACCGTTGCAATATTGGATTTGGTCGGCAATAGCGACAGCGGTTTTGACAATGTCGATCAGCGAATGCTTCTGGAAAAAATATTACCTGTTCTATCAGAGCGTGAGCAAGAGATTTTGCGATGTACCTACTTTGAACACATGAGTCAGAAAGAAACAGGAGAACGACTCGGTATATCCCAGATGCACGTATCACGTCTGCAGCGCCGTTCATTGCGAAAACTCCGCGAGGCACTTCAATCTGACAGCGCGAGTGCTCTGGAGTGACTGACGGACTGAATAAAGTTGAAACAGTTGTCTTCCAAAAAGCAAAAAAACAGCAATATTACTGCGGAGACAGCTATTTTTATACAGAAACAGAAAATGAATATATTTGTGCGCTTGCGGATGGTCTGGGAAGCGGGGAGTTTGCTAAAGAGTCCTCAGAAATCGTGATCGGTATCATTAAAGAAAACATTCATTTAACAATTGAACAGCTGATTAAACGATGTAATGAAAAGTTGACAGGTAAACGTGGCGCTGTCATAGGCATCTTAAGGATTGATTTTCAGGCAAAACGTTATTCGTTCTCGTCAATCGGGAATGTTGGTGTTATTACGATTCCTGAGAATGGCAAGAAAAAACGAAACATCCCGAATTCCGGATATCTTGCCGGTTACCACAGACCATTTAAAGTGGTGACGGACAAACTTGATCCGTTGATGAACTTTATTTTATTTTCTGATGGCGTTACGGATAAAGACCTATCTAAGCGATTCTTATTGAACAGGGATGTCAATCAGGTCGTTCAAACTTATGCAAACTATGCAGAGGGTGAAGAACGTACTGACGATACAACTTTAATTGCAATAAAATACGAAGCGTAAGATCGGCTTGGCATAGTCGGTCTTTTTTCATTATGCCATTTTTTTGGTAGAATTGAGAGTGTCAGTAAAGGAGGAGCGAATTGTGTCAACTCAACTGGAACAATGGGTAGCGAGTGAAACAGACGTCAAATCGTCTGCTGTTAAAAAAGTGATTGAAATGATGGATGAAGGGAATACGGTGCCATTTATTGCCCGTTACCGGAAAGAAGCTACAGGCGGGCTCGATGAAGTCCAGATAAAGCTGATTCATGACAAGTGGCAATATGCCGTGAACCTGGCTGAACGAAAAGAGGAAGTCATTCGTCTGATTGATGAACAAGGAAAACTTACTGAAGAATTGAAGCAGGATATTACACAGGCATCACAGCTGCAGCGGGTGGAAGATTTGTACCGTCCTTATAAACAGAAACGACGGACCCGTGCAGCAAAAGCGAAAGAAAAAGGGTTGGAGCCTTTAGCCTTATCGGTATGGAACCAGGAATTAAGCAGTGTATCTGATAAAGCGGAAGACTTTTTATCGGAAGAACATGAGTTGAATTCGACTGAAGATGTGCTGAAAGGTGTCAACGATATTGTTGCCGAATGGATTTCCGATGAACCGGAATACCGTGAATACATACGCGGCGAAACCTTTAAACGCGGAAGCATCCATTCAGAAGCAAAAGATGCAGCGAAAGATGAGAAAAGCATCTATGAAATGTATTATGATTACACAGAAGGAGTCCGTTCGGTCGTATCGCATCGCATTTTGGCTTTAAATCGCGGTGAAAAAGAGGGCGTGCTGAAAGTAGCTGTTGAGCCGCCAACTGAGAGGATGCTTTCGTATCTGGAGCGCAAGGTTGTTACGCATAAAGCGAACCAGGAAACGGCTGAGATCCTCAAAGATGCGATTGATGACAGTTTTAAACGCCTGATTAAGCCGTCTGTCGAACGGGAGATCCGGAGCAGTCTGACCGAAAAAGCCGAAGCACAGGCTATTGATATATTTTCCAAAAACCTTAAAAACTTGCTCTTGCAGCCGCCACTAAAAGGAAAGACTGTACTTGGTGTCGACCCGGCTTACCGGACAGGATGCAAGTTAGCGGTCGTTGAGGAAACAGGCAAAGTCCATGAAGTTAGCGTCATGTTTCCGACTGCACCAAAACATGATACAGCAGGTGCAGAGAAAATGGTCCTTGATTTCATCAAACGGTTCGATGTTGAATTGATTGCGATTGGAAATGGAACAGCCTCACGGGAAACCGAGCAGTTTATTTCTGATGTGATTAATAACCATAAGTTAGATATTCCATATATTATCGTGAACGAAGCAGGTGCAAGCGTTTATTCAGCGTCGAAACTGGCACGTGAAGAATTCCCTGACCTGGAAGTTGAAGAACGAAGTGCCGCATCAATTGCCAGAAGAGTGCAGGATCCATTAGCTGAACTTGTCAAAATAGACCCGAAATCGATTGGCGTCGGGCAGTATCAGCATGATGTCGCACAAAAAGCTCTTAACGAGTCTCTGTCATTCATCGTTGAAACAGCTGTCAATCAGGTCGGTGTCAATGTGAATACAGCATCGGCTTCATTGCTGCAGCATGTGGCCGGCTTAAGTAAGACAGTCGCCAATAATATTATAAATAAACGCAATGAAGACGGGAAGTTTATCAATCGAAAACAACTGCGGAAAATTCCGCGTCTCGGTGCTAAAACATATGAACAGGGTATAGGCTTTTTACGGGTGCCGGATGGTGAAAATCCATTTGACAGAACCCCAATCCATCCCGAGAGTTATGATCATGCAGAACAGCTTCTAAAAATGGTTGATTGCGAAATGGCTGATATCGGTACAGCCGAACTTCGTGATAAGCTCAATAATATTGATGTGCAAACGGCTGCTTCTGAATTAGGGATTGGTGAACCGACTTTACAGGACATCATGGATGCGCTCGGCCGTCCGGAACGTGACCCGCGCGATGACTTACCAAAGCCATTATTGAAACAAAATGTGCTTTCAATGGAAGATTTACGAGAGGGCATGGAAATGCAAGGAACTGTCCGTAATGTTGTTGACTTTGGTGTCTTTGTTGATATCGGGGTGAAACAGGACGGGCTGGTTCATATTTCGAAAATGTCAAATCAATTCGTTAAACACCCGATGGATATTACATCGGTTGGTGATGTCGTAACAGTATGGGTGGAAAGCATTGATATTGATAAAGGAAGGATTGCCCTTTCAATGGTCGAACGTTAGAAAAAACCAGCTCCTTATTCGTCTTACCAAAGGTCAGGGGCCGGTTTCCGGACTTAAAAAAATCATGTTATAAAAAAGCTGATGATCAATCCTGATCATCAGCTTTTAATTTAAATTGATTAATTTTTTACGGCTTTAGCGCTCTCCGGAACGGATAATCCCAGTTCTTCAGCAACCCGCTCGCCCCATTCAGGGTCAGCTTTATAGAAGTGCCCGATTTGACGAAGTTTAATGTCATCACGTGTAGCTTGCCGCATATGATCGGCAAAGTTTTTAACGAGACGTGATTTTTCGTCTTCGCTCATCAGACGATAAAGATCACCTGGCTGTGTATAATGATCTTGACTGTCATAGGCTACGCTGTCTGCAACACCTTCAACTTCAAATGGACTGATTTTTGATGCCGGATCTTCAACTGGTCCATCGATTGAGTTTGGTTCGTAAACCGGTTTTCCACCGCCATTGCCATTAACAGCCATATAGCCATCACGCTGGTAATGGTTGACTTCTGCTTTTGGACGGTTAACCGGAATTTGCTGATGGTTGACGCCCAAACGGTAACGCTGTGTATCAGAATAGCTGAACAGACGGCCTTGCAGCATTTTATCAGGTGATGTTTCAATTCCGGGAACCAGATTAGCTGGTGAAAGTGCGGCTTGCTCAACATCAGCAAAGAAGTTCTCAGGATTACGGTTCAATACCATTTTTCCAACTTCGATACGTGGGTAATCTTTTTTGGATACTGTTTTGGTAATATCAAAGATATCCCACTTATACGTTTTATAATCCTCGAAAGGAATGATTTGAACGTATAGTGTCCAGGAAGGATGGTCACCATTTTCAATGGCATTGTATAAATCTTCCCGATGATAATCCGGTTGTTCACCGGCAAGCTGATCGGCCACGTCAGCATCCAGGCCTTTAACACCCTGATCGCTTATGAAACTGTAAGTTACCCAGAAGGCTTCACCTTGATCATTCACCCATTTGTAAGTGTGGCTTCCATATCCGTTCATATGACGGAAAGTTGCAGGGATGCCGCGGTCACCATGCAAATAAGTGATTTGGTGAAGTGACTCCGGTGATAATGACCAGAAATCCCAAACTGCATCTTTATCTTTCAACCCTGTACGCGGATTGCGTTTTTGTGTGTGGATAAAATCAGGGAACTTCATGGCATCGCGGACAAAGAAAACAGGTGTATTGTTGCCCACCAAGTCATAGTTTCCTTCATCGGTGTAGAACTTCAAAGCGAAACCGCGTGGATCTCGTTCAGTATCAGCGGCACCTTTTTCGCCGGCAACCGTTGAAAAACGGGCAAACATTTCTGTACGCTTTCCTTTTTCACTGAGGAAATCAGCTTTGGTATATTTGGAAATCTCATCGTTTGTTACTTCGAAATATCCGAATGCGCCTGCACCCTTAGCATGAACAACACGCTCAGGAATACGCTCTCTGTCAAAATGAGCCATTTTTTCCAGAAAGTGAACGTCCTGAATAAGGGTAGGACCTCTTTGACCGGCTGTAATAGAATTCTGATTATCACCAACAGGAACTCCAGAAGCCGTTGTCATTCTCTTCTTTTCATTACTCACTATCTAAACACCTCTCCTTGAATGAAATGTTTTGTACAACTTCTATTATAATACAAATCTATCAAAAATCAATTATTAAAAATCAATCTTTATTTAAAATTATTGTAAATAAACAAGCTGGAAAAATGAGTATTTCATAACCTTAACTGCTATGGTAGAATATGATTGATTAGCCAATGAGGGATGATATTCATGAGTCTGCTGGATGAAAAAGAACTGAATGAAGTCGTGCATGACATATCAATGAAGTTTTTTGGCAAGCCATTTAGAGATAAGGCAATATATAACTACCGGCTCAGAACAACCGGCGGCCGGTATCTTCCCGTTAAAAGAACAATAGAGCTGAACCCTAAGTATACGGCGGAGTTTAATGATAATGAAGTAATCGGGATTATCAAACATGAATTATGTCACTATCATCTTCATATAGAAGGAAAAGGTTTCAAACATGGTGACAAGGATTTTAAAGAGCTGTTAAAAGCAACCGGATCACCAAGGCACTGTTCGCCATTGCCATCTGCAAAAAATCGTTTCAAGTATATTTATAAATGTGCAGATTGTGGTCATTCGTACAAGCGTGTGCGTAGAGTTGACTTGAAGAAATACAGATGCGGAAAGTGCGGAGGCAAGCTAGTTTTGAATGCCAGTCTTAACAATGGCTGAGAATAATTATGAATTTTGACTTGTGCCATGTTGACGCGAGGTAACTTGCATGTTAAATTATATAAGCCTTAAATAATGGCAGGGAAAAAAACAGCTTTCGACAGGCTGTCAAAAATCTCTCTTTCAAAACTATTGACATTAACAGTCATCTATTGTATTATATTTTTCGTCGCAGTCATTCATAGCTTTTGGATGACGTGCCATTTCAATTATTCCACAGTAGCTCAGCGGTAGAGCAATCGGCTGTTAACCGATCGGTCGTAGGTTCGAACCCTACCTGTGGAGCCATTTACGGAGAAGTACTCAAGTGGCTGAAGAGGCGCCCCTGCTAAGGGTGTAGGTCGTGTAAACGGCGCGAGGGTTCAAATCCCTCCTTCTCCGCCATATCATGGCCCGTTGGTCAAGCGGTTAAGACACCGCCCTTTCACGGCGGTAACACGGGTTCGAGTCCCGTACGGGTCATTGTTTTTTCTTATATTAATTGGTTGGGTCCGGTAGTTCAGCTGGTTAGAATGCCTGCCTGTCACGCAGGAGGTCGCGGGTTCGAGTCCCGTCCGGACCGCCACTTGTTGGGCTATAGCCAAGCGGTAAGGCATCGGGTTTTGATCCCGTGATTCGCTGGTTCGAATCCAGCTAGCCCAGCCATTTTGAATATAAAAAATGACGAACAGTATATATAGTAAATTATAATTTTTAACCGAAATTAAAATAACAATCTTATTATAAAGAGTTATTAGCTAGCCGCTCACATCACTGAACAGGCTGCTGTGTGCAGGCTTATTAGGAGTACGGATTCAACGAATTAAGTTGCAACACGACAAGTATTATAGAACTTCGGATTATCCCGGATCATCATTTTAAAAATGAAATTAAGATAGCAACCTAATTATAATGAGCCATTAGCTCAGTTGGCAGAGCATCTGACTTTTAATCAGAGGGTCGGAGGTTCGAATCCTCCATGGCTCACCATTTTTGCGGATGTGGCGGAACTGGCAGACGCGCTAGACCCAGGATCTAGTGTCTTACGACGTGGGGGTTCGACTCCCTTCATCCGCACTTTCATTTGTTTATATTGCTGTGTTGACCACGGCATTTTTCTTTGTTTGACACGCGGTCGTGGCGGAATGGCAGACGCGCTAGGTTGAGGGCCTAGTGGGAGTTAATCCCGTGGAGGTTCAAGTCCTCTCGACCGCATTAAAATTATTGTTGACAACCTTTCATTTGCATGGTATATTGGAGGATGTCGCTTTGAGCGCCCGTAGCTCAATTGGACAGAGCGTCTGACTACGGATCAGAAGGCTAGGGGTTCGACTCCTCTCGGGCGCACCATTAAACGGGAAGTAGCTCAGCTTGGTAGAGCACATGGTTTGGGACCATGTGGTCGCAGGTTCAAATCCTGTCTTCCCGACCACCCGAGAGAATATCAGTTAAGTTGAAATATATCATGCAGGTGTAATTTTATGGTAAAGCCTCAGCCACGAGCAAAGCTTCCACCGAATACGCTTCGAGTTGCGAGGAGCGCGAACTTCTCCGAATGCACTTGCAACGCGACGAGCATGAGGGAAAGTTTGAAAAAACAATTATATTATGCGGGTGTAGTTTAGTGGTAAAACCTCAGCCTTCCAAGCTGATGTCGTGGGTTCGATTCCCATCACCCGCTCCATTTAGGGCCTGTAGCTCAGTTGGTCAGAGCGCACGCCTGATAAGCGTGAGGTCGGTGGTTCGAGTCCACCCAGGCCCACTTTGCTCCTTGAAAACTGAACAAAACAACCAGTATGACAAACGAAGTCAGAGGTAAGAAGTTGAAGGATCAGCTGAGCTGATTTGATGCAAACTTTTACCCCTTGAATCAATTTTTGTAAGCTAAGACTGAGATTGATCGGTGTCAATTTCGGACAAACTTTTTTGGAGAGTTTGATCTTGGCTCAGGACGAACGCTGGCGGCGTGCCTAATACATGCAAGTCGAGCGCGGGAAGCAGGCAATCGCCCTTCGGGGCGTGCGCTTGTGGAACGAGCGGCGGACGGGTGAGTAACACGTGGGCAACCTACCTGTAAGACGGGGATAACTCGTGGAAACGCGAGCTAATACCGGATAATGCTCATGGCTGCATGGCCAGGAGCTGAAAGGGCGGCCTTTGGCTGCCGCTTACAGATGGGCCCGCGGCGCATTAGTTAGTTGGTAAGGTAAAAGCTTACCAAGGCGACGATGCGTAGCCGACCTGAGAGGGTGATCGGCCACACTGGGACTGAGACACGGCCCAGACTCCTACGGGAGGCAGCAGTAGGGAATCATCCGCAATGGACGAAAGTCTGACGGTGCAACGCCGCGTGAGTGATGAAGGTTTTCGGATCGTAAAACTCTGTTGTCAGGGAAGAACACGTGCTGTTCGAAGAGGGCAGCACCTTGACGGTACCTGACCAGAAAGCCCCGGCTAACTACGTGCCAGCAGCCGCGGTAATACGTAGGGGGCAAGCGTTGTCCGGAATTATTGGGCGTAAAGCGCGCGCAGGCGGTCTTTTAAGTCTGATGTGAAATCCCGCGGCTCAACCGCGGGCGGTCATTGGAAACTGGAGGACTTGAGTGCAGAAGAGGAGAGTGGAATTCCACGTGTAGCGGTGAAATGCGTAGAGATGTGGAGGAACACCAGTGGCGAAGGCGACTCTCTGGTCTGTAACTGACGCTGAGGTGCGAAAGCATGGGTAGCGAACAGGATTAGATACCCTGGTAGTCCATGCCGTAAACGATGAGTGCTAGGTGTTAGGGGGTTTCCACCCCTTAGTGCTGAAGTTAACGCAATAAGCACTCCGCCTGGGGAGTACGGCCGCAAGGCTGAAACTCAAAAGAATTGACGGGGGCCCGCACAAGCGGTGGAGCATGTGGTTTAATTCGAAGCAACGCGAAGAACCTTACCAGGTCTTGACATCCTCTGATGGCGGTAGAGATACCGTGTTCCCTTCGGGGACAGAGTGACAGGTGGTGCATGGTTGTCGTCAGCTCGTGTCGTGAGATGTTGGGTTAAGTCCCGTAACGAGCGCAACCCTTGATCTTAGTTGCCAGCATTCAGTTGGGCACTCTAAGGTGACTGCCGGTGACAAACCGGAGGAAGGCGGGGATGACGTCAAATCATCATGCCCCTTATGACCTGGGCTACACACGTGCTACAATGGATGGAACAAAGGGCCGCGAAGCCGCAAGGCCAAGCCAATCCCATAAAACCATTCCCAGTTCGGATTGCAGGCTGCAACTCGCCTGTATGAAGCCGGAATCGCTAGTAATCGCGGATCAGCATGCCGCGGTGAATACGTTCCCGGGCCTTGTACACACCGCCCGTCACACCACGAGAGTTGGCAACACCCGAAGTCGGTGAGGTAACCTTTTCAGGAGCCAGCCGCCGAAGGTGGGGCCAATGATTGGGGTGAAGTCGTAACAAGGTAGCCGTATCGGAAGGTGCGGCTGGATCACCTCCTTTCTAAGGATTAATAAGGAACATACTGGGTTGTTTGGTTCAGTTTTGAGGGAGCAATCCCCTTAATTTAAGAAGTTGTACCTTGAAAACTAAATAAGAGCAAGACATTCAACGACATTGAAATGACGCGTTCGTTAAACGAACGCAAACTTAGTTAAGTGATTAAGGGCGCACGGTGAATGCCTTGGTACCAGGAGCCGATGAAGGACGGGACTAACACCGATATGCTTCGGGGAGTCGTAAGTAGACTGCGATCCGGAGATTTCCGAATGGGGCAACCCGCTGTCCGTAATGGGGCAGTGCTTGTGTCTGAATCAATAGGGCACAAGCGGCACACCCGGGGAACTGAAACATCTCAGTACCCGGAGGAAGCGAAAGCAAGAGCGATTTCCCGAGTAGCGGCGAGCGAAACGGAAACAGCCCAAACCGGAAAGCTTTGCTTTCCGGGGTTGAAGGACACGCCACAGGAGTTATCAAGAAACGTTTTAGGCGAATTGACCTGGAATCGTCAGCCAAAGCGGGTAAGAGCCCCGTAGCCGAAAAGACGTTTCCTCCGGCGTGGATCCTGAGTACGGCGGAACACGAGAAATTCCGTCGGAATCCGGGAGGACCATCTCCCAAGGCTAAATACTCCCTGGTGACCGATAGTGAACCAGTACCGTGAGGGAAAGGTGAAAAGCACCCCGGAAGGGGAGTGAAAAAGAACCTGAAACCGTGTGCCTACAAGTAGTCGAAGCCCGTTAATGGGTGACGGCGTACCTTTTGTAGAATGGACCGGCGAGTTGCGATCGTATGCAAGGTTAAGTGTTAAGCACGGAGCCGAAGCGAAAGCGAGTCTTAAGAGGGCGTAAGCAGTATACGGTCGCAGACCCGAAACCGTGTGATCTACCCATGTCCAGGGTGAAGGTCAGGTAACACTGACTGGAGGCCCGAACCCACGTATGCTGAAAAATGCGGGGATGAGGTGTGGGTAGGGGTGAAATGCCAATCGAACACGGAGATAGCTGGTTCTCTCCGAAATAGCTTTAGGGCTAGCCTCAAGGTTAAGCGTACTGGAGGTAGAGCACTGATTGGACGAGGGGCCCTCACCGGGTTACCGAATTCAGTCAAACTCCGAATGCCAGCGACGCATCCTTGGGAGTCAGACTATGGGTGATAAGGTTCATAGTCGAGAGGGAAACAGCCCAGACCGCCAGCTAAGGTCCCTAAGTATACGTTAAGTGGAAAAGGATGTGGAGTTGCTCAGACAACCAGGATGTTGGCTTAGAAGCAGCCATCATTTAAAGAGTGCGTAATAGCTCACTGGTCGAGTGACTCTGCGCCGAAAATGTACCGGGGCTAAACGTATCACCGAAGCTGCGGATTGTTCTGTTAGAACAATGGTAGGAGAGCGTTCCAAATGCTGCGAAGTCAGACCGTGAGGACTGGTGGAGCGTTTGGAAGTGAGAATGCCGGTATGAGTAGCGAAAAAAGAGTGAGAATCTCTTTCACCGAATGCCTAAGGTTTCCTGAGGAAGGCTCGTCCGCTCAGGGTTAGTCGGGACCTAAGCCGAGGCCGAAAGGCGTAGGCGATGGCCAACAGGCAGATATTCCTGTACCACCTCGTGAACGTTTGAACGATGGGGGGACGCAGCAGGATATGGAAAGCGCACTGTCGGAATTGTGCGCCCAAGCAGTGAGGGAGTTGAGCAGGTAAATCCGTTCAACAATCTCAAGCTGTGACGGGGAGGGAAATTGAGTACCGAAGTTCCAGATTCCACACTGCCAAGAAAAGCCTCTAGTGAGTTCACAGGTGCCCGTACCGCAAACCGACACAGGTAGGCGAGGAGAGAATCCTAAGGTGATCGGGAGAACTCTCGTTAAGGAACTCGGCAAAATGACCCCGTAACTTCGGGAGAAGGGGTGCTCGTCATGAGAGATGAGCCGCAGTGAATAGGCCCAAGCGACTGTTTATCAAAAACACAGGTCTCTGCGAAGCCGAAAGGCGAAGTATAGGGGCTGACACCTGCCCGGTGCTGGAAGGTTAAGGGGATGCGTTAGCGCCTTCGGGCGCGAAGCGCTCAACCGAAGCCCCAGTAAACGGCGGCCGTAACTATAACGGTCCTAAGGTAGCGAAATTCCTTGTCGGGTAAGTTCCGACCCGCACGAAAGGTGCAACGACTTGGGCACTGTCTCAACGAGAGACCCGGTGAAATTATACTATGCGTGAAGATGCGCATTACCCGCGACTGGACGGAAAGACCCCGTGGAGCTTTACTGCAGCCTGATATTGAATGTTGGTACAGCTTGTACAGGATAGGTGGGAGCCGTCGAAACGTGAGCGCCAGCTTACGTGGAGGCACCCGTGGGATACCACCCTGGCTGTACGGACATTCTAACCCCGGACCGTGACCCGGTCCGGAGACAGTGTCAGGCGGGCAGTTTGACTGGGGCGGTCGCCTCCCAAAGTGTAACGGAGGCGCCCAAAGGTTCCCTCAGAATGGTTGGAAATCATTCGCAGAGTGCAAAGGCAGAAGGGAGCTTGACTGCGAGACCTACAAGTCGAGCAGGGACGAAAGTCGGGCTTAGTGATCCGGTGGTTCCGCATGGAAGGGCCATCGCTCAACGGATAAAAGCTACCCCGGGGATAACAGGCTTATCTCCCCCAAGAGTTCACATCGACGGGGAGGTTTGGCACCTCGATGTCGGCTCATCGCATCCTGGGGCTGTAGTCGGTCCCAAGGGTTGGGCTGTTCGCCCATTAAAGCGGTACGCGAGCTGGGTTCAGAACGTCGTGAGACAGTTCGGTCCCTATCCGTCGTGGGCATTGGAAGTCTGAGAGGAGCTGTCCTTAGTACGAGAGGACCGGGATGGACACACCGCTGGTGTACCAGTTGTTCCGCCAGGAGCATAGCTGGGTAGCTACGTGTGGCAAGGATAAGTGCTGAAAGCATCTAAGCATGAAGCCCCCCTCAAGATGAAACTTCCCATCACATTAAGTGAGTAAGATCCCTCAGAGACGATGAGGTTGATAGGTCCGAGGTGGAAGCGTGGCGACACGTGGAGCTGACGGATACTAATCGATCGAGGACTTAACTAACCCGCAAAAAACGTTGAATGAAGCTCTTATTTAGTTTTCAGGGTGCAAATTTGTCAAAACCCCTTGCATTTTCTGGTGAAAATGCCTATAATAATTCTTGTCCGTCAAAACGGAAGAGACGACAGCACGATAGAAATGACAAAGTCTGGTAGCGATAGCGGAGAGGTCACACCTGTTCCCATGCCGAACACAGCAGTTAAGCTCTCCAGCGCTGATGGTAGTTGGGGTTTAACCCCTGCAAGAGTAAGACGCCGCCAGGCATTTCATTTCAATACTTTCTTATACCGCGGGGTGGAGCAGTCTGGTAGCTCGTCGGGCTCATAACCCGAAGGTCGCAAGTTCGAATCTTGCCCCCGCAACCAAAATACTTCAACTTAAAATATCGAATATATATCAGTGCAAGTTGAAGATAAGTAGTGCTGTGAAGTGCAACCAAAAAATTAACAAATCGCACCATTAATGTGATTAATATTTGCCAACTGGTCCGGTAGTTCAGTTGGTTAGAATGCCTGCCTGTCACGCAGGAGGTCGCGGGTTCGAGTCCCGTCCGGACCGCCATTTATGAATATAATTGGCTGATGATGAATGAAATGAACTTATTTTTCAAGAAATACATAAATTAACCGGCCGTTTCCAGAGCAAAGGAAACGGCCTTATTTGTTTAAAACTATTTTTCAAAATTTGACTCAGTTATTACAGGATATGTTCAGCATTATACTTAAAAATCGTATCCCTATGATCGTTAAATTTCATTTTTGTGCTGTATTTGCTATCATAAATATAGTTAATACTAAAATGGTGGTATACAATGAATGAATTTGAATTTATTGATTCAATTAAACAACATACCTATAAACAACCTTCAGTTATAAAAGGTGTGGGGGACGATGCAGCGGTTTTCCGACAGACTTCCCGGGATATCGTGACTGCTGTTGATACGTTTGTTGAAGGTGTTCATTTCTCAAGATCAACGATGAATCCTTTCCACATAGGATATCGGCTCCTTGCGGTTAATATCAGTGACCTCAGTGCAATGGGGGCGATTCCTGCATTTTATCTTGTATCAATTATTATCCCGGATTCCTGGAACAATGAGGAATTGGCCGGTATCTATCAGGGGATGGCTGAAATCGCTGCAGATTACCGGATGGATTTAATCGGTGGTGACACTGTATCCGGTGGTGATTTGACACTATCTATAACGGTAATTGGTTATGTTGATCGAGGAAAGGCTCGATACAGAAGCACAGCAAAAAACGACGATATTGTCTTTGTAACGGGCACTCTCGGGGATTCTGCAGCCGGTTTTTATATGCTGAACAACCCTGGTAACTATACAAATGAAACGTTTTATCATCAAAGACACCGCATGCCTGATATGAGATCTGACTTTGCAAATGAACTTGGCGCGCTCTCGCGTGTTACACTCAACGATATAAGTGACGGCATTGCTAGTGAGGCACATGAAATTGCTGAAGCTTCCCGCATAAGTTTAACCATTTATGAAGATAAACTGCCTGTCAGCATGAATTTTAATCAGTTTAGCGCAGATCAGCAACATGAATGGAAACTGTATGGCGGTGAAGACTTTGAATTGTTGGGGGCCGTTTCAAGGAATGAATGGGAGACGTTACAGGATATCGCTGCTGAAACAGGCACGCAGGTTACTGAGGTAGGGTATATAGATGACGCAAATGATGATGAATATGATGTGTGGCTGAAGGACCGGAATAATCATAAGCAACTGTTGAAAAAAAGGGGTTATACCCATCGAAGCAGGTGACATAATGAGCAAGTATCAATTTAAAACACATTCTGATATTGAAACAAGGAACGTCGCGGAAAGACTGGCATTATTACTGAAACCTGGTGATGTTGTAACGCTGGAAGGTGACTTGGGCGCCGGCAAGACGACTTTTACAAAGGGGCTTGCCAACGGGCTTGGAATTAAACGAACAGTTAACAGCCCCACATTTACAATGATTAAAGAATACCATGGGGAAATGCCACTTTATCATATGGATGTTTACCGGTTGGAAGACTCTGAGGAAGATATCGGTTTTGAAGAATATTTTAATGGAAATGGCATATGTGTTGTGGAATGGGCACACTTTATTGAAAGGTATCTTCCGTCAGAATATTTAGCTGTCAATCTGTCATATATAAATGAAACGACGCGTTTATTGGATTTTCGACCAATGGGCGAACATTATGAATCGGTTGCACATAAAGTGGCCGGTTATCTGTGAGGAGCCGCTGGAATGAATATACTTGCGATGGATACATCAAACCAAGCACTTGGGGTTGCTTTGCTGAAAGACGGCCAGTTAATTGGTGAAGTCATGACAAACTTAAAAAAGAATCATTCGGTTCGGCTTATGCCGGCCATTAATCAGTTGATGCACGACGTTGATATGACACCGCAGGATTTGGATAAGATTGTTGTTGCGAAAGGGCCTGGATCTTATACAGGCGTGCGAATTGGACTGACAACGGCAAAATCAATGGCATGGGCGCTTGACATACCGCTCGCAGGCATCTCAAGTCTTGAGGTGCTTGCCTGGCAGGGGTACTTTTATAATTCGTATATTTGCCCGTTTTTTGATGCGCGGCGCGGGCTTGTCTATACCGGATTATATGAAATGCAGAATGGAAAACCTGAGTTGGTTCGTGATGAGAATAACATCATGATGGAAGACTGGCTGAAAGAACTTGCCAAAACAAATCAGGACGTGTTGTTTTTAAGTCCGGATATCGAATTGCATCGTGAATTAATTAAAACGTATTTGGGAAGGCGGGCAGTCATTGCAGAAGGCCCATTTCAATTGGCCTCGCCTGCCGATTTGGCCTGCGCGGGAATAGATAAAACAGCCGAGTCCACCCATACATTGATCCCCAATTATTTGCGGCTTGCTGAGGCGGAAGCGAACTGGCTGAAGAAGGTACAGGAAAGCGATGACTGAAGTTGTTGTACGGCAGATGGAGCTGACTGATATTGATGATGTGATGGCCGTTGAGACAGAATCATTCACGGCTCCGTGGCCAAAGGATGTTATACTGCATGAACTGACTAATAATCAATATGCACATTATTATGTCATTCTTCTGGATCAGCAGGTGGTTGGCTATTCGGGTTTGTGGCATGTCATTGACGATGCACAAATCACCAATATTGCGATTGCCCCCACCTGCAGAGGTAAAAAGTTAGGGGAAACACTATTTTTCTATACGCTGGAAGCGGCAATAAAGCTTGGTGCCAAAAGGCTTTCGCTGGAAGTCCGTGTTTCCAACACAATTGCTCAGCGGATGTATCGAAAATTCGGGCTCGTTCCTGGCGGTATTCGTAAAAATTATTATACGGATGATCAGGAAGACGCCATTGTTATGTGGGTGAATTTATCATGAACAAAGATGTATATATCCTCGGAATTGAAACAAGCTGTGACGAAACGGCAGCTGCAATCGTTAAAAATGGAACAGACATCATCTCGAATGTGGTGGCGTCCCAAATTGACAGCCATAAACGATTCGGCGGGGTTGTTCCAGAGATTGCATCCCGTCATCATGTTGAACAAATCACAATTGTTATCGAAGAGGCATTTCAAAAAGCAAATCTATCCTGGGACGATATTGATGCGATTGCTGTAACAGAAGGTCCCGGCCTTGTTGGCGCTTTACTGGTAGGTGTTAATGCTGCTAAAGGGCTGGCGTTTGCGAAACAGAAACCATTGATTGGCGTTCATCATATTGCCGGACATATTTATGCCAATCGTTTCGAACGTGAATTTGAATTTCCGCTGTTGGCATTGATTGTTTCCGGCGGTCATACGGAACTCGTCCTGATGGATGAGCACGGATCATATGAATTGATTGGTGAGACACGTGATGATGCTGCAGGCGAGGCGTATGACAAGGTTGCCCGAGTGCTGGATTTGCCATACCCCGGCGGCCCTCAGATTGACCACTTGGCGCGGGAAGGTGAGGAGTCGATTAATTTTCCACGGGCGTGGCTGGAAGAAGACAGTTTTGATTTCAGTTTCAGCGGGTTAAAATCATCGGTTATCAACACGATTCACAATGCCTCACAGCGCGGTGAAACCTTTAATAAGGAAGATGTGGCAGCCAGTTTCCAGAAGAGCGTTGTTGACGTATTGACTGCCAAAACATACAAAGCCGCAGCACAATATAACGTGGAGCAGGTAATTGTGGCCGGTGGTGTTGCGGCAAATCAGGGTCTGCGACAAGCTCTTGAGGCCAAATTCAGTGAGACGACTATCCCACTGCTTATTCCGCCGCTTAATTTGTGTACAGATAATGCAGCCATGATTGCTGCAGCAGGATTTGTCACCTATCAGCAGGGAAAACGATCCGGATGGGATTTAAACGCGAATCCATCACTAATGCTTAATTAATATCCACACGCTTATCCATAGCAGTGTGGATATTTTTTATAGATTCCGGTTTGTTCACTTTTAAAGTGTGGATTATAATTGTGGATAATCAGGGGTTTTCTTGTGGGAAATGTGTATAAGTGAAGTGGAAACCCGTCTAATCATTGTTAACTTGTGCATATGTGTGTGGATGGATTTCTTTGAATGACAGGTCTTATTTATTAAACAAACGTTTGATTAACAAACGAAAACAGCCTCGCTCACGTTGAACCAGGCTGTTTTCGTTTAATTGTTATAAGTCATTCCTGCAATGTTGTCCATTCTTCCATCAGCTGGTCGATTTCTTGTTTTAATTCGCTTGTCTGTTTAGTCAGCTCGAGCGATTTTTCATGATCTTCATAAACTTCGGGCTCGGTCATTTTTTGCTCCAGTCCAGCCAGTTCAGCTTCCTTCTGTTCAATCGTTTCTTCGAGTTCATTGATCCGGCGTTCCTTCTTCCGCTGCTGTCGCTGCAGCTGCTTGTCTTCGTGAAATTTACTTTTCTGCTGGTCCGCAGTGCTAACAGTCTCTTTGGATTGCTGCAGTTTTTTAATTTCGATTTCTTCCTGCTTTTTTTCAGTGTAATAGTCATAGTCGCCCAAGTAGACTGTTGAGCCGTCTTGTCGCATTTCAACGACCTTATCAGCAATTCTGTTGATAAAATAGCGATCGTGGGATACAAAAATAATTGTTCCCGGGAAATCCATCAAAGCGGCTTCCAGAACTTCTTTGCTGTCGATATCCAGATGGTTGGTCGGTTCGTCCAGAACGAGCAAGTTAGCTTTTTCCATCATCAGCTTTGAAAGGGACAGCCGCGCTTTTTCACCGCCACTCAGGGAATGGACGGTTTTAAGGACGTCCTCACCTGAAAATAAAAAATTCCCCAATACGGTGCGAATGTCTTTTTCATCTGTATCGGGATACAAGTCCCATAATTCATCAAGCACAGTCTTGGCTGATGCTAACATTTCCTGTTCCTGATCATAATAGCCGATTTGAACGTTCGTGCCGATTTTGATTGTACCTGTATTCGGCTTAAATTCCCCAAGAATCGTCTTCAGTAATGTTGACTTGCCGACACCATTCGGGCCGACCAGCGCAAACCGCTCACCGCGGTTCATATGCAATGTGAGATTGGAAAACACGGGCTCATCCGTTTCGTACTGAAAGGCCAGCTCATCGATTTTCAGTACATCATTCCCGCTTGCCCGGTTTATTTTAAATGAAAAGTTTGCTGATTTTTCATCACCTTTTGGCGCATCCAGTTTTTTCATTTTAGCGAGCTGTTTCCGCCGGCTTTGGGCACGCTTTGATGTGGATGCCCGGGCAATATTGCGCTGGATAAAATCTTCCATGCGTTTAATCTCGGTCTGCTGTTTTTCATATTCTTTCAGTTCCTGTTCATAATCAAGCGCACGCTGTTTTAAATAATAGCTGTAGTTCCCATTATATTTTTTGGAGTTATTCCGGCTTATTTCATAAACGATTGAGACCGTTTTATCAAGGAAATAGCGGTCGTGCGAAACGATCAGGACAGCGCCAGGGTAACTTGTCAGGTAATTTTCCAGCCAGGCCATTGTATCGATATCCAGATGGTTGGTCGGTTCGTCCAGAATCAATAATTCCGGCTTTTTTAAAAGCAATTTGCCAAGCGACAGACGTGTTTTCTGACCGCCGCTTAATTCATTGATCGGCGTATTATAATCATAATCCTGAAAATTCAACCCTGTCAGGACAGCTTTTATGTCGGCTTCATACCGGTACCCGCCGGCTTCATCGAATGCTTGCTGTTTCCTGTCGTAATCAAGCAGCAGCTGATCATATTCCTGCCTGGAAAGCGAAGCCGTCTGCTTCATTTTTTCTTCAAGCGTTCTGAGTTCTTGCTGCTGATCCAGCAAATAATCAAATACCTCCATCATTTCATCCCAAATCGATTTATCTGATTCAAGACTGCTATGCTGAGTCAAATAACCTATGGAGAGCCCTTTTGGCTTAAATATTTCACCTTCATCATACGGCATTTCTTCAGCCATAATTTTGAGAAGGGTTGATTTTCCGGCACCATTTCTCCCGACGATTGCGATCCGGTCATTTTCTTTTATTTCAAGTTTTATATTCGATAGGATTTCTTCAGCTCCGAATGACTTGGATAAATTATTGAGCTGCATTAATATCATCATTGTTCACCTCTTTTATACGTTCAAAAAAACAGCCGTTTCAGCCTTCTTGCTTCTAACTTGGCAAGCTTTTTGAACATCCATTAACAAGTGTACCGTACTATGATTTAAAAGGGCAATCATATTGTGAATTTGTGAAATAAATCACGACTCAGGGATGGATTTTTGATAGAATAGGCATTAGGTGATAAAGAAGAATGGAGCTGAGACATATGTCTGATTTCACACATTTTAACGAACAAGGCAGAGCCCGCATGGTTGATATCAGCGAAAAGAGTGAAACGGAACGGACGGCATCTGCTGTGACCAGTATACATGTGACAGAAGAGATTTACGATAATATATCAGCAAATACAATGAAGAAGGGCGATGTGCTGGCAGTCGCCCAGGTAGCAGGGATCATGGCCGCCAAAAATACATCACAGTGGATTCCGATGTGTCACCCGCTGCAATTAAAAGGGACCGACATTTCATTTGAGTGGAATATAGATGACAATCATTACGAATTGCAGATAGAAGCATCAGTTAAAACAAAAGGATCGACGGGTGTTGAGATGGAAGCGCTGACAGCGGCTTCTGCAACGGCGCTGACGGTTTATGATATGTGCAAAGCGCTTGATAAAGGAATGGTCATTGGTGAGACTTATTTAGTTTCCAAAACAGGTGGCAAATCAGGTAATTACAAACGGGAATCAGGGAGGACTGACAGTGGAACAGAATAAAATACCACAAGCTACTGCGAAGCGCTTGCCATTATATTACAGATTTTTAAATAATTTAAATCACCAGGGGAAAAAACGTGTTTCATCCAAGGAGCTGAGCGAGGCGGTTAAGGTTGATTCAGCAACTATCAGAAGGGACTTTTCCTATTTTGGGGCATTGGGAAGGAAAGGTTATGGCTATAATGTCGAGTATTTGCTCGGATTTTTCCGAAAAACGCTTGACCAGGATGAGTTGACTGAAGTGGCTCTGATTGGAGTGGGCAATCTCGGGACAGCCTTTTTGCATTATAATTTCCTTAAAAACAATAATACCAAAATTGTTATGGCGTTTGATGCGGACCCTTCCAAGGTTGGAGCAGACATTGGCGGTGTATCGGTTTATCCGATTGAAGAACTTGAGGAAAGAATGGAGGCTATATCGGTTGCTATTTTGACAGTACCGGCCGGTGAAGCGCAATCGATTACGAATCGGCTAGTTGATTTCGGCATCTCGGGGATTCTTAACTTCACACCGGCCAGGATAACCGTTCCATCCAATATCCGCGTTCACCATATTGATTTGGCAGTGGAATTGCAGTCATTGGCGTATTTTTTGAAGCATTATCCGTTGAAGAAATAATTAATGTTATCCGGCAAATCTTCTCATCATTTGAATTGTTTCCTTTTCAATCTATTATGAAGTTTGACGTGCTCAATTGATGCCAATTGAAACACAGGAAGCGTCAATCCAGTTATTGAACGAATGAAAACGACAAAAGAAGCAGTGCCCGGCACTACTTCTTTTTATTATTCTTTTTAACTTTGAAGTGGATGACAAACATGCGTATGCTGACGCCGAAATCAAGTGTGGCCAAAAAGGCGAGCAGAATAGTGATGAAATTCCATATCGTCTCCTCTGCAGACAGGATTGCTACATAGGTGAATAATATACCAACGAGAAAATAAAGGAAACCCATTGTTATTGGTGAAAATTTCATATGACATTAGCCTCCAATAAAAATCATTTGCATTTGTTCCAATTGTTCCATCATCTTTTCGATATCTTGTTGGTCAAGGGCTAATTGCACAATAACCGAAATGGAATTCATCGCCATATGCACAATGATTGGTACAATAATACGTTTCGTTTTCACATACAGGAATGCAAACACAAACCCAATCCCTGAATATATAAGGATATGTTGCGGCTCGCCATGAATGATTCCGAAAATCAGTGCCGAGAGAAGGGCCGAGATGAAAAAATTCCACCGTTTATAAAACTGCCCGAATATGATTTTGCGGAAGATAAGCTCTTCCAGTATCGGCGCGATAATGGCCGTAATGATCATGAAAGCCGGAACGGTCCGTGTAATGTTCATAATTGTTTCTGTGTTTTCAGAACCAGGCGAAATCCCCAGTACCGTCGTTTCGATAATTGTTGCCAGGTAATTGGCGGCATAAGCCATAAACAGACCGGCAATTGACCAAATAATCATTTCGCCGGTTCCTGAGGCATTTCGCTGCGGCTCTGTTTTCATATCAGGCCGCATGAGCCATAAAACAACGAAAAGTGCAGCCACAAAACTGAACATTGTCCAATAAATCGTAGCATCAGTAAGGCCGAGCGGTGTCAGGAAATAAAGCAGCGGCGCAAACAGAAGGCCGGAAAATTGCATAATAATGTATGTTAAAATCACATACCAGTAACGTCTAGGCAAAATAAAACGACTCCTTTAGCAAGCAGTTGTTATTCAGTATATGCTTTCTTGGGTAAATTTAAGAAAAAACACCATCGTTTATTTTAGCATATTTTGCCCAAGCATTATATCAGAACGGGCTGGGCGATTTGTTATTGTTTTTTTGAAAAATATTAACCATAAATACTTGCATTTTAAGCGCGAATTATTTATTATATAAATTGGAATTAGCACTCGATGTATTGGAGTGCTAACAAACACTTTTAAATACATGAAAAAGGAATTAAGGAGGTTGTCGGCATGATTAAACCACTAGGAGATCGTGTTGTAATCGAACTTGTGGAGCAAGAAGAGACAACAGCAAGCGGTATCGTTCTTCCAGACTCAGCACAGGAAAAACCGCAGGAAGGCAGTGTTGTTGCAGTAGGTTCCGGCCGGACAGCAGACAACGGTGAAAAAGTTGCGCTTGAGGTCAAAGAAGGGGATCGTGTCATTTACTCTAAATTTGCCGGAACAGAAGTGAACTACTCCGGAAAAGAATACTTAATTCTGCGTGAAAGCGACATCTTGGCTGTAGTGGAATAATTTATAGCTGAATCAATGTCAGGACATAGATAAAATTCAAGGAGGCGTTTTAAATGGCTAAAGAACTAAAATTTAGTGAAGAAGGCCGCCGTGCCATGCTTCGCGGTGTTGATACACTGGCAGATGCTGTCAAAGTAACATTGGGACCAAAAGGCCGCAATGTTGTATTGGATAAAAAATTCGGTTCACCGCTAATCACCAATGACGGTGTAACGATTGCCAAAGAAATTGAACTCGAAGACCAATTTGAAAACATGGGTGCACAGCTCGTATCCGAAGTCGCATCCAAAACAAATGACGTTGCCGGTGACGGTACAACTACTGCGACCGTCCTTGCTCAGGCTATGATCCGTGAAGGCTTGAAAAACGTGGCATCCGGCGCTAACCCGGTTGGTGTCCGTCGCGGTATCGAACAAGCCGTTGAAGCAACTGTTAACCAATTGAAAGGTATTTCTGAGCCGATTGAAGGCAGAGAATCCATTTCTCAGGTTGCAGCTATTTCTTCCGATGATGATCAGGTCGGCAACCTGATTGCTGAAGCGATGGAACGTGTCGGCAATGATGGTGTTATTACTATCGAAGAATCAAAAGGCTTCAATACTGAACTTGAAGTTGTCGAAGGTATGCAATTCGACCGCGGGTACGCTTCCCCATACATGGTAACCGACCAGGATAAAATGGAAGCTGAATTGGAAGATCCGTACGTTCTGATTACCGATAAGAAAATCGGCAATATCCAGGAAGTATTGCCTGTACTGGAACAGGTCGTTCAGCAAGGCAAGCCAATTTTGATCATTGCTGAAGATGTTGAAGGTGAAGCTCTTGCGACACTGGTTGTCAACAAACTGCGCGGCACATTTAACGCAGTAGCTGTTAAAGCACCAGGATTCGGTGACCGTCGTAAAGCAATGCTTGAAGACATTGCAACAATGACCGGCGCTGAAGTCATCACAGAAGACCTTGGTCTTGAGCTGAAGAACGCAACAATGAACCAGCTTGGCCGTGCCAACAAAATTGTTGTGACAAAAGACAACACAACCATTGTTGAAGGTGCCGGCGACCCTGAAGGAATCACCCAGCGTGTATCACAGGTCCGTGCACAAGCTGAAGAAACAACATCTGACTTTGACAAAGAAAAACTGCAGGAACGCCTTGCGAAAATGGCAGGCGGTGTAGCGGTCATTAAGGTCGGTGCAGCAACTGAAACTGAATTGAAAGAACGTAAACTCCGGATTGAGGATGCGCTCAACTCTACACGCGCCGCCGTTGAGGAAGGGCTTGTTTCCGGCGGTGGAACAGCGTATATCAATGCTCTGGCTAAAATCGGTGCACTCAATCTGACTGGTGATGAAGCAACAGGTGCTAACATTGTCCTGCGTGCACTTGAAGAACCAATCCGTCAGATCGCGCACAACTCCGGCCTTGAAGGCTCTATCGTTGTTGAGCGTCTGAAAGGCGAAGACCTCGGCGTTGGCTTCAACGCATCAAACGGCGAATGGGTTAATATGGTTGACGCCGGAATCGTTGACCCGACAAAAGTTACCCGTTCAGCACTGCAAAACGCAGCTTCTGTTTCAGCGATGTTCCTGACAACCGAGGCAGTCGTCGCTGACATGCCTGAAGAAAATGATGGCGGCGGCGGAGCACCTGACATGGGTGGCATGGGAGGTATGGGCGGCATGATGTAAGCATGCTCCCACCTCTGTCATGACAGGGTTTTGCATCTTTGCAAAATCAAAAATGTCACAAGAAAGTACAGCTTTTAATGCAAAAAGGACGTTTCCCTTAAGTGGGAGCGTCCTTTTTCAATATCTCAGTTAGATGTGTTATGCAAGAATACGGCCAGAGAGTGATGCAAAAATAGACTTCATGACACTCCGGTGAGCTCTGGCGTCTTGACTGGAGTTTTTTTCTTAAGTTTGCCAATACGTAAAAATCGGTCCATTTCCACCAAACAATGGATCGTAATCCGGCAAAGGTACTTGCTTGATATTCTGCAGCTTTTCAGGTCGTTCATCTGAATAGCCATAGCAAAAATCATAATCTTGCCCGTTAGGATACGCGCCAATGACTTCAAAGTCTTCACTGCCTTTCAAACGCTTGTGTCCAAATCCGGCTGGAAGGATGATAGTATCCCCTTGCCCGATATTCACTTGAGCACCTTGTTCTCCCCCCAGAAGAAGCCACCCCGATCCCCTGGCCGCTACGAGAACTTCATGTGAGTTACTGTGATAGTGGTGATAAGGAGCAACAACACCGCGCCAAGCACCAAGCCAATTGTTCTGGGCTAAAATATCTATTGGCTGGTCTTCGTGAGTCATGACATTTTTATATAACAACAACGGAAATGACGGGTTGTTAGGTATGCAGCCGTCATCTTCGTATTTAAACGGCTCTATTATGATGTCTGTTGCCTGTTTCATTACTTATCCTCCTCGTGAAATGGACTTGTTCTTCACCTAGCATCGGCATTTCCACATCATTCATTATTCAATAATATCTGTTTCATAATCAATGTTTCTCCTTTATTCATAGGAAAATGTCAAAGGCCAGTTTAAATTTCTCACTGACCTCTGTGAAAAGCTGCAATGTTTTTAATGCCTTTAAAATAGGCGTTTCTCCACCAATCATAACAAAGGCTTTTTCAATTGTTTGGTTATTCTCAAGCGAAGCAATAATTCCCGCAGCAACATCCTTACGAGAATTATTTCTTTTACATTCATGAAATTCATCTCGTTACCAAGGTTGCGTTGTCGGTCCAATCGTAAATTCATTAACATTGGTATCTTCCGGCTGGTCGATTGCAAACGCGACCACGTTGGCAACACGGTCTGGACCGATTTCATATTGATTGTACATCGCATTTGCACCTTTTGCGGTTTGTTCATCCGTGATTGTTTCAAGTAACTCCGTTTTGATGGCAGCTGGATAAATGGTCGCTGTTCTTATGTTAGTTCCTTCTTGTGCGGATTCCATACGCAGGACTTCCATCAAATCGCGAACAGCCCATTTTGTTGCACCATAAACAGCACCACCAGGGTAAGCTTTGAGCCCAGCTACAGAAGAGGTTGTAATCACATGACCGGATTTTTGTTGCTTAAATTCCGGGAGAATTGCTTCGATCCCATTTAAAACACCTTTTATGTTTACATCAACCATTTGGTTCCATTCATTGCTCTTCAGTTCTGATAATGGAGAATTCGGCATTAAACCGGCATTTAAAAAGATGACATCCACTTTTCCAAATTCCTTTTTTGGGTATTCAACTAATTTCTGATTATCTTCTGCTTTTGTAAAATCCGTTACTTGGTAAATGTCTTGCCCTCCGGCTTTTGAGATAGCTTCCGCCAATTCTTGTAATTTATCTCCACGACGAGCACCTAATACGACTTTCGCGCCTTTTGATGCTAATAATTTTGCGGTAGCCTCGCCAATTCCTGAGGAAGCACCTGTAATAACAACTACCTTGTCTTTGGTTGCCATAGTGTAATCTCTCCTTTATTTTTTGATTTCCTTATACCTTACAACCTTGAGTCCACTCAAGGGCAAGGATTTAATTTAACGCAAATTAGCCAATTATCATTGCTGGCCACATATTCATTTTGATCATTATTCTTGACTTAAAGTAGACTCTAAGTATTATCATTATAATGAAAGAAAAAGGAGGCGAAAGCAATGCAAGCCAACTGGACTCAAGAACAAATTGCTGCTTTTTCCAAAGCGGATGATATGTATATATCCCCTTTTTACAGCGATGGGAAAACGCCTGGGACACCAACGTGGATTTGGTCCGTTATTGCAGATGACAATCTCTATGTCAGAGCTTATAACGGTCAAGATTCACGGTGGTATAATTCCGCTATAGAGCAAAAAGCCGGGAAGATAAAATTAGCTGGTGAAGAATACAATGTTAGTTTTCAACCAATAGACAATGATGCTGTATTAACAGAAAAGGTAGATGGAGAGTATAAAGAAAAATACGGCAACAGCAACTATCTTTCACCTATGTTAGGAAAGGGACCCGTAAGTGCAACCGTGAAGATTTTGCCTCGAGATGAATGAAACAATTTAAAGCCATCTAACTTAATTGTAGATTAGGTGGCTTAATTCTAAAAATAGAAGAATAAGGCAGAAAAAGTTCGTACGCTCCAAGACACTGTAGAAAGATTAGATCATAAAATTGAAGGTTGTAATGGTAAATTGTTAGAAATAGAGCATGCGTTACAAAACCAAGCAGAGGTGAGACAGTCACAATCAATGCAGATGATCTTGACCACCACCATGTTTATTGGCTGAAAAGTTTAAAATAAGGGCTGACTGTGGGTACTGCCATCAAAGCTGTTGCTACCCACAAAAATATTGCAAATGGAGATTTAGTAGATGAATCTACGTATGAGTTTCATCTAAAAGATCCAATTTTTCCATTCAGGGAAGGGCAAGGAACTACCTGTTGATGATGAGGGAAGTTGTTTTTGAAAAATAAATAAGGGTAAAGATATCTAAGCGTTTGTCTGTGAAGTTATTTCAAATTTCAAGGTGGTGAAGCACTTGAAAACCTTATATTTTTCCGCGGGAAACTCTGTTTATGAAATAAAAAAAGCCGAACAGGAATGGGTGATGACAGAAAGATCAGCACCGAATGTATTGTTATGCCTCGCAGCAGATCCCACTCGCCCGGGGCGGCTGTATGGAGGAACATTTGACGATGGTCTCTGGATCAGTGATGACAGTGGCGAGACATGGGAGCCTGCCGGGTCAGGTATAGCACATAATCGGGTGATGAGTGTTGCTGTTAGTCCGACGGAGGAAAGGAACGGTTATCGTGTTGTATGGGCAGGCACGGAACCCAGTGCCTTGTTTCGTTCCGAAGACGGTGGTCAAACATGGACCGATTGCCCGGGCTTGCTGGATGTACCATCACGATCTTCCTGGAGCTTTCCGCCTCGTCCCCATACCCATCACGTGCGTTGGATTGAACCGGACATTCATAATGAGAATCGTATCTTTGTCGGAATTGAGCTTGGCGGTGTTATGAAAAGTGAAGATAAAGGAGCGACTTGGGAGGATCGAAAACCAAATTCCCAATTTGATTGCCATTCATTAGCGATCCATCCTCAAGTTCCAGGCCGGATATATGAAGCCGCGGGTGGCGGGTATGCCGAAAGTTTTGATGCCGGAACCACCTGGGAGACAGTCAACGAGAGACTTGAACCTTATAACTATTTGGTCAGTATTGCCGTGGACCCGGGAAATGCAGATATGATGGTAGCTTCGGCTGCGCAAGGCCCCCATACAGCATATGATCCATCGCGAGCAAGCACGATTTTGGTACGGCGCGAAAATGGCGGACCATGGACGCCTGTATATGAAGGCCTTCCTGAACCGGAGGGATCCGCTGTTTTTGCGCTTGCCTCAGATCCATCCGAGCCTGGTGTTTTCTACGGGGTTAATAATCTTGGCTTTTATATATCTTATGATGCCGGGCGGACTTGGGAGAAAGTCCCGGTGGAATGGCCGGATCATCTGAAAAGTAAAAGAACTCAGGGACTGGCGGTGATTTAAGGGTGCTCAGATTGAAAAAGCAACTTCAATCCCGAAGTTGCTTTTTCAAACAAAAATATTATTCAGATCAATGAATAAATTGTCAAAAATACCGACTCTAACCGTCTCTTCGTTTGTATAGGTCCCGTCATGAACAAAATGGCCATCTTTCAGCAAATAGACATCGACAGCTTCGTGTGCTGGATCAACAATCCAATATTCCTTTACACCTGCATCTTGATAACGATTGAATTTAATCATTTTATCAGCTTTTGCCGTAGACTTTGACAGAATTTCAACGATTAAATCCGGGGCGCCGGCAATATAATTCTCTTTCATTTTATCCTTATCACATATAATCGAGATATCAGGCCTGACCCAATCTTTCATTTTTGTCGTATCAGTTACCCCTTCGAGAGAAACGTCGATTTCCGAAATAACGTCGCAGGATTTTTTTCTTAAATAGTTATCGAATTCAGTTGAGATTTTTACACCGATCCTTTGGTGTTTAACACTTGGAGAAGGTGACATATTATAAATATAACCATCGATGACTTCATACTTGATGTCATCATTCATTTGCAGGTACTCGCTATAGGTTGGAGGATTTTCCTTTGGCATTACCTTTCCTCTTCCTTTTTTCAATTTTATACATATTTTAATCCATTTTTTACGCAATGTCCAAAAGCTGCATATGAGGCAAAAACTTGATAAGACGATGTATTATTTATGATGAGGGAGATCGGCTTATGCAGCCGATCATTCTGCTAGTGTGGTCCCTGTCCCTTGTAACGAAACAAAACGTTTTACAGGATATTGCCAAAAAGTATAACGCAGATGTTTTTCAAATTTTACTGGCGTGGTGTATTCGTAATGGACAGACCATTGCTATTCCGCAGTCCGGTAATGCTGAACACGTTATAAATAATGTGAAAGCTGCAAACATTAAGCTTACAGAATCGGATCTGGCTAAAATAGATGCTGTCTATCCGGAACCAAGTGTCAGTGAGCCGTTAGCTTTGTGGTAAAGTAGTCCGTAACGTCATAAATACGTAGTGAAAGAAAGCCAGGTGATTTCAAGCATGAACATGGAAGAATACATCGCTTATTGCAAAGCAGGGAATCCGATCCCCGGGGAGGATAATGAACTTCATGGACTGCTAACGCAATGCAGCTTTAAAGCAATGGAATTAAATTCATCCTATCATTCAAGGGAATGAATATACCCTGAAAATAAGTCAAGTACGGGAGGTATGATGTAGGCATGCTCTCACACCTAGCTAGTGGGAAGGACTCATTCCAATAGGGTTTTTGCTCGTATTATAAAACAATTTACGGAATTATTTAAGTACGGTTTTGAAATCTTGAATAATATTGTCCATTTCCTTTGACTCTATGCCGGAGTATCGTTTGATAACTTTCCCTTTCGGATTAACCAGAAAAAAACTCGTACCATGTGTTACCTGGTCGGATCCCTCTGGCGGACTTTCTACAATTGATCTAAATGACTTTATTGAAAACTCTTTGATGGTTTGAAAATCATACCCCGTTAAAAATGACCAGTTGCTAAAATCTGCCTGATAGCTTTTCGCATATTCTTTCAATACTTCCGGGGTGTCATCATCAGGATCAACACTGAAGGAAACAAGCCTGGCATCTAAATTTTCTTCCTTCATTTTATTTTGAAGTTCTGACATATTCGATGTCATCGGCAGGCAGACAGTTGTACAATTTGTAAAAATAAAGTCAGCTATCCACCATTCTCCTTTTAAGTCATTTAGGGACAGTGTTTCGTTATCTTGTGTGGTAAATTCAAAATCCTGTACGTCCTCAGACATATTCGTTTCAATATCTTCCCCGCATGCAGTTAGAAAAAGGGTCATAACAAATATCATGAACAGTAAACGTTTCATTTCTGATTTCCTTTCTTGTTGATGCTTCACCTTAGCGCGGTATTTTTCCATTCAAGCATGAAAATCATTATTCCTGGCATGTGTCATCAGTTATTCTATCTTTGACAACTCTTCCACCATAAGATCATAATCCATTGCCCCCATTGCAGAGAATTGTATACGGCCATTTGAATCAATCATATAAGATGTCGGATATGCCCGAACCTGATAAGTAGTTGCAACTTCAGAATTTACGTCCATTGGTACAGGGAAAGTCATCTCAAAATCATCTGCAAAGTCTCTGACATTCTCTTCACTTTCCTCGGTTTTGGTTAAATCCACTGCTAAAATTTCAACATCTTTTTCATCATAAAGCTTTTGTAAATCCGGTATTTCCTCTCTGCATGGCGGACACCAGGTAGCCCAAAAGTTAACGATGACACGCTGCCCTCTATAGTCAGACAGACGTACTGGTTCACCCTCAAGTGTGGTCAGTTCAAAATCAGGAGCAATTTGGCCCAGGGAAAGTCCGACCTCATTAAACTCTTGGACTTCACCTTCGTTATCATTAGGCGGCGGCGACGTAATCATATTTCCACCGGTATCTTCTACGTCGGACGTTTCACCGGATGGGCTAATAAAATCGTACACGGCCCAACCGAGCATTCCTACTGCCAATACAATAAGTATTGCTTTTTTCATTGATAATCCCTCCGTATTATCCTAATCTTGATAACCATGTATCTTGTACCAAATTAAGGAGAAACGCTGAAATACGCGGCATTAAACCAAAGAACAGGATCAGCCCCATGATTATCATAAGCGCTCCGCCTATTTTCATGATTACTTGACTGTGACGGACAATCCATCTCGTTGACCCAAGGAAAAACGTTAAAATAAGGAAAGGTAATGAAAAGCCAATCACGTACATAACGGTGTAAAATACACCCTGACCGGGGTTACTGGCGGCCAAAAGCAGAATAGAACCAAAAATAGGACCTATACATGGCGTCCAACCGGCAGCAAACCCAAGCCCAACAAAAAATGTCCCCAGATATCCAGCCGGCTTTTTTGAATAATGGAAACGTTTTTCTTTCATTAATGTCGGAATGTTAATCCATCCTGCAACAAATAATCCCATCGTTATGATGAAAACGCCCGCAATTCGTTGAATAAATAGACCGGAATCCCCTATCAGTAAATTTTGAGCCCATTGTCCTAAAAATGATGCACTGGCACCTAAACTGATGAATACCAACGAAACTGCCAATAAAAAAAACAAGGAATGGCTTAACAGTTGACGACGAATTTTAGTAGTCTTATTTCCTTGCAACTCTTTTACACTAATTCCAGTGATATATGACATATAAGCAGGAAAGATTGGCAGCACGCAGGGTGATAAGAACGATAATGCACCTGCCCCTATCGCTAAAAACATTCCCGCAATCAACATTGTGTCTGCTTCAATTCCACCCATTGTTAATCATCCCTTTCTTAATTTAAAACTGGTTATTGAATAACTGATTATGAAAAACAATTCCACAAACCTGGGAGCCATGATATAACCAAAAACTGTTGCAATCGGCTGAATATACGCTATTAATCGTTAAGGAAGACCATACGTTAACGCGATAATAATCAAAAACAAGTTGAATAAACTCATAAATTAATGATGCTGTTAAAAATACTGACAAAAAAGATTTGGTGAATGAAGGTACATCCACTTGGCTATGAATACAAGTACTATGGAGCTAAATTCAACAGCTAAACTTAATACAATTATGCCAATAGACATTAATTTGCTCGTTACCACCATTACATGTTTCCTCCATTTCAATGATTCCCAAAACATATGCTACAAGTTCATTGTGAAAATTTGATGAAAAGAATCTTAGGTTTTATGTCATTTATGTGACATTTTAAAATGTGTTCTTCGCAAAGAACTTAACGGCCGTTATTCCGGGCGCTGTTTCCATACCAGTTGAGGAATTAAGGGAAAAAATCTCTTCTTTGCTAACCAACCGTGATATTGTTGTCTATTGCAGAGGACCATACTGTTTGATGTCAGTAGAGGCTGTAGAGCTTTTAAGAAGAAGTAAAGGTATCAATGCCTATCGTTTGGAAAAAAGTGTTCAAGATTGGAATGAATTTTAAGAGCACTTAAATTGGAATTATTAGCTTGTGGAACGTTGGCTGATTGCTGTCACGCGTTAAATGATATATACAAGAAAAAGGTGTTTTGTTCACGATGGCTGGCGAAGCAAGTGAGTTGGCACAAGGATATATAGATAATCCGGAAAAAAACAATTATATAAACGTACATTGATCTGCAAAGTGTGTGGTGTTAGTTCATTTTAAAAAACGTTGTGATAGTATAAGCATCAAACTATTCTTCAGCACGTTCTTACAGTTTGACAAAAATACCGACACGGGTATAAACTAAATAGAGTTCTTCTCAAGGGAGGAAATTATGATAGCATGTGTTTGTACAGACTCTTCTATCACAGGATTGTCTCTGTAATTGGAACACTGTAAATTGATGTGGCATTAATGAAAGGAGTGATAGACGGATGCAATACGAAGCAGACGTTAAAAACCGTGTTAAACGTATAGAAGGCCAAGTCAGAGGACTTGCGAAAATGATGGAAGAAGAAAAGGATTGCCGTGATGTTGTGACACAGATGACGGCTGTCCGAAATGCACTGGATCGTGCGGTTGCGGTGATTGTAAGTCAAAACCTTGAGCAGTGTATCCGTGAAGAAGAGGAAAACGGTGAAAAGTCTGAAGAACTGATAAAAGAAGCAGTCAACCTGCTTGTCAAAAGCAGATAGCAAAGTTGACAAATTGACCACACTTCTTCTAAACTAAAAAATAGGTTAAGTCACATAAAACGTACTAACCTTTTTTTATTAAGTATTTAAATACCCGTACAGGTATAAGTATATATGGGGAAGGGGTCATTATTATTTATCCCACATGTAACTGGGAGTAAGACCTCACCTCAAATGTTCGCGTATACGATGGAGATTAGGTGGGGAATCAACTGCCAGTAAATGTCCGATTCGTTCATCTAACAATCAGTGGGGGGAAGAAAGAAAACCTCCACTGATTGAAGATTCACTTTATATACCCATATGGGTAGGTGAAAAGGGTGTGGAAGGAAGGCTATGTTGTGACCAATATAGATGGCGTGCTGTCATGGAATGAAGATGCAGAGAAGTAAATGGAAGTTAAGAATATGAAAAATGTTGTACCGAGCATGTCCGAATGGGACGGTCCAACTGAAAAATCAAACGACAAATTTGGGGGAATAAATAATGGAAAACAATACACGCGTAGCAATTATTGCAGCTAATGGAGGTTTGTTTGATGCGTATAAAGTATTTAACATTGCGACCGCTGCTGCAGCATCCGATAAAGAGGTAGGCATATTCTTCACGTTTGAAGGGCTAAATCTCATTCATAAAGAAGCGCACAAGAATCTGCCACTGCCGGAAGGGAAGGAACATTTTCAGGAAGGTTTTGAAAACGCCAATGTCCCTTCAATCAGTGAACTACTGGGCATGGCGCAGGAAATGGGCGTTAAAATGATTGGCTGTCAAATGACAATGGACGTCATGAATCTCGACAAAGATAATTTCGTTGATGGCATTGAAGTTGGCGGAGCAGCGTCATTTATTGAATTCGCCAAAGATGCTGACATCTCACTGACGTTTTAATGAAAATTTTTTAAGGAGGCTGTATGATGTCACAATCTATTACAACCGGGCAACTCGCAAGGCGCGTTGTCAATCGTGAAAAAACATTGATTCTCGACGTGCGAAACACGGATGAGTTCGATGATTGGAAAATTGAAGGCGACAGTATTGAGGTTATGAATGAGCCGTATTTTAACCTGCTTGATGGCGTTGGTCCTGTTGCTGAAAAACTGAATAAGGATCAGGAAATCATTGTTGTCTGTGCTAAAGGCAATTCATCTAAAATGGTAGCTGAATTGATGGGAGAAGAAGGCTTTACCAATGTTTACGATTTGGAAGGCGGTATGAAAGCCTGGAGTGAACATCTTGAGCCGGTTAAACTAGCTGACTTGGATGGTGGCGGCAGTCTGTATCAGTTTGTCCGTCTTGGTAAAGGATGCCTATCCTATATGATCGTTTCAGAAAATGAAGCTTCGGTTATCGACGCCAATCGTATGACAGATATATATGAGAAATTTGCTGAAGAGAAAGGTGTCACTGTTAAGCATTCCATTGACACACATCTTCATGCTGACCATATTTCAGGTGGTCGTCAGCTTGCTGATAATACAGGCGGAACTTACCACCTGCCGTCTAAAGACGCTGAAGGGGTGACATTTAATTATGCACCTCTGGAAGAAGGCAGTAATATAACAGTCGGCAGTACAACTGTGAAGGTGCAGCCGATCTATTCACCCGGACACACTATGGGAAGCACATCTCTGATTATTGATGATCAATACCTGCTGACCGGTGATATTCTGTTCGTCAAATCCATCGGACGTCCGGACTTAGCCGGAAAAGCAGAAGATTGGGTAGGCGATCTTCGCGATACGCTTTATAACCGCTACAAAAAGTTATCTGACGACCTGGTTGTACTGCCTGCACACTACTCATTCGTTGAGGAATTGACTGATGACGGCAGTGTCAAAGCACGTCTGGGGGATCTGTATCAGCGTAATTCAGGCCTGCAGGTGGATGACGAAAATGAATTCCGGAAGATGGTTACCGAGAACTTGCCGCCACAGCCTAATGAGTATGAAAATATCCGCCAGACCAATATGGGTAAAATGAATCCGGAAGACGAAAAACAACGCGAAATGGAAATTGGCCCGAATCGCTGTGCGGTCCATGGCTAAAAATTCTGCAGTTGCCTTTTTTCAATGATGAGAGAAGGCTGTTGCTGGGTATACAGGAGGTATAATAATGGAAGCAGCAAAAGTATTAGACGCGAAAGGTATGGCATGTCCAATGCCTGTTGTCAAAACGAAAAAGGCAATTGATGAGATAGAATCAGGTGACATTCTGGAAGTTCATGCAACAGATAAAGGAGCCAAAAGCGACTTGGCAGCATGGGCGAAATCCGGTGGTCATGAACTAATGGAAGAGGCAGAAGAAGACGACGTCCTGAAATTCTGGATTAAAAAGGCTTAATGGAACCCCCCTATCGCTGGGGGTTTCCTTCTTTTAGGAGGAAAAAGTTCATATGGAATACAGTCTCGTTTTTATCATTGTTTTATTTCTGATTGGATTTGCCGGTTCATTTATTTCAGGAATGGTTGGGATTGGTGGATCGATTGTTAAATATCCGATGCTGTTGTTTATCCCACCCTTGTTAGGGCTATCGGCCTTCACGGCACATGAAGTTTCAGGTATCAGTGCGGTTCAGGTACTGTTTGCCACAATCGGCGGCGTGTGGGCATACCGGAAAGGCGGTTACTTAAATAAAACGTTAATTCTTTACATGGGAATTAGCATTCTTATCGGCAGTTTTATCGGCGGATTTGGATCCCGTTTCATGACAGATGGCGGTGTCAATTTTGTTTATGGCGTGCTGGCTACCATCGCTGCTGTTATGATGTTTGTTCCCAAGAATCAGATTGATGATATTCCACTTGATCAGGTTACGTTTAATAAGTGGCTCGCCGTCAGCCTGGCATTTGCGACGGGGATTGGTGCCGGTATCGTGGGAGCAGCCGGCGCATTTATACTGGTTCCGATTATGCTGCTTGTCCTGAAAATACCGACACGGATGACGATTGCATCATCACTTGCCATTACGTTTATATCTTCCATTGGATCTACTGCCGGCAAGCTCATGACGGGACAGGTGCTCTTTGTTCCGGCTGTCATTATGATTATCGCAAGTCTTATTGCCTCCCCGCTGGGCGCAAATGCTGGAAAGCGCATCAACACAAAGGTACTGCAAAGTATTCTGGCAGTTCTAATTCTGGGAACGGCGATTAAAATCTGGCTGGATTTCTTTTAAGGCGTCTGTTCCTGAATTTCTGGTGTCTTACGAATCGTTGGTCGTGCCAAGTAAGTGTTTGATACGGATACACGTTCTGTTTTTGACCTCGATCGATGAACAGTCTGCGGTGGGGATATTTCGCAGGGTGTCGACTAGGTGTTGGAGGCATGGATAGGACGAATATCTGATGATGAAATCGAAGCAACCGGGGCAAGTAATCAGGGCATTTTATACATTCTGACGGAAGAACACCAATGGGAAAAGTTACGACACATCGCCCGAATTGCACAGGATGTCTGGAAATAATGACTAAGGAGGTCAATAATAATGTCAAAAGAACATTGGGATAACAGCTTTTCAGATGAAGATTTTGTTTATGGTGAAAGAGAAAATGTATTTATACACGATACGAGTGGTATTATTCCGGACCATTCAAAAGTGGGTTGCTTTGCAGAAGGTGAAGGCCGGAATGCGGTTTACCTAGCCAAACTGGGTCATGACGTGACGACTTATGACCAATCAACCATTGGCCTTGAGAAAACGAAAAAATTGGCTAGCCAAAATCAAGTTGACGTAGAAACCGTTCAGATTAATTTAACGAACGAAAAAGTGAATACCGATCAATTTGATGCCGCCATTATGGTTTTTGGGCACGTTCGAAAACAAGACCAGCCATTCTTAATGGACAACATGATGGATTCCGTGAAACCTGGTGGTTATGTCATGTTTGAGGTTTACTCTGACGATCAGCTTAACTATCAAACAGGTGGTCCGCCGGCTCTTAACATGTTATATGATCCGGCAGACATTCTGGATTGGATTAAAAATTATAAATGTATTCATTTTTATTACGGTGAAGCGACGCGAGATGAAGGAAAAAGACACGTGGGATTAGGTCATGTTATTCAGGCCGTGATAAAGAAATGATAAATAGTAACTTCTGATCGTATATTAGGACCGTTTAGTTCCGTTAGGAGATTTTATAAACAGCAAAAAGAGGAGATTGTTTATAAAACAAAGGGAGTGTAAACTAAACTGTGTAAGTGAGAGTGCGTACGGCTCTTACTTCGCAGTTTAGTTTTTTATTGGTAGAATAAAAACAAATGAGTGGGAGGTTGTTCTATTGGCGAAGTCGAAGCGTGATACAAAATCTGTTGAGCTTGCGAACCAAATACTAGAAAACTACCAACCAGAGACTGTAGAAGATATGCAAAATGCACTGAAGGATATATTTGGGCCAATGTTTGAATCGATGTTAAAAGGCGAAATGAACCATCACCTAGGTTATGAATCCAATAATAAAGCCGAAAAGGAAACAGAAAACAGAAGGAATGGATACGGCGATAAAACAGTAAAGACCAGTTCAGGTGAAGTCGCTATTCAGGTGCCTCGAGATCGTGATGGATCCTTTGATCCAAAACTCATACCAAAGCGTCAAAAAGACGTTTCTGCGATTGAGAACAAGGTAATATCCATGTACGCACGAGGGATGTCACAACGCGATATTTCTTCAACTGTTGAGGACATCTATGGATTTTCGGTTTCCCACGATATGATCTCTGATATTACGGATAGTGTCCTCCCGGAACTCGAGGAATGGCAGACAAGACCGCTGAGTAACTGTTATGCCTTTGTGTTTGTGGACTGCATGTATACAACGATTCGAAACCAGTATGAGACAAAGAAATATGCCGTTTATACGATTCTTGGCTACACAATGGAAGGCACAAAGGACATTCTGGGATTATGGTTAAATGAGACAGAAAGTAAACATAAATGGATGCAAATCTTTGATGAAATCAAAGCGAGAGGCGTTGAAGACATTTTCTTTATCTCGATGGATGGTGTGAGCGGTTTAGAGGATGGTGCACGG